>JBOICK010000091.1:0-34802 GCA_050739895.1 Stenotrophobium sp.
CCTAAGAGGCGCTCCTACTTCGCCAGTAATTTTCATTCTTAAAAATAGTGCGATTGAAGGCAAGGGCCACAGAATACAGGGGGAATCGATGCTCAAATCCGCGCTCATGCTGATCGGTTCGCTGGCGCTCGCGGTGCTGCTGGCGTTCCAGTTTCATCCTTCTCCGATCCAGCAGCACATGCTGTGCAGCGTCACGCTGCTGATGCTGGCGATTGCCGCGCTGTGTTTCGTCGTCGGCGAACTGACCCGCAATTTCTCCCAGGTCGACAAGCTCTGGAGCATCGTGCCGGTGCTCTATGCCTGGGTCGCCACCGTCATCGGCGGCCTGCAACCACGCATGCTGCTGATGGCGATAGTCGCGACGATTTGGGGCGTGCGGCTCACTTACAATTTCTCGCGTCACGGCGGCTATAGCTGGAAATTCTGGAGCGGCCACGAGGACTATCGCTGGGAACATGTGCGCAAGAAACCCGGCCTCAAGAATCCGGCGGCATGGGCGCTGTTCGACCTTTTCTTCATCGCGCTGTACCAGAACGCGCTTCTGCTTCTGATTGCGCTGCCGGTCGTGATGGTTCACGACACCGGAGCGCCCGGCTTGATTGATTATGCGCTGGCGGCAGTGTTCGTAGGTCTGGTGGTGATGGAAACCGTCGCCGATCAGCAGCAGTGGAATTTCCAGAACGAAAAGAAGCGCCGCATTAAAGCCGGCAAGAAACTTGACGGCGTGACCGCCGATGGTTTCATCAGCAGCGGCCTGTGGTCGCGCTCGCGGCATCCGAATTATTTCGCCGAGCAGTCGATCTGGGTGGTGTTCTTCCTGTTCAGCGTTGCCGCCACCGGCCGGTTCAACTGGAGCATCGCCGGCTGCCTGCTGCTGATCGTGTTGTTCCGCGGCAGCGCCAATCTCAGCGAGAGCCTGCAGGCGGCGAAGTATCCGCGTTACCCGGACTATCAGCAGCGCGTACCGCGTTTTCTTCCCCGTCTTTTCTGAGGAACGCATTCCAGGTCGTTATAGTGGCGCTTTCCTGATTGTTGCCGGAGTCACGGTGGATCTGCGCGGATTGGCTTTTATCGGATGCAGGCTTCTGGCGTTGTTTTGCGTCGCTGGTCTTCTGGCGAAGTTGCCTGAGACCGTCGCCGCTATCCTGTCCCCACCCGGATTAACGGCCTGGGCGATTCCGAGCCTGCTGCACGGAGGCATCGTACTGCGTGCGCTGCTGGCGTTGATGTTGTGGTTTGCAGCGCAGCCGTTGTCGACGCTGATTGCCGGCCACGGAATTCCGGCGCGAACGATGCCGCGCAAATCCGGCGAAGATCTGCCGCGCGCGGTATTTGCAGCAGCCGGCGTGCTGGTTCTGGCGCTTGCGATAGACGATCTGTTGCAACTCGCCCTTCTGTCACATGGATTCATCGCGCACGCAACAGATGCTGCCCGGCGCTACGCCGCCGCCGGACATGGTCTCGCGGCAGCAGTGAAAATCAGTCTGAGTCTGTGGCTACTGCTCGGCGCGCGCGGCCTGCGGCCGGTCATGGCAAAAGCGGCAGACAGCGAGGCCGGTCTCGTGCAATTGCTCAATGGCCTGGCACGGACGATCAGGAGTGAGGCGGGCGGCGTGGTCAGGCAGGTTATGCGCTCGTCGCTGGACGCAGTGATCGCCGCGGTCGAGCAGCGCAAGCTGGATTTTGGCGCCATCGCGGCCGACGGCACGGTCACAATCGTGTTCAGCGACATGGAAGGTTTCACCGCGATGACCCAGCGTCTCGGCGACCGTGCTGCGCACAAGGTCATCAAGGCGCACAACCGCATTGTCCGCGAGGCGGTCCAGTTGCATGCCGGTCAGGAGGTCGAACTGCAGGGCGATGGTTTTCTGCTGGCGTTCGCCGATGTTGCGCAGGCGCTGCGCTGCGCCTGTGTGATCCAGCGCGATTGTGGGGCCTACAGCGCAAAGCATCCGAAGCAGCCAATCCGCGTGCGCATCGGTCTTCACACCGGCAAGCCGATCAAGGAAGGCGATCGCTTTTTCGGCATCACCGTGATCCTCGCAGCACGCATCGCTGCGCAGGCGCAGGGCGGCGAAACATTGGTGTCGTCCGCCGCGCACGAGCAACTCGCGGCCTGTGGCGAGTTCGCTTTCGAGCTGCCGCGCGAAGCCGAACTGAAAGGGCTGGATGGGACGCATCGCATGTACGCGGTGCGTGGTAACGGCCTCAAACCCTAATCCACGCGGGTTAGGCGGACGCGCTTCGGCGGTGTGCACAATCGCCGCACGAAATCCTGGCGGGCATCCAAATGAAGAAGCTGAGCGGCAAAGTTGCACTGGTTACGGGAGCCGGACAAGGCGTCGGGCAGGGCATCGCGTATGCGCTGGCGGGTGAGGGCGTCGCTGTCGCGGTCACCGGCCGCACGCTGGCGAAGCTGGAACAGACCGCCGCCGAGATCGTCAGGCGCGGCGGCAAGGCGCAGGCCATCGTTTGCGACGTCAAGGAGGCTGCTTCACTCAAAAGCTGCGTCGATCAAGTCGTGCAGAAACTCGGCGGTCTCAACATCCTCGTCAACAACGCGCAGGAAGTGCCGCTGGGCCCGCTCAACGCCGTCACCGACGCAGCCTTCACTGCCGGCTGGGAATCCGGCCCGCTCGCCACCTTCTGCCTCATGAAGCTGTGCTATCCGCATCTCAAGGGCGACGGCAACATCATCAATCTCGCCTCACCCGCCGCGATGCGCTGGGACATGAGCGGCTACGGCGCCTACGCCGCGGTGAAGGAAGCGATCCGCTCACTGACCCGCGCCGCCGCCGGCGAATGGGGCAGGGATGGCATCCGCACCAACGCGATCCTGCCGCTGGCCAACTCGCCTGGCATGGAGTGGTGGACGCGCGAGCGCCCCGCCGAAGCCGCCGCCTTCATCGCCACCGTGCCGATGAATCGCGTCGGCGATTGTGAGCAGGACATCGGCCGCTTCGTCGTTGCGCTGTGCAGCGACGACTGTCGTTACATCAACGGCCAGAGTATTGCTGTCGATGGCGGGCAGGCGTATCTGGGTTGAACTTGTGGATCACCGTTTTTTTAAGCGAAGGGAAACTCCTCAATTTCCGCTCGGCGGCCGTTTTAGGCGCTACCCGCTCCTCGGCTTTACCTGAATAGAATGTTATTAAAAATAATATAAAAATAAATTTGATAAATACTTATTAACAAATAAACCGTGCTGTCCGGGAGAGCGGGTCGCGCCGCCGCACCCGGGATGACGTTTACAGCCCGCTGCCGGGAAGTGTTTAATCAACGTCAATAAGGCTTCCGCGATCGACGGATTACGGCATGCGCCGCACCCGCTCCATGCACTGCTTCGCGTCACTGAAACGATCACTCAACGACAGGCGATAACCCAAGCCTCATGTCTGACTTCCAGACCCTGCGGGTCAACGATTACGACATGGCTTATATCGAGGCCGGCTCCGGCGCGCCGCTGGTGCTGGTGCACGGCAGCCTCAGCGACTACCGCTACTGGCGGCCGCAGATGCAGCCGCTGAGCGCGCGCCGTCGCGTGATCGCAGTGAGCCTGCGGCACTATTGGCCGGAGAATTGGGAAGGCCGCGGCGACCGATTCTCGCACCAGCAACATGCGGACGATCTCGCCGGCTTCCTGCAGGCGCTGGATGCCGGCCCGGTGGATCTGGTCGGGCATTCACGCGGCGGCACCGTGGCCTACCTGGCCGCGCAGCGGAACCCCGATTGCGTGCGGACATTGACGCTGGCCGAGCCGGGTATCGTTACCGACGACGGCCAGAACAACGCCAGCGCGGCGCTGGATCGTGATGGCTTCCGCGGCCGTGCGCTGGACATGATCCGCCGTGGCAAACGCGACGAGGGGCTGGCGCTGTTCATCGACACCGTCAGCGGCAAGGGCACCTGGGCGCGCATCGTGCCGTGGATCAAGCAGATGAACCAGGACAACGCCGCGACGCTGATCGGGCAGGCGGCGGAGCGCGAGGTGCAGATTTACGAGGAAGCCTTGCAAGCGCTGCGCATGCCGCTGCTGCTGATCGGCGGTGCCAACAGTCCGCAGCCTTATCCGGCGGTGCTGGACACATTGAAGTCGTGGTCGCCGACTGCCCGGCGCGTCACCCTCCCCGCCGCCTCGCACGCGATGAACCTGTGGAACGCGGTGGCGTTCAACGCCGCGCTGGAACAGTTCCTGGCGCAAGCCTGAGCGGGCGCAGTGCTTGCGTCACGCACGCGGCTCAGAACAGGCATTCGGAATGGCCTGCAAACGGATGAGGCTGAAGTCGCGAGTAGGCGGCAACATCGGGTATCGCCTTGCCAGTGCACCTCCGAGATTCCGATGCCGTCAACCGCGTTTACGCCGACCCAGATTGGCCCGCTGAAACTGCGCAACCGCTTCATCAAGTCCGCCACCAACGAGGGCATGGCCAGGGGTGGCGTGCCGTCGAAGATGCTGGTCGAGCATCACCGCCGCATGGCGGCGGGCGGCGCCGCGATGACTACCGTGGCGTACTGTGCGATCAGCGCCGATGGCCGTACGTTCGAGGATCAGGTCACGCTCGACGACGCCAGTCTCAAGCATCTGCGTGTGCTGACCGATGCGGTACATCGCGAAGGCGGCGCGGCCTGCGCGCAGGTCACGCACGGCGGCGCGTTCAATTTTCTGAAAACGCTATCCACGCGCTATCCCTTGAGCGCCTCCGGCGGTCTGAACCCGCCCGGCGTGCTCAGCGGCCGCTTGTTCAAGACCGCGATGACGCATGCTGATCTCGATCGCATCGCCGATGAATTCGTCGCCGGCGCGCAGCGTGCGCGCGAGGCCGGCTTCGACGCGGTGGAAATCCACATGGGGCATGGCTATCTGCTGAGCCAGTTCATATCGCCGAAATACAACAAGCGTCGCGATGAATACGGCGGCAAGACTGCTGCCGAGCGCGCACGCTTCCCGGCGCGTGTACTGCGACAGGTACTCGCAGCTGTCGGCAATGACATGGCGGTGATCTGCAAGATCTGCGTCACCGAGGGGTTCAAGGGCGGCGCCAACGTCGAAGACGCCGTGCAGGTGGCGCAGGTTCTGGAGCGCGAGGGCGCCCATCTGCTGGTACTCAGCGGCGACATGAACGTGGAATCGCCGTGGGCGATTTTCGGCAGCAACATGCCGCTCGCTGCGGTGGAGACTACCCAGAGTCCGATGATGAAATTTTCCACGCGGATGATGAAATTGTGGGAACCCAAGCTGACATTCCACGAACTGTATTTCCGCGAACACTCGCTCAAGCTGCGTGCGGCGGTGAAGATGCCGCTGGCCTATCTGGGCGGCGCCAAGTCGATGGCCGGCGTGCAGCGGGTGATGGACGATGGCTTCGACTGCGTGGTCATGGGTCGAGCGCTGATTCACGATCCCGATCTGGTGAATAAATTCCACAGCGGCGCCGCGACGGTTTCCGGCTGTACCGCCTGCAATCAATGCGTGGCGATGATGTACACGCTGGGTGGGACTTCATGCGTGCTGCACCCGCCCAACGACGTAGCGCTCAACCAGACGCCGGCGGCATCCTGATAACCTGTTCACGATTTTTATTTTCGTCATTCCGGCGAAAGCCGGAGTCCATGTCGTGCAGGCAGCGTCGATCAGTCACTGGTCCCGGCCTGCGCCGGGACGACGGAGGAGAATGCGAGGTGATGGCAATCCTGGATCGTGATCAGACTCCGAGAATCTTGCCCGAAATCTGTCTTGAAACCGTGTTGCAATAATTATCCTACGGCCGATTCCGGATGACCGCTCAACGGTGCTTGCAGTCTGACCGGCGGAATACGCTGGACACTGATCGTGGAATAAGATTTTTCACGAGTCAATTCAGTGTTTGCGAGGCTGCCCGATGCTCAAAATGTTCAGCTTTTTCCAAGGTCATCACGAGGCGCAGCGCACGCCTGATTTCAATTTCCAGAATGCGCTGGACGAGCATGTGCGCTGGAAACTCCACTTCGAAGCCGCCCTGCGCGTCGAAGGCATGGGCTATAGCGAAAGCCAGCTGATGCTGGGCGGCGGTACCGATCTTTCCTCGTGGCTGCAGCAAGTGACATCGTCGAATCCGCTTGTGGCCGATCTGCGTGAATCCGTCGTGCACTTCAACACCGCCGCCGCGCAGGCACTGGGACTGGCCAAATCCGGGGACCATGCGTCGGCGCACAAGGTTGTCGCCAGCGGCGAATACCTGCATGAGTCGAAGCGCATCAAGCGCTTGCTGGTGGAATTGGAGATGCAGCGCTTGCACGTGCCGCCGGCGATTGAAATGCGTCGTGAAAAGGTTGCGGTGGCCTGATTTCAAACCATCATAGGGAGGGGCCAAAATGCAAACCATCAGTTCACTGTTTCAGTGGTTCATGCCTTCCGGCAAGCACACGTCCGCCACCCCGGCGATGCCGCTCAGGGAGCTGAAAAAGCACAGACGGATTTCGTATTCGCCGACCCTGGTTGGTTCACTCAAGGACGATCACGAGGAATTGCTGGCGACCTACGGCGAGATTGCGACGCTGCTAAGGACCGAGCGCTACGATGAGATCTCGAACCACCTGCGGGATTTCAAAAACCAGCTGGACGTGCACCTGCTCAACGAGAACCTGCGTTTCTACTGCTATCTCGAAGAGCATCTTGCCGGCAGTCCGAACGAGCTTGAGATCATCAAGGATTTCCGTCGCGATATGAACGAGATCTCCCGCATAGTTGTCAGCTTCCTGCGCAAGTACCGGATGGCGGGGGTGTCCAGTGCCAATCGCGAAACCTTCGGCAGCGAATACCGCGAGATTGGTGCTGCGCTGACCTCGCGCATCGTGCGCGAAGAGAGCGGTCTCTATTCGCTCTATAAGCCCTGATCTCGCATTTTCCGCAGCCCGCGCGTAGCCTCGATGCTGTGTGCGAGGGCATTGCGTTTTACCTCCGCACGCAACCGCGATCCTCAAGCAGTGTGAGGTAAACTGCGAAAGCCTCCCGCACTCGCCTGCGTGTCTTCATGATCCCGTGTCGCGCCGCCCTCGCTGCCGTCTCCCGTAATCGGCGGTATTTTCCGTGAGCACCCTGGACTGGTGTGACGCGTATTTGCCGCGACTGGACGGTCGTCGTGCGCTGGTCACCGGCGCGGCCGGGGGCCTCGGGTATGAGACGGCACTGGGACTGGCCGCGCGCGGTGCGCAGCTGATCCTGGCCGACCGCAATGTCGAGGGCGGCAAGTCGGCGCTGGATCGCATTCGCGCGCAATTGCCTGATGCGCGTGTCGAATTCCACGCGATTGATCTGGCCGATCTCGCCGGCGTGCGGAAATTCGCAGAAGCGCTGAACGCCGATGCGCTGCCGCTCGACATCCTTGTCAACAACGCCGGCATTCTTCCGCCGTTGCAGCGCCGCGTCACCACCGACGATTTCGAGTTGAAATTCGGCATCAACGTGTTGGGTCACTTTGCGCTCGATGGCCTGCTGCTGCCGAGCTTGCTGCTCAGTGCCGCGCCGCGCGTGGTGTGGGTGTCCAGCCTCGTGCATCGCCATGCGAAAATCGATTTCGACGATCTGCAAGGCGAACGCAGCTACGAACCGCAGCGTGCCTACAACCAGGCCAAGCTGGCCTGCCTGATGCTGGCACTGGAACTCGATGCGCGTGCGAAAAAATCCGCTGTGCCGCTGGCCGGCATCGCCGCCCATCCGGGCGTCGCCAGGACGCCGCTGGGCGATAGCCGCAAAGGCCAGCCTCGCCGCAAAGTGGTTGATCACCTGGCGGACTTCGCGTTCTGGATTGCGATGAATATTTTCAGCCAGCCGCAGGACCGCGGCGCGCTGCCAATTCTCTACGCGGCCGCAGCGGTTGATGCCAAGGCGGGTAGTTTCTACGGGCCGGATGGCTTTGGCGAGATGCGCGGCAATCCGGTGGAAGTGCAGGCATCGAAACCCGCGCTCGATGCGGAGCAGCGCCAGCGTCTGTGGGAAATCTGCAAGCAGCTCACAGGCGTGAGCTACGAAAAACTGATTTAAGCGGAGGAAAAATTACAGTGACGATCACCCGGAGCGTCCTGCTGTCTGTCGCCGTGACAGGCAGTTTCTGCCTTTTGCAGTCGTCGGCCTGGGCCAGGGTTTCCGCAGCGCAGGCCGCTGAACTCGATGGCCCTAAGCTGACTTGCCTGGGTGCCGAGCGCGCGGGTAGTACCGATGGCGTCGCCGCCTACACCGGCAAATATCTGGGCACATGGCCGGGCATGAAGAAGCCCTACGGCTACGAGCCTGGCCCTTACGCAAGCGAGAAGCCGCTGTTCGCCATCACTGCGCAGAACATGGCGCAATACGTGGACAAGCTCACCGAGGGACAGCAGGCGCTGCTGCAAAAGTATCCGCGCGATTTCCGCATGAACGTGTATCCGAGCCATCGCGATTTCCGTAATCCCGATCAGGTCTGCGCAGTCGCGAAACAGAACGCGATCACGGCGGAAGTCGTGCATGACGGCAAAGGCGTGTCCGGCACCACCGGCGCGATTCCGTTTCCGATTCCGCAGAGCGGACTGGAGGCGATCTGGAACGTGGTCTTCGCCTACCGCGCCTGGAGCGAGGCGGTGACTTCGCAGACCGCGGTGGTCTACACCAACGGCAACATCACTTGGGGCAAGGCCCGATTCGTCGACATGTCGCCGCAGGGGCCGGCCGGCAAGCCCGGATCGATGCAGGACAAGGTCGCCGCGTATTTCTACATCAGTTACCTGGAACCGGAGCGCGACAAGGGCATGACCTCGGTCGGTTACCAGCCGCTGGATTTTTCCAACGGCAGCGCCAACTCCTGGCAATACATGCCGGGATTGCGGCGCGTGCGGCAGGCGCCGGAAGTCGGCTTCGACTACCCGGTGCCGCCGGCCGGCATGCACGTCTCCGACGAAGACGGGCTGTTCAACGGCTCGCCGGAACGCTTTACCTGGAAGATCGTCGGCAAGAAGGAAATCTACGTGCCTTACGACAACTTCCGCATCAACGATCCGCAGATCAAGCTTGCCGACCTGGTCCGGCCCCATGCAATCAATCCCGAATACGAGCGCTATGAACTGCACCGCGTCTGGGTGATCGAGGGCACGCTCAAGCCCGGGCTGCGGCACGTTTACGGCAAGCGCACGATTTATGCCGACGAAGACACCTGGCTGGCGC
Organism: Stenotrophobium sp.; assembly: GCA_050739895.1. Lineage (GTDB taxonomy): Bacteria > Pseudomonadota > Gammaproteobacteria > Nevskiales > Nevskiaceae > Stenotrophobium. Next base: position 9,173 of record JBOICK010000091.1, read on the forward strand.
TGTGGGCCGACAACCAGGATACGCACGGAAAACTCTGGCGCAGCAGCTACGTGAATTATTTTTACTCACAGGAATCGAAAGCATTTCACCGCGGCGTCACGGTTTACAACGACCTCGATCTGGGCGCCTACGAGGCGACCTACCTGGTCAACGCGGCCGGCGATAACTGGTGGCGGCTTGACCGGAAATACCCGCTGTCGATGTTCACGCCGGAGGCCGCGGCACGTGGTGGCCACTAGCGGCAAATGACTTGGTTGGAGTCATCCGCTGTCGCCATTTGCCTGGGCAACGTTGTTATTTATTATATTATATTAATATTTATAGTAAATAATATTAAACGCAACGTGCCAGCTTTTGGCAGAGAGCGGGTGGCGCTTCTCGCCGATTAAATCAGTCCGCTGGCCGCCAGCCTGATCCGCTCTGCGGGTACATGAAGTTGCGTCAGCAGATAGTGTTTGAACTCGGGGCTGTAATCCTGCTCGCCGATAGCTTTCGCCATGCAGGACAACCAGGCATTGCGCTCGGCTTCACCGATATGCAGATGCTGGTGAAACATCGGGATATTGATGCCGCCGAATTTCTCGTTGTAAAGCCGCGGGCCACCCAGCCAGCCGCACAGAAAAAACGCGAGTCTTTCCGTGGTCGAGGTGAGATCGGCAGGATGCATTACGCGGATGCTGCGACCTTCCGGCAGCGTGTCCATCAATTCGTAGAAGCGATGCGACAGTTTCAGCAGGCCTTCGGTGCCGCCGGCGGCGCGATACGATGCGTCGCCTGTTCCAAACGGGGGTGTCGCCATTTCGCGCTGACTCCAATGCATGCGCAGCGCAGCTTGGAAGCCTGCGATGCAGCGTGTGGTGCGGCGCGATTTTACCTAACACGGCGGCGCGGTGCGCGGCGCGGCTGCACCGAGGCTTCGAGGATGCGCACGCGCTCGGCGCCGCGGGTGGCGGCGATGGCGCGGGTTTCGGGCAGCGCCCGCGGCTCGTGCACGATGACGGTCCTGAAACCGGCGCTGCGCATCGTCTGGATCGCCTCTGCCGCGGCGTTGAAGTGAACGTACAGTTTGCCTTTGACGAAGCGTCCCAGCACGGCGCGGAAGGCGTTGCTGCCGGCGCCGTAGTTGTCGCGCTGGACGTAGCAGTCGGCGAGATACAGTCCCTGCGGAAATTTCTTGAGCGTCCGTGCAAAGCGTTGCCAGACTGTGCGCGCGGTGTCGTCGTCGAGATAGCTCATCAGGCCTTCGGTGATGATCGCGGTGCCTTGTTTTGGATCCAGCGTTTTGGCGATGGCAGCCAGCGACTGCGGACCCTTCTCCGCGAGTGCATCCAGTTCCAGCACCTGATGTCGCGTCGAGAGCAATCCGGCTTTGTCGAGCAGGCGACGCTTGGTAGCGGCCATCGCCGGCAGGTCGGTTTCCAGATAGGTGATCCTGTCGCCGTAGCGCTTGATGAAGTTGAGACCGCGTGGCGACAGGCCAGCGGCGACCTCGATCACCTGCGTGATTCTGCCTTCGTCGATGGCGTGGGCCAGTCGTGCGTCGATGCCCTTGTGCCGCGCGATCATCAGCGCCTCGAAGGAGGTGCCGCTGGCCATGCGCAGGCCGCCCATGAGTACGCGAAAGCCGGTGTCGAGCCGCTTGCCTTGAGGCGTTGCCAACGCGCGATCGGACATGCCGAGTCGATACCACATGTAGCCGGTGGCGTAGGCGGTGGGGCTGATACGTTCGGTGGAAACGTCGCTGGACATAGGGGTGCTCGCGGTCTGGTTCAGACGCCAGGTGCGCCTGGAAAGCCGACGTAGTATTGGCCGGTGAGCATGCCGCCGTCGACCGCGATCTCGGCGCCGCACAAATAAGAGGAATCATCGCTAGCGAGGAACAGGCTGGTGCGGGCCACTTCCTCCGGCTCGCCGACGCGCTGCAGCGGCACCATGGTGTAGCGCTTGTTGACGTCGGCCTTGGCTTCCGCATAGGGATTGCCCATCGCGGTATCGATGCCGCCCGGATGCACCGAGTTCACACGAACGCCCTTGTGACCGAACTCCATTGCTGCAACTTTGGTCAGTCCGCGGATGCCCCACTTGCTCGAGCAATACGCTGCGAGGCCGTTGGCGCCTTTCATGCCGTCGGCCGAGGAGATGTTGACGATGCTGCCCTTGCCGCGCGCGACCATCTGCTCACCAACCAGCTTGGTGCCGAGGAAGGTGCCGAGCAGGTTCACCGACAGCACTTTTTCAAAATCCGATTTCTGCGTGTCGGCAATGGTCCTGAACAGCAGCACGCCGGCGTTGTTGACCAGCGCGTCGATTTCGCCGAACGCGGATTTTGTCCTGGCGATGACGTTGCTCCAGCTGTCCTCGCTGGTGACATCGTGATGCACGAAGATTGCCTTGCCCTTGAGTTCCTGCGCCAGCTTCTCGCCGTCGGCGTCGAGCACATCGGCGATCACCACCTTCGCGCCCTCGGCCGCGAACACGCGCACCGTGGCCGCGCCCATGCCGCGTGCGCCGCCGGTAATGATTGCCACCTTGCCTTGTAGTCGGGTCATAATTCATCCACTGTGTAGGGGTCCGTGCCGAAATCTATCAGGGTTTTGCCGGGCCCCGTCTCACGCAAATGGTGGAGAAACGTTGCCGGGTTTTTGTTGCCCGACTTTTACCGGAGTGCATATGTCGGCCCCTGCCAGCAAGACTTTGCTGAAGCTGCAGCGCATGGAAATCACCCTGGTGCGCGCGGTGCTGGTGCATCCGAAGTTCCTGCTGGAACGCGAATTGCAGCAGTTACGCTACATCCTCGGCTTCGCGCGGCTGCATGTGTTCGCCCCCGGCGCGGCACTCAGGCAGACGTGCCGCGCGGATGTCGAGCTGGATCACGGCATCATCGAGCCGTTTCGCGAATTGGTGCTGCGCGATCTTTATCCGCCCCTGCGCCGCGAAGATAATCCGCGCGAGCGCCTGGGCGGCTGCGTGCAGACGCTCGCTGCCCTGCACGCCGCGCTGAAACCGGTGCGGGCGCAGCTGCTCGAACGCCATCGCAACGATTTCTCCGAAGCGGAACTGGACGCAGAAGTCGGCCACAAGGCGCTGGTCACGATCATGGGTGGCGGTGGCGGCGCGGGCTATGTCTACATCGGCGCCGCGGCGCGGCTGCGTGCGGAAGGCAAGTCTTCCGATTACCTGGTGGGGTCCTCCATCGGTGCGCTGATCGGCGCAGTCATGGCGCGTACGCGGAAAATTGATATCGATGCGCTGCTGGCCTGGGCCAAGGCCCTGCGGGTGCGCGACATGTTCGCACGCCCGTACATGGGCCAGACCTATACCCTGCCGGGCCTGACGCGCCTGCACCTGAAAGGCATGCATAGACTGCTGGTGCATCCCGATGGCAGTCCGCTGCGGCTGAAGGATCTGGAGATTCCCTACGAGGCGGTGACCGCCGGTGTGCACACGTCAGTGTATCAGCATCTGCCGGCCTCCTTGCGCGAGGTCTCCGCCGGCCGGCGCGGCAAGAGTTTTTCCAAGCTGCTGGCCGAGCGCATGTTGTTGCTGGGCGCGCTGGTCACACCGCATGTGACGAAGGCGATCGTTCTGGGGCGCGACGAGACAACGCAGGATGTTCGCGTTGCCGATGCGGTCGGCCTCTCTGCTGCAATCCCCGCCGTGCTGCAATACGAGCCACCGCAACGCGATGCGCAGACCGACGCGATCCTGGCACGCATCCGTGAGCAACAGCAGGTGGCGTTGTTCGTGGACGGCGCGATGGCGAGCAACGTGCCGGCGCGCATCGCCTGGGAAGGCGTGCAGGCCGGACGCATCGGCACGCGTAACGCCTTTCACCTGGCGCTGGATTGTTTTCACCCGCAGTGGGATCCGAGTCATCTGTGGTTGTGGCCGGTGACGCAGGCGGTGCAGCTGCAGCTTCCGCCGCAACGGCTTTATTTCGACTGGCTGATGCAGTTTTCGCCGACACTGTCGCCGGTCAACCTGCTGCCATCCGCAGCGGATTTCGATCAGGCGTTCAAGTGGGGCTGGCAACAGGCCGACATCATGCTGCCGTTCCTGCTCAAGGCGCTGGAGCCGGTGGCCTGGCATCCGTAAGCAAATATCGCGTTACGGCGTCTGCGTATGCATCACCACTTCATCATCGGCGCCGGATTTAGCAGAGAACTTTCTCGAGTTCGCGACAACATCTATCGTGTACATCACGCAGATAGCTGAAGCATGAGAATCCCGCCGGACAAGGTATCCAATGACGCAGGACAAGTGGTGCTCACCCTACGGTTATTTGACAGGATCAATCTCTACGCTGACCTGTGCCGCACCGGAAGTATTGGTGATGGTGAGGATGGACGCGCCGGCAGGTGACGTGACTTGTCCGCCTGAGACATTCACGGTGTAACCGTTCGGGTACTGCAAGGCCGGCACGAAGATCTGCGTCGGCGCGGTGCTTGCGCGCGGCGTGTAGCTCAGCGTGAAAATCTTGCTGGTGGTGTCGAACGCCATCGCGGTCGGTGCGCCGGCGATGGCCTGCGCGTAGGGCCGGATCAGCAGGACGGCCTTGGCCTGCTTGAGCGTGGACAGGTCGCTGTCGTTGCTGAACAGGCTCTCCGCCTGCGCAGAGCCGGTCGGGTCGCCGAAGGTTTTGTAGGACCAGTAGGTCCAGCCGACCAGGTTCTGGTCGGCGAGCTGCGCCACGCGGCCGATGTCGGTGAGATCGTCGCTGGCGCCGAACTCGGTCATCAGCGAGGCCGCGCCCATCGCCGCGGTCTGCGTCGCGGCGTTGCCCATCGTGCGTGGCTCGATGATCGTGCAGTCCGGCAGTTCCACCGGCAGGTTGTAGGATGCAGTCAGCGTGGACGAGCAGTAGTCGTGCCACGACAGGCCCAGCGCCGGGTCAGTGATTGCGCCGAATCCACTGGGCGCGCCGAAATCGAACAACTGCTGCGGCTCGAAAAATGCGAAGTGGCTTTGATCGACGCTGCGGATGCCGGCCAGTTCGTACTGCTGGAATTTTTGCAGCGTGGCATCGAACAGCGGACAGTCGATCTCGAAGCAGGTCGGCCACTGCGTGCCGGGCCAGGGCTCATTGAAGATGTCGTAGCCCAGCAGATACGGCTGGTCGCGCCAGCGCGACGCCACCGCGATCCAGGCATTGCGGTAGTCGTCCCAGATATTGTTCTTGTTGGCCCAGAAGTTGTCGTAGACGTGGTTGAGGATGACGCTGGCGAACTCGTTGAGCGGGAATCCGTGCACGGCGTCGTTGGGCAGGCCGTCGTCATAATTCGCCCAGGGCGGGAAGCCCTCACCCTGGTATTTCTCGTTGTACATGTCCTGGTGGAAGTCGAGCAGCACCCGGATGTGGCGCGAGGCCAGCAGCTGCACGGTGCGGTCGATCTGGTCGAGATAGCCGCTGTCGATCACGCCCTGCGTCGGCATCACACCGGCGAACAGCACGCCCAGGCGCACCGCGTTGAAGCCGTTGGCGGCGAGGAAATCCGCATCCGCGGCGGTCATGCCCGCGGCGGTATCCGGCGGGTAATACGGCGCCGCCTTCCACACCACGTTGACGCCGTGCAGCAGCACCACGCGGTTGGCGGAGTCCACCATCCAGCGGCCGTCGCGGTGCAGCGTCGTCGATGCCGCGTCCGTCGCCGTTACCGCCTGCGAGCTGCCGCAGGCGGCGAGCGCCAGCGCGGGCAGGAGCAGCGCGAGCCGCCAGAGACGAGCGATGCTGTTCGGTGCCTTGTGGCGTGATGCGCTGCGCTCTGCGGCAGCAGCGTGGACCGTGTGGTTTTTCATCTCTCCCCGGCTCGCGAATTTTTTGACGGGGCCATTGCAGCATTTCCGCGCGGAGGGTTATTCGGCTTTTCGGACTAGGGTGGATTTGCTCCATCCGCTGTTGCGTCGGATCGAATCATTGTTGTTATAAAGTAACTAATAAATATTATATTAGTGACTAAATACAAACATAGAATCCAGGCGAGCGCAGGAGAGCGGGTGGCGCCGCCGTGGTGTCCTAGCGCGCTCAGGCGCCATGCGAGCGCCGCGAATCCGCCGGTGCCTGTTCGCGGGCGTTCATGCCGTAATCGCGCAGCACCACCGTCACGCGCAGGCGGTAGTCCGCAAAGATCGACGCGCGTCCGCGCCGCTGCGAGGCGCGGTGCGCCTCAGTGTTGCGCCACTGCCGCACCGCGTCCTCATCGCGCCAGAACGATAGCGACAGCAGCTTGCCGGGCTGCGTCAGGCTCTCGAAGCGCTCGATGGAGATGAAGCCGTCGATGGTCTGCAGCAGCGGCCGCAGCGCGGCGGCGGCGTCCAGATACGCCTGCCGCTGGCCGGGCGCCGGCGCCACCTCGAAAATCACCACGATCACGGCGCGGCTCCATTGGCGAGGCCGAAAGTGCCGTCCACCGCGCTGACAAAGCTGCGCTCCTCGCGCAGGATCAGGCGCTGCCGCTGCGCCATCGCAAAGTTGGCGATGCCCTCCGGATCGGCCTTGAGCCGCGCGCGGTAGACCTCGTAGGCGGCGAGGCTGTCGAAGGCAATCACGCCCCAGGCAATGTCGTTGGTTCCCTCGTGTGGCAGAAAGTAGCCTAGCAGTCGGCCGCCGCAGCGCGGAATGATGCGGCCCCAGTTCTCGGCGTAGGTCTGGAACGCCACGCGCTGGGATGGATCGATCTGGTAGCGGATGAAACAGGCGATGGTCATGGCAGACTCCACGTAGGATGCGACTACAGTAGCCGATTGAAGCGCCGCAATGGTTCGTTTAACATCGAACCATGAAAGACGGCCCCAGCATCGTCCGCATCGCTGCGCTGATCGGCGACCACGCCCGCGCCGAAGTGCTCACGGCGCTGATGGCCGACCGCGCGCTCACCGCCAGCGAACTGGCGCACGTCGCCGGCGTCACCAAGCCGACTATCAGCGCACACCTGTCCAAGTTGCTCGATGCCGGACTCATCGCCGTGGAGCAGCAGGGCCGGCATCGTTACTTCCGCCTGGCGGACCGCGACGTGGCGCAGTTGCTGGAGTCGATGATGGGCGTCGCCTTCCGCACTGGCGCCGTGCGCCTCAAATCCAGCCCGCGCGAACCGGCCCTGCGCAAGGCCCGCGTCTGCTACGACCACCTCGCCGGCGAACTCGGCGTGCTGGCTTACGAGGGGTTGCTGCGGCAGAAGGTGCTGACGACCAAGAGCGGTGACCCGCACCTCACCCGCAAGGGCCGCGACTGGTTTAAGAAATTCGGCATCGACGTGGACGCCGCGATGGCGCTGCGCCGCCCGCTATGTCGGACCTGCCTCGACTGGAGCGAGCGACGGCAGCATCTGGCGGGAGCGTTGGGCAGCGCGCTGCTGGATCGTGTGCAGGCGCTGGGTTGGATTAAACGTGTGAAGAATTCGCGAGTGATGGAATTTACGCAGAATGGCGAGCGAGTGTTTCGGATGCTGTTCGCGGATTGAACATCGATTTTCTGTTTGCAGCCCATAGCGGACATAAGCAGGAAACGTCAAACAAATCATTCTGCCCATATGCGTCAGCCGACTTGATCTGCACATTCCATGCTGAACGTCACCGCTTTCCGATTCAGCCTACTTCACCGCGGTAGCGCATCGCCTCGATCAACAATGCGAACGCTGGAGATGCATGACGGCGACTGGGGTAATAAAGGTGATAGCCCGGAAACGGCGGACACCAATCTTCAAGCACGCGTTTGAGGCGTCCCTTCTTCAAGTATGGCTCCACTAAATCCTCGAAGACGTATGTGATTCCTAATCCAGCCAATGCGGCATTCACGGCGTGATGGGTGTCGTTGAATATCAACTGGCCTTCGACCTTCACCTTGAGTTCGCGTCGATTTTTTTCAAACTCCCACGCGTACAACGCGCCGTAGGTGGGCACCCGCAGATTGATGCAGTTGTGGTCCATCAGGTCACGCGGCGTACGCGGCACTGATCTCGTCGCGAAGTATGACGGCGACGCCACGGCCGCCATCCGCAGGTCTGGCCCGATGCGCACGGCAATCATGCCTTGAGCAACTTGCTCTCCCAACCGAACGCCTGCATCAAAGCGATGCGCAGCGATGTCGGTCAATGCCGTATCAACGCTGATTTCAACTTTGATGTCCGGATAACGCGAAAGAAGTTTTGCCACCGTTGGCCACAGGATCGTTTCGGCTGGATGAGCCGATGTCGTGATACGGATCGTCCCGGCAGGCTTGTCGCGCAGCGCACTCAAGGCCGTTAGGCCGGCCTCGATCTCCTCAAAGTGTGGCCCCACCGATTGCACTAGGCGTTCACCGGCTTCGGTTGCGGAGACGCTTCGAGTCGTACGTGTCAGTAGTCGGATACCGAGCCTCTCTTCGAGGCCACGAATCGCATGGCTAATTGCTGACTGAGAGACGCCGAGTTTGGCGGCGGCCTTGGTAAAGCTGCGTTCGCGCGTGACAGTCAGGAACGCAATGAGGTCGGTAAGGTTATCGCGCATTCATGAATCTCATTCATGTGTTCATGCTGATTATGCCCACTAATCAAATCACAGCGCATCAACTAACCTTTTCGCAGCCAGAAACACAGGCCAGTCATTCACTGAACAAAGGTACACAGTCATGAAGCACATCTCAATCGGCGGACTCAACGTTTCGCGTATAGGTCTCGGCGCCATGTCGATGACCAGCTACTACAACATCGGCGCTGGCAGCGAAGCCGAATCGATTCGCGCCATTCATCGAGCATTGGACTTGGGCGTCACCCATATCGACACCGCCGAGATCTATGGCCCCTATATCAACGAGGAACTGGTTGGCCATGCCATCAAGGGCCGCCGCGACAAGATCGTCCTAGCAACCAAGTTCGGTTTCGTCTCGCACGCTGGTGGTGGCGTTCGCGTCATTGATAGCAGCCCAGCAAATATTCGAACTGCAGTCGAGGGCTCGCTGAAGCGCCTCGGCACCGACTACATTGACCTGTACTACCAGCACCGCGTCGATCCCAACACGCCTATTGAGGACACGGTGGGTGCCGTGGCCAAGCTGATTGATGAAGGCAAGATTCGTCACATTGGCCTCTCAGAGGCCGGACCCACAACCATCCGCCGCGCTCACGCCATACACCCGATCGCTGCGCTGCAGACGGAGTACTCGCTGTGGACTCGCGATGTGGAGACTGAACTGCTGCCACTGTTGCGCGAATTGGGTATCGGTTTTGTTCCTTACTCACCGTTGGGTCATGGTTTTCTCGCTGGCGATATTCGCTCGCTTGATCAACTCTCAGATGACGATTGGCGCAAGACCAATCCTCGCTTTATCGGCGAAAACTTCCGGCGCAATTTGCGCATAGTCGACGAGGTCCAAGCCATTGCTGCAGAAGCGGGTGCGACACCAGCACAGATCGCTTTAGCTTGGCTGATCGCACAAGGCGACGACATTGCACCGATTCCCGGTACCAAGCGCGTCGCGCGTGTCGAGGAGAACACAGCCGCTGAAAGTGTGAAGCTGAATGTCAAGCAGATCGAACGATTGAATAACCTCACGCCAGCTTCCGGCGAACGTCACAACGAGGGTGGTATGGCCGCGATTGACCGCTGACGATCAATCTCACGTCAGCTAAACAATACAACTAAAGGTCATAAGCAGTTATGACCGTTGGCTCAATTTATAGGTCGGATTGGGGCGTCTGCTTCTGGCACGAAGCGGACGCAGACAATAAAAACGCCCCTTTCGGGGCGTTTTTTATTGCACGATGGCGGGATGCGCCTGCGTCGGCCCACCCAGCATGGGACGGTGAGAGGGCGGCTGCTTGCCGTCGATGTCCTTAAGCCCGTAATCGAGCGCGGCTTCGGCGCCAATCAGCACCTGGCCGGATTTCTCCATCACCTTCGGATCGCGATACAGCGCGCTGATCAGGTGGCCGGTGAATTCCGGGCTCTCGGCGATCTCCCAGAAGCCGGCGTACTTCTGCGGCTCCGAGTCCATCACGCGCTTGGTGCGGTCGGTCTTGAGCATGCCCATCCAGATCGAGAACGCGGCGACGTTGAACGGCTTGAAGTCCACCGCCATATCCTTGGCGAACTTGTCGACGCCGACTTTCTGCGCGCCGTAGCCGGGGCCGTGCATGTAGCAGCTGGCGCCGAACGAGGAGGTGAAGGCGACGACGCCGCGCTTGTTGGCGACCAGCAGCGGCGCCGCATAGTAGCTGGCGACATAGCCGGAGCGCAGGCCGACGTCGAGGATGTTCACGAGGTCCAGCGACTTCTGCCAGAACGGGCCGGGCACGATCAGTTCGTCGTGAATCACGGTGGCGTTGTTGACCAGGATGTCGAGCTTGCCCTGCTCCTTCTTCACGCGCTCGAACAGCGCCTTCACCTGCGCGTCGTCGCTGTGATCGACGCTCACGGCGATGCCCTTGCCGCCGGCCTTCGTCACCGCCTCGGCTGTAGCGTGAATCGTGCCCGGCAGCGGCGCATCGCCTTCCTTCTGCGAGCGGCCGGTGACGTAGACGGTGGCGCCTTCCGCGCCCAGCGCCAGCGCAATGCCCTTGCCCGCGCCGCGCGAGGCGCCGGTGACAACCGCGACCGCGCCCTTGAGTTGCTGGTACATGTTCTTCTCCGCATTGGATTTTTACTAACGAGAACTTGTCAGCTTTGGCGCGAGCAAAAATCGTCCGATTACATGAGAAGGCAACAAGCGACCTGTAAAGGTTTTGAGCCTGATGATGCTGCGCCGCAGATTGAATGCATGCAGTCGGGCAGTCCCCGGCAGAGTGCTGCGGGACTTAATCGCGGTCCGGCGCTCCCAGGGGAAAATACGAGCGGAAAGGCCGCGCCTCGTCTACCGCCCGGGCAAAGGACGGGCGGGCAAGCAGCCGCGCCCGATAGGCGCGTAACGCCGGATAGGATTCGGCGATACGATGCGTCCAGTCCGCGTAGAACAACGAGGGCGACGCCGCGCAGTCTGCGAGCGTGAAATCCGCACCGGCAGCCCAAGTCTTGCCGGCAAGCTGTCCTTCGAGCCAGGCATAGGCGCGCTCCAATTTTTCTACGGCAAATGCCACTCCCTCCTGGCGTTTTACCGGATCACCCGTCAGCGCGCCGTTGACCGCATGCTGCGCCACATTCATCACATGCAGGTCGAAGAAGCGGTCAAGGAAGCGTACGTTTAGTGCGGTCATAGGGTCCGCGGGGAGCAGGCGCACTGAGCCGGGATGCGCAAGATGCAGGTACTCGATGATGATGCTGGTCTCCACGATATTGCGATCACCATCCACCAGGAGCGGGAACTTGGCCAGAGGCCAGCGTTTGAGCCACTCGGCCGTGTGCTGCGTAGCAGCCGGGTCTCCAACGGTACGAAACTCGAAAGGAGTGCTGTTCTCGTACAGTGCGATGAGCACTTTCTGTGTGTACGAAGAAAAGGGATGGCCGTAGACAATGAGCGACATTGCGGGACTCCTGTTTCAGACTACTTGTGTATTGAAAACATTTAAGGGGCCCCATTGATTGCTGCAATCAGTGGTTGGGTCGCCCTCACCGCCGCACATAGCGCAAGTGTGTGGCAGCTGGACCATCAAGAACCTTGTCGATGCGAAACTGCGGCCCGGGCTCGCTCAGGTTCTCGAATAGACGCCGCCCACCGCCGAAAAACACGGGCGCCAGGGCGATTTCCAGTTCGTCAACGACCCCCATGCCCAGGTACTGCTGGATCACATCGGCTCCACCTGCGATGCGTACATCACGACGGCCCGCGGATTCCCGGGCCCGCTCCAGGGCATGCTCCGGCCCGTCATTGATAAAGTGAAAGGTCGTCCCGCCCGGGCGCGCCCAGGGTTCGCGTTTCTCATTGGTCAGAACGTATACCGGTGTGTGAAACGGAGCCTCCTCCGGCCAGGCGACCTCACCTTGATCGAACATTCGCTTGCCCATGATGTTGGCGCCGATGCGCTCTGTGGTGCTGCGAACCAGGTCGTTGACCGGGCCGGTCTCTCCTCCTGGTGCGAACAGGAGGTTCTCGCGGAAGTACTGTTGATTGATGAGCCAGGCCATCAGCGCCCCCCACTTGGCGCCCCAGTTCTTGTACCCGGGATTCTCCATGGTCATGCCTTCCGGTGCCATGTAGCCATCGAGGCTAAGCCCAATGTTGACGAATACCTTACTCATGATTCTCTTCTCCAGAATTCGGATGTCGGCCCTGTGAATCGGCCTACGTGCTTTGCCTACGCACCGGCCCTCAAAGACCCGGCGACCTTGTAAGTACTGAGGATGACGCCGGACGGTATTGCTTTCGTGTTGACGAGATCGAATGAGCGCGGCGGGGTTCCCTCAGCAAAAAGACGCTTCCCCGTGCCCAATAGAACCGGATAGACGATCAGCAGCGCTTCATCCGCAAGCCCATGTTCGATCAGCGTCGATATCAGCGTGGAGCTGCCCCAGAGGATAAGTTCCGGACCGTTCTGCGATTTGATGCGGAGAATGCTCTCGACGATGTCCGGTCCAAGGCCCTCGAACGGGCCCCATGCCAGACTTTCCGGGCGGTGGGTAGCGATATATTTTGTTGCTGCATTGATGCGGTCCGCCATCGGACTGCTCGGCGCCTTTGGCCAGAAGCCCGACCAGATATCGTAGGTGCGACGGCCAAGCAGCAGATCGAAGCTCGCGCCATGCGCAGCGAGGACGGCATCCCGGCCGGCGGGGGTCCGATAGGGCGTGGTCCAGTCGCCGTAGGGAAAATCGCCGCCATCGGCGGAGTGCTGGATCACGCCATCCAGCGAGATGTGTTCCATGATTTTCAGTTTTCTCATTCGAGTTTCCGTGTTTCACGGATATTCCGAATCGGCCGCACTTCGATGCTGCCGACACGTGCCGGCGGAATTTTTGCGGCAAGCTGGATCGCCTCATTCAGATCGCGCGCTTCCACCATGTAAAACCCGGCGAGTTGCTCCTTGGTTTCGGCAAAAGGCCCGTCATAAACCGAGAGCTTGCCGCCGCGCACACGCAAGGTGGCTGCGCTGGCGACCGGTTGCAGCGCCTCCGACGCGACGCAGTGACCGCTGGCGCGCAGGCCCTCGTCGTAGGCCAGACATTCGCGGGCGTCGACCGCGGCAATCTGGTCTTCCTCGCCATACACCAGGCACAGATATTTCATCTCGATCACCTCCAAGCAAAAAGACTTGCCGTTCTTTCCACCTCTGAACCTGTCGTTGCTCGTGACGCTCAGTAACGCCGATCCTGCCTGAGATTTTCCTCGACCGGCCGTACCTCGATGGTGCCGATGCGCGCCGACGGCCATTTCGATGCCAGCTGGATCGCTTCATTCAAATCCCTCGCTTCAATCATGAAGAAACCGCCCAGTTGCTCCTTGGTTTCAGCGAAGGGGCCATCGGTCACGCAGATCTTTTCATGCCGCACCTGCACCGCGGTTGCGGTGCGGACGCTTTGCAGCGCCTGCGTGGCGATCAGGTGATTGTTCTCACGCAGGGATGCGACGTAGGCCAGGGTTTCGTCCCTGAGCGCGTCCCACTCGCGTCGCGACATGGCGTTGAACTTGGCCTCTTCCTCGTAAGCCAGACACAGGTATTTCATCTCAGGCCGCCTTCTGCGCGGACTGCATCGCGGCGAGGTCCATGAAGAACGGCTCCCAGATGTGGCCATCGAGGTCCTGGAAGGCGTGGCCATACATCCAGCCGTGGTCCTCGGCGGGGCGGACATACTTGCCGCCGGCGTCCCAGGCCTTTTCCACGATCTCGTCGACCTGCGCGCGGCTGTCCAGCTGCAGTGCCACCAGCACTTCGGTGTTGTGATGTGCATCGACCCGCGCATGTGGCGTGAACAGCTTGAACTTGTCGTGCGCGATCAGCATGGCGTAGTGGCTCGCGCCGAGAATCAGGCAGGCGGCGCTGTCGTCGGTGAACTGCGGATTGAAGGTGAAGCCCAGCGCCTTGAAGAAGGCGACGGACTGCTCCAGGTCCTGCACCGGCAGGTTGACGAAAATCTGCCTGATGGCGGTCGCCGCCGCGGCATTCTTATTAACTGCCTGCATAAGCCTTCTCCAGTGCCTTGATGTCGAGCTTGACCATCTGCATCATCGCCTGCATGACGCGGCCCCACCCGGCCGGGTTGTCGACCTGCATCAGCTTGCCGAGGATGGTCGGGACGATCTGCCACGACAGTCCATAGCGGTCCTTGAGCCAGCCGCATTGCACCGGCGCGCCGCCGGCGCAGAGTTTCTCCCAGTAGTAGTCGACTTCCTGCTGCGTGTCGCAGTTCACCACCAGCGAGACCGCCTCGGTAAACTTGAACAGCGGTCCGCCATTGAGCGCCATGTAGTCCTGCCCATCAAGCTGGAACTGGACGACCAGCACCGTGCCCTTGGGCATGGGCGCGCCATCGCCGTAGTGGGAGATGGCGCCGATCTTCGAGCTCTTGAATATCGAGGTGTAAAACTTCACCGCTTCCTCGGCCTGGGTGTCGAACCACAGGCAGGGTGTGATCCTGTTGCTCATCGAAGTCTCCGGTAGTGTCTCAGTTTGAACTTTGGACCGGTCTCCGGGCCGCGGTTCATGTCTCTTGCGATCATGGCTGCGTGAAGAATCTCAGGTAGAAAGCGGTGAACACCAAGACGATGCCTATGTTCACTAGCAGCCGTGCCCAGAATTGGCCTCTAAAGAACACAAGATCCACGCCTACTATCAAGGCGACCATCGCCACCAGGTAAAACGCAGCAGCTATATGTATCTGTCTGCCCATTTCAGTGCTCCGGTTACTCCTGTATCTCGCATTCCCATGTTCCTGGCGACGGCTGCGGGCCTGGCGTATCGGCTGCGAGGCATAACGACATCGCGGAGTTGACCGCTACTCGCGAGCCCGCGCCCAAGCCGCGCGGCTCCCATCGCAAGCGGGCAAGTTCAAAGAGGGACACTACGGAGTCTCCTTGGCTGCCGCATTCACGCCTGCGGCGGCACGGTGATCATCCACTGCAGGCCGAAGCGGTCGGTCAGCATGCCGAAGCACGGCGACCAGAAGGTCTTGCCGAGGGGCATGTCCACTTTCCCCTTGTCGGCCAGTGCCGTGAAAGCCTGCTTGGCCCTGGTCGCGTCCGGAAAAGTCAGCGACAGCGAAAAGCCCTTGAAATCCGGCTGGCCGCTGCAGTGGCCGTCCGAGGCCATGAACTCGGCATCGCCGATGCGGACACTCGCGTGCATTACCTTATTCTCGCTTCCGGGCGGCAGCATGCCCGGCGGCGGCGCTTCCGGGCTTTCCTTGTTGCGCATCAGCATGACGACTTCGGCGCCGAGCGCCTTCTTGTAGAACTCGATCGCTTCTTCGCAGCGGCCGTTGAAAAACAGATACGGTTGGATTTGCATGTCAATCTCCTGGTGGGTGTGCGGTGTTCAGGTTTCGACCAGCGCCTTGAGGTTGGCGAGGCCTTCTGCAAAATCGTTGCCGACCATGCGGTCCATGTTGAAAAACACGGACATGATCTTGATCATGTAGGGACGCTGCCCCTGCATCGACCAGCTCACGTCGGTGGTGTCGCCCCTGGGCGCGAGCGTGAACTCGACGACGTTGTCGGCGGCGAAGGGCTTGAGCATCTGCAGCCGCATCGTCACCTTGTTCGGTGGCGCGACCTCGGTGATCGTCACGCGGCCCGAGCCGACGTTGCGGTCGCCGTCGAAATCCACCTGCGCGCCGGGACCGCTGTCCGGGCCGCTGTAGGTGCTCTTCATGGTCGGATTCCTGCGCCAGTACGGCGACCACCTGGCGTTGTCGCGCAGGTTGGCGATCAGCGGATAAATTTTCTCCGGCGGCGCCTTGATGCTCGCGGTGCGCTGCACGCGGAAAGTGTCGGGCTTCATCGCGGCCAGGACCAGCACCGCCGCGATCGCCAGAACTATCACAGCCAGGGTCAGCTTGAACATGGACATCTCCATAGCGGCACGACCGGAATAGCCGTGCCTTATCCATTAGTCGAACGACCGCAGGCCATTTCGACATCGTCCCAAAATTATTTTTCCAGTTCCGCAAGACGCCGCTTCAGGAAACCTTGCTCCGCCTCCTGCCGCGTCAGCGCCAGCGCCTGCTCATAGGCAGCGCGCGCCTCCGCCTTGCGCCCCAGGCGCCGGCACAGGTCGGCGCGTGCGGCGTGCGCCAGGCGGTAGTCGGCGAGTTCGCCGCGTTCGAGGACGGCGTCCACCAGCGCCAGACCGGCTTGCGCGCCGTCGCGCATCGCCACGGCAACGGCGCGGTTCAGTTCGACGATGGGCGAGGGCTCCATCTCCATCAGCACGCCGTAAAGCTCGACGATCTGGCCCCAGTCGGTCGCCGACGCGGCCGGGGCCTGTGCGTGCACGGCGGCAATCGCGGCCTGCAGGGTGTAGGGGCCAAACCGGCGCGAGACCAGCGAGCGCCTGACCAGCGCGGCGCCTTCCTCGATCTGCGCGGAATTCCACAGCGCGCGGTCCTGTTCGTCGAGCAGCACCAGTTCGCCGTCGCCGGAGACGCGGGCCAGCCGGCGCGAATCGTGCAGTAGCATCAGCGCCAGCAGGCCCAGCACTTCGGGCTCCGACACGGCGCCCGACCGAAGGGAGGTGGGTGCGGGAGGAGACCGATTGCCCGCGTGCGATGGTTGTGCAGGAGATTTTTCGCCCGCTCCTGGCTCCCCGTTTTGCAGTGCCGTGTCGCGGGTGGGCGCGGGCAGCAAGCCGGCGAGCAGGCGGCCGAGGCGGATCGCCTCGGCGGACAAGTCGTGCCGGGTCAGCGATGCGCCGGAGCTGGCGACGTAACCTTCGTTGAACACCAGGTAGATGACGCGCAGCACCGGCGCCAGGCGTTCGGGCAGCTCCGCGGCGCCGGGCACTTCGTAGGGAATGCGCGCATCGCGGATCTTGGTCTTGGCGCGCACGATGCGCTGCGCCAGCGTCGGCGCCGGCGTCAGGAATGCTTGGGCGATTTCCTCGGTGGTCAGGCCGCAGACTTCGCGCAGCGTCAGCGCCACCTGCGCATCCTGCGTCAGCGCCGGATGGCAGCAGGTGAAGATCAGGCGCAGACGGTCGTCCTCAACGCTGTCGGATTCCAGCTCGGCCGCTTCATCGGCGGCGTGATCGTGCACCTCGGCATCCAGCGGCTCGAAGCGCGATTGCCGGCGCAGATTGTCGATGGCCTTGAAGCGTCCGGCCGAGACCAGCCAAGCCCGCGGATTGTGCGGCACGCCCTGCTGCGGCCATTGCTCCAGCGCCGCGCGGAATGCTTCGTGCAGGGCCTCCTCGGCCAGATCGAAATCGCCGAGCAGCCGGATCAGCGTGGCGAGCACCGCGCGCGACTCGCTGCGATACACCGCTTCGACAAGGGCCTGTGTGCTGTCGGCTGCGTCCGGGTTCATGGGCTTTGCGTGCGCAGGGGCGCAATTGCAAAGTGTGATGTTGCAGTGCTGGCCGGTGTTTCGCCAGTGCGCGTCACCCGCTGTCCAGGGCAAGAGCGGGCAACATGTTATAAAATATTTACTATATTTATATTAAGTAAATAAATTTTAACAAAATTGCGCTATCCGAAGCGATAGCGGGTCGCGATGCGGGTAATCAAACGGTGATGTTTTTGCGCAACTCGAATTTCATGACCTTGCCGGAGGCATTGGTCGGCAGCGCGGCGACCACTTCGACGGTGCGCGGCACCTTGTAGTTGGACATATGCTCGCGGCACCAGCTGATGAAATCCTTGCTCTCGATCTGTTGCCCGGGACGGGTGACGACGTAAGCCTTGCCGACCTCGCCCTGGCGCTCGTCCGGCACGCCGACCACCGCGACCTGCGCCACCGCAGGATGTGCGGCGATGATGCGCTCGATCTCGGCCGGGTAGCAGTTGAAGCCGCCGGTGATGTACATGTCCTTGAGGCGGTCGGTGATCCTGAGATAACCGCGCGCGTCGAGGATGCCGATGTCGCCGGTGTGCAGCCAGCCGTCGGCGTCGATGGCCTTGCGGGTCTCGGCCGCGTCGTCGAGATAACCCTGCATGACGTTGTAGCCGCGCACCACGATCTCGCCGGCCTCGCCTGCGGGCAGCGGCCTGCCGTCGCCATCGATGCAACGCAACTCGATGCCCGGGATCGCCTTGCCGCTGGTCAGCGCGATGGTTTCGGCATCATCGCCGGCATCGCACAGCGAGACCACGCCGCAGGTCTCGGTGAGGCCATAGCCGGTCAGCACAACCTTGAAGCCGAGTTCGGCGCGAATGCGCTCGATCAGGCTCGGCGCGATGGCGGCGGCGCCGGTGATGGTGGCGCGTAGCGATGACAGATCGGCGGTCGTGCGCGCCGGATCGTTGAGCAGCGAGATGAACAGCGTCGGCGGGCCGGGCAGCACCGAGATGCGTTGTGCGGCGATGCGCTTGAGAATCGCGCCGGCGTCGAATACCGCGTGCGGCAGCACCGTCAGGCCCGCGAGCAGGCCACCAAGCCAGCCGACCTTGTAGCCGAAGGAGTGGAAGAACGGGTTGGCGACCAGGTACTGGTCTTCCGGTACCAGGCCCACGGCACGCGACCAGTCGGCGATCACGCGCAGGTTCTGCTGGTGGGTGGTGACGACGCCCTTGGGCAGGCCGGTGGTGCCGGAGGTGAACAGGATGTCCATGCGGTCGCTCGGCCGCACGGCTGCGGCGCGTGCCATCACCGCTTCGGTGTGCGACTCATCGGCGTGCGCCATGAAAGTGCGCCAGCCGCGATCACCGGCCTGTTCGTCGCGCAGCACGATGACGTGTTTCAGTGACTTCGGCCAGTGTTCCCTGGCAATCAGGCTCGGATAATGTGTGCCGAGAAAATTGCCGGCGCAAAACAGCACGCACACGCCGGATTTTTCCAGTACATACGCGGCTTCGTGGCCTTTCATGCGGGTGTTGATCGGCACCAGCACCGCGCCGACGCTGTGGATCGCGAGACCGCTCACGATCCACTCGACACAGTTCTGCGCCCAGATCGCGACGCGGTCGCCATGATTCACGCCCAGTGCCAGCAACGCGCGTGCGGCATAGATGCGCAACTGGTCGAGTTCGGCGTAGCTGAGTTCGCTGCCGTCTTCGGCGATTACTGCGGTGCGTGAGGCGTACTTGCGTACCGATTCCGCGAAGGCAAGAGGGACGGTTGCGGCGGTCAGAGTTTGCGTTTCGGCTTGCGTCTCACGGGTCACGTTTTGTCTCACGATGGATAGCTGATGCGTATCCGCGGTGTTTTTGCCACGGCCTGGCAGGCGAGGATCCAGCCATTGCCGAGGTCGGTCTGATCCAGCACCTGGTTGTGGCGCAGTTCCACTTCGCCTTCGTCGAGGTGGCACATGCAGGCGGCGCAGGCGCCGGCGCGGCAGGAATACGGCGGCTCCATGCCGGCGGCTTCCATCGCTTCGATCAGCAATTGTCCGGGCAGGACATCGACTTGCCGGGTTGCACCGTCGAGCGTCACTTCAAGCTGGGTGCGTTCGCCATCTGCGCCGTCCGCGACCGCCGCGGGCGCGGCTTCGTCGCTGTCATCCGGCAGCGAAACGAAGCGCTCGACGTGGATGCGGGCATTGGGCATGCCGAGGTCGTGGGCGGCGGCGGCGGCGGTGGCGTCCATGAATAGCGACGGGCCGCAGATGAAACATTCTGCATGCTCGAAGCCGCGGCCGAGCGCGCTGATCTGCGCCTGCGAGGGAATGCCCTGCACCGTGTCGAGCCAGTGGATTACCTGCAGGCGTTTCGGATTTTCGCGCGAGAGTCTGGCCAGCAGCGTGCCGAAAATCACCGAGCGCTCGTCGCGGTTGGCGTAGATCAGGCGGATCGCACCCTTGCCGGAGAGCAGCACGGTGCGGATGATCGACAGCACCGGCGTGATGCCGCTGCCGCCGGCGAACATCAGGAAATCGCCGTCCAGCGACTTCGGCGTGAAGATGCCGGCCGGCACGGCGACGTTCAGCGTGTCGCCAGCCTTGAGCGTGCCGCACAGCCAGTTCGAGGCGCGGCCGTCGGTGACGCGCTTGACGGTCACGCGCAGCGGCTCGTCGGCGGCCGGCGTGCTCGACGCCGAGTAGCAGCGCGGCAGCGGCCGCTCGCCGCAGGGCACGTGCACGGTGATGAATTGCCCGGGCTTGTAGGCAAACGCCGGTTTCAGCTCCGGCGGCACCTCGAACACGATCGAGCGCGCGTCCGCCGTCTCTTCGACGACTTCGCGGACTTTCAACGGATGATATTGGACGCGGCTCATATTCTTTTTGGTTGGTCGGCGACGGAATCTACCTTCGCAGATTGATCGCTATGCGATCAATCTGCCCACATCAGGTAGCCGTTGTCGATGCGCATTTCCGCGCCGTTGATGAACTTCGATTCATCCGAGGCCAGGAACAGCACGAGGTTGGCGATATCGGTGGGCTTGGCGAAGCGCGCCATCATCTGCTTCTGGTCCATCAAACGCACGGCGCTTTGCGTGCCCTTGGGCATTGTCGACTGCAGGTTGGTGACCATCGGCGTCATGATGCCGTCCGGGTGGATCGAGTTGCAGCGGATGTTGTTGAGGGTCATGCGGCAATGTGCGGCGATGCTGCGCGTCATCGCGGTGACCGCGCCCTTGGAAGCGGAATAGGCGCAGAAGGAACTGACGCCGCCGATAGAGGAGATCGAAGCCATGTTGACGATCGAACCGCCGCCGCGTTTCTTCATCGCCGCCACGCCAAAGTGGCAGCCGAGGAAATAGCCGTCGGAATTGACTCGCTGGATTTTCTGCCAAGTCGCCAGATCGGTGTTCTCGATGTTGCCGTACAGCAGGATGCCGGCATTGTTGACGAGGATGTCGAGTCCGCCGAAAGCTTCCTCGGTCCTGGCCATCACCGT
The DNA here is from genome assembly GCA_050739895.1 of Stenotrophobium sp. Lineage (GTDB taxonomy): Bacteria > Pseudomonadota > Gammaproteobacteria > Nevskiales > Nevskiaceae > Stenotrophobium. Next base: position 30,002 of record JBOICK010000091.1, read on the forward strand.
CTTCCAGTTGTCCTCGGAAGCGATGTCATGCTTGATGAACAGCGCCGCGCCCGGATGGTCGGCATTGATCTTGTCGGCGACCTTGATGCCCTCGGCATCGTTGAGGTCGGTCAGCACCACCTTGGCGCCCTCGTGGGCCAGCAGGATGGCGTCTTCCTTGCCGACGCCGCTGGCCGCGCCCGTGATGATCGCAACCTTGTTTTGTACGCGTCCCATGTTTACTCCTGTTGAATATGTTCGGATTGAAAATGCACCGCGCGGCTTGCTTCGGTGCTAGGTGGTTTCGCCGAGATGGCGGCCGGCACGACGACCCGACCACAGGCAGTCGGCCAGCGATAGCCCGCTGACATAGCCGTTGGAGGCGATGCCGATGGCGGCGCGGCCTGCCGCGTAAAGACCGGCGATGGTGTGGCCGTCAGCGCGCAGCACCGCACCGCTGTCCTCGTCGACGCGCAGTCCGCCGAGCGTGATCGCGGGGCAGGGAAAAGTCTTGCTGTGCGCGGAAATCTCAAACGCGTAATACGGTCCCTGATCCAGCGCCTGCATCATGGGTGTGGCTTTGCCCAGCGTGTCCTTGGCATCGCCGCGCGCGGCGGTGTTGTAGGCGTCCACCGTGGCGCGCAGCGCCGCCGGTGGCATGCCGAGCTTGTCCGCCAGTTGCTCCGGCGTCTTCGCGCGCGGCGCGAACAGCATCAGGAAAATCGCCGGGATGCTCTGGAACGCCCACAGCCCGCCGAAGAAGGCTTCGCGGAACGCCGCCTTGCGCAGGCGCGAGTCCAGCACCAGCCAGGCGCGGCCATCGTGGTTCTCGCACATTTCCACGCCGAGGCGCGCGCCGTAGGAGGCTTCGTTGCAGAAGCGCTGGCCTTGGGCGTCGACGACGATGCCCCTGGCCCAGGGCTGCGGCGGATTGATGAAGCGCCAGGCCGAGACTTTGTGCAGCCGTGCCGCGGCGCCGCCGACGGTCTGGCCCAGGCGGATGCCGCTGCCGTCGCAGCCGGTCGCGCCGAGGCGCATGGTTTGCAGATATTTGGGTGCGTGCTCCGCGACCATTTCGCGATTGAAGATGAAGCCGCCGGTGCTCAGCACCACGCCGCGTTTGGCGCGAATCGCCAGCGGCCGCGATTCGCTCATTTCCAGCGTCAGCGCCTTGGCGCGCAGCTTGTCGGCCCACTTCGGCGCGACGTTGTGCACGGCTTCGGCACGACGCATCAGCTTCTGATGTGTGGCGGCGGCCGGCGATCCGGGAACCAACTGCCAGACTTCGGCACCGATGACGCGGTCGCCGGCGCTGTCGATGATCAGTCTATGTACCGCGCTCTGCTGCATCAGCGGAATGTTCAGGCTCTCGACCTTGCGCCGCAGCACGCCGAACAGCGCCTTGCCGGACATGCCGGTGTCGTTCATGCGGTGGCCGCGCGGCGCCGGTTTGGCGGCGTCGCAAAACGGGCTGACACCTTCGTTGCCGGAGTAATACAGATAGACGCCGTTTTTCGGATACGAGGTTTTCGGTGGAACCGCGTCGGACTCGAACGCGGCTCCGATCGACTCCAGCCATTCGATCAGGCCGCGGCTGTCGTCGCAGAAGCGGCGCAGCGTCGCTTCGCTGATGGCGTCGCCGGTCTCGAGCCGCAGGTAATTGAACATCGCCTCGGGGGTGTCGGCGTAGCCGGCCTTGATCTGATGCCGCGTGCCGCCGCCGGCGTAGACCACGCCGCCGCTCTTGGTGCTGGCACCGCCGCCTTCGAAGCGTTCGACGACGATGACATCAGCGTCGACTTCCCTGGCGGCGATGGCCGCCGCCGCGCCCGCCGCGCCCAGCCCGACCACCAGCACGTCGCATTCGCGGTCCCAGTGCGCAGCATCGGGATTGGCGAGTGCGAGTGGCGGCTCGACCGGCATGGAGCCGTCGGCAGCGGGTGTAGCGGCGCGGGTTGCGTTCATGTGCGAATCAGGGGGGTCTATGAACCAGCCTGTATTATTGGTATCCGGGCGCGGGGGTCATCGTCCATTGTGAGTAGTGGCGCGGCCTTGCCCCGGTTTTTTCGCGGCGCGATAAAATCCTGCTCCGAACAAGGTAGGTGTGATCCGATGCTATCTGCGATTCTATGCGCCTGTTCCAGGAATTTTGCGTCATGACCCCGGAAGATCCCGAAGCCGTAAGCCGCGCCCTGCTCGATGCCTATCGGCGTCTGGTCAGGAACGGCGTGGCGTCGAACATCAGTTTCGCCGCCCTGGCGCGTGCGGCCGGCATGAACGAAGCCGACTTGCGCAAGGCGTATCCGGGCGAGGAAGAGTTGTTGCTGGCGGTGCACAAATACATGTGCGCGCAGCTGACCCAGCATGTGATCGATTCCATCAGCGGCTATCCGGCGGGCGTGCGGCGGATACAGGCGGCGGTGAGCGCGTTCCTCGATGCCTGCCTCAAGAACCGTTTCCTGCGGTCCTTGCAGATTTCGCTGCAATCGGCCTCCGACACGGCCCGGCAGGTCTGGCAGGAGCACCGCGACGGCTACGAGAAACTGCTCGCGATGTCGTTCAAGTCGATGGGGCTGTCCGGTGCCGAACCGCTGGCGCGCTCGCTGCTGCAGCGGATCGAGGAAGTGGCCCACAGCGAAATGAAGGCAGGTCGCGTCCTGCCGGACATGCGCGATACGCTGGCGCGCGAGATCAGCAGCATGGTCACTCATTAGGACACTCTGCTTAAGCTACTGCGCTCCGTCCTTGAGCCAACTGCCATCGCGGGTGACGTTTGACCCGGGTTTCCCTGGCGCGCCGTTGCGGCGGCCTGCAGCGGACGGGTCGCAGGCCCCTCACCCCAATGGATGAAGCATCGCCGGTGCCCGCTCCGGATAATCGCAGCCATTGAAATTCCAATTCCCGGTACGCTCGCAATGGCCAGAATCGAAGCGCTGTCTTACGTCGTCGCACAAAGCGCCGATCTCACGAAGTGGCAGCAGTTCGCCGAGCGGATGCTGGGCATGACCACGTCCGCGGCGCCCGGCGGCGGCCTCTATGTGAAAATGGACGAGCGTGCCTTCCGCATCGCCGTGGTCAAGGGCGATGCGGATCGCTATCTCGCCTCCGGTTGGGAGGTGAAGGATGCGCCGGCGTTCAAGGCGGCGGTCGATGCCATCGCCAAGGCCGGCATCCCGGTGATCGCCGGCAGCGCCGATCTGAAAAAGGCGCGCGCGGTGCAGGACATCGCCAGTTTCACCGACCCCTCCGGCAACCTGCACGAGATCAGCTGGGGCTATGCCGGCGGTAGCGCGCCGTTCGTCTCGCCGCTGGGCGTCGACGGCTTCAAGACCGGCAAGTTCGGCATGGGACATACCGTGCTGCCGATGCTGAACTTCGACGCCAGCCTCGCGTTTTTCCGCGACGTGCTCGGCTTCGGCCTCTCCGACGTGTTCAATTTCAAGCCGGGCCCGGACGCGCCGAACATGCGCATCTATTTCCTGCACGCCGCCAGCGGCCGCCACCACAGCCTCGCGCTGGCGGAGATGCCGAGTCCGTCCGGCTGCGTGCACATCATGGCCGAGGTCAACTCGCTCACCGATGTCGGCCGCGCCTACGATCGCCTCAAGCAGCAGGGCGTCAAGCTGATGGCGACGCTGGGCCAGCACGAGAACGACAAGATGACCTCGTTCTACATGCTGACGCCGGGCAACTTCGCGATGGAGTACGGCTGGGGCGGCATCGAAGTCGATCCTGCGACCTGGCAGGCGACGCAGACCCAGCAGGTCAGCATCTGGGGCCATGATTTCTCGGTGGGTTTCAGTTGAGTTGCGATTGTGGCGTTTTGGACGCCACCCGCTCTCGGCATTTCCCCAGGCAAACATGTTATATATTATATAATATATAAAAATATATTTAATAAAATGAAACAACAAATTCTCAAGCAAACCGGAGAGCGGGTGTGACCCAGAGCAGCCCGCAGCGCTTCGACAAGACGCTTTCCGCCGCGGCTGCGGTTGCGCAGCTGCGCGACGGCATGACGCTGGGCATCGGCGGCTGGGGCCCGCGCCGCAAGCCCATGAGTCTCGTGCGCGAAATCCTGCGTTCGCCGCTCAAGGATCTGACTGTGGTGTCCTACGGCGGCCCCGATGTCGGCATGCTCTGCGCCGCCGGCAAGGTCAGGAAACTGATCTTCGCGTTCGTGACGATGGACGCGATTCCGCTGGAGCCGTACTACCGCAAGGCGCGCGAGAGCGGCGCGCTCGAGGTGATGGAAGTCGACGAAGGCATGTTCGAGTGGGGCCTGCGCGCCGCTGGCATGCGTATGTCCTTTCTGCCGACGCGTTGTGGCCTTGCCACCGATGTGCTGGCGAAGAACCCGCGTCTCAAGACGATTGCCTCGCCGTATGACGACGGCGAAGTCTATGTCGCGATGCCTGCGCTCAAGCTCGACGCCGCGCTGATTCACGTCAACGAGAGCGACAAGATCGGTAACACGCTGCTGCGTGGCCACGATGTGTTCTTCGATAATCTGTTTGCACGCGCTTCCAGCCACACCATCGTCAGCACCGAAGTGCTGCACGATCGCCTGACGGTTGATGCCGAAACCGCCAAGCAGAATGCCTTCGAGCGTTATCTGGTGCAGACGGTGGTACACGCACCTTGCGGCGCACACCCGACGTATCTAGGCCCCAACTACGGCCTCGATATGGATCACCTCAAGGCCTACAACGCCTCCGCTGCTGAAGAGGGCGGTTGGCAGAAATATATGGACGAGTTCGTCAACGTAGGCGAAGAGGCCTATCTCGCCAAGGTTGGCGGGGCTGAACGCGTGTCCAAACTC
>JBOICK010000092.1:0-14972 GCA_050739895.1 Stenotrophobium sp.
CTGCTGGAAGGACTGGCCTCGGCACAGCGCATGCTCGGCAGTTCCTTCGACAGCCCGCTGGTTAATGCCCACGGCCAGTACGCCGGCGGACTGTTCCTGAACTACATGTACTGAGCATGCCTGCGCAGAGAATACGAATCCCGACAGAATCACCGGCAGCGGCGTGCCGCCCGCTATCGGTTCATGACGATGCTGATGTGTTATTTTATATTTATAAATTTTATATTTATTTATTATAATAAAACAACATTGCCACGAACACTGGGACTAGCGGGCGGCTGCAAACCATAGGCACCGCCACGCTGCACACGACTGATATCAGCTTACCGGCCTGCCAGTATCAGGCGATGAGTCCCCGCCGGAACCGATACCGTCACACTGCCTGCGTTGACCGCCAGCGTGGCTGCCGGCAGGTTGTCGATGTTGACGGCGACGCTTGCGGAGATGGCGCCGCTGAGCTTGAGCAGCAGGGGCGTATCAGCCGTGCTATCGATGGTGAGGCTTGCGTTGTCTACGCTCAGACTCGCGCGCTTGAGATCGATCGTCATGGCGCCGGCGTTGGCGGCGCTGAGGATCAGGGTGTTGCTGATCACCGATGCGGGCGCGGAGTTGGGAACGGTCTGCTTGAGATCGGCAAGAGTGCGGCCGCTGGGGCCGCCCTCATCGACCATCTGGTCGGTGCGTACCGCCGTCGCCGGATCGGGCACCACATGCGCGATGCCGTCGCTCTCCAGCGTGACGTTTGCGGTATGGGTGGCATCTGCGGCGCGCAGGCCGGACAGCCAGTAGGCGCCGTCGTAGATCAGGCCGAGATCGGCGCGATCCTCGTCCGGCACGCGGGTGTAGGACACCACCGCCGGATTGACCTTGCGCCGGTGCGCGGCGAAGAACCGGAACAAACGCGGCAAGGTATCGTAGATCGACGAATACTCATGGGTCTTGGCCCGATATTCGAGCAGGGTGGCGTCGTAACCTGCCGCCGACAGCGATGAGTAAAGCGCGTTGGCGGCCTGCGCGAGCGTATCGAGGTCTTCGTCCGCGGTCATTTCAAACCACGGCAGGTCGCGCAGGTTGGCATAGAGATCGGCCGAGTCGGTGCCTTCGGCCGGCGCGATGGCGGCGAACAGGTCGGGATGATGCGTGCCGACATTGTTGGTGCCGTAGCCACCCATCGAATGACCCATGAGATAGATGCGGTCGGGATCGACGTGATAGCGCCGCGATACATCGGCGATGACTTCCAGCACGTCGAGATCGCCTTCACCACGGTAGAAATAGTCGCCACGTCCCAGCGCCGAAGCCAGCAGATAGCCTTGCTGATCGGCCATCTGCACCAGCCCGACCGGATTGTAGAACGGCTCCTCCGGCAGGCCGGTAAAGCCATGCAGGTAGACGATCAGGGGGTAGGCCGCGGCGCTGGCTGAATAGCTGGCCGGCACGTGCATGGAATAAGTCTGCAAACGGCCGGTGTAGAGGTAGCTGACGTTGATGTCCGGCGCGCCCACCGGCAGTGCCGTGACGCCCACAGGCAGGGCCACCGGCAGTGCCCCCTGGCTGTTGCGGGTGATGCCGTCGGCCTCGAACAGGTGACTGGCGAACATCAGCGAAAAATCGCCGGTGCGCGTTGGCGAAAGTTCGGTCTGGCCGGATTGCAGTTTCGACAGATCGACCTGCGCCTGATCGGCGCTGACATCGCCCCTGGCCAGATCATCGGCTTGGCGGCGCTCATCGAAAGTCCACGGCGTGTCGGGCGCGAACAGCAGATCCCATACATTGGTCGGCACGGTCAGCGCGCCACTGCCAGTGGCGTTCTGCGTCGCCAGTCCGGGTGACACGTCCCAGTAAAGTCCGGGTTGCTGCGGATCGTCCAGGCCGCTGCCGCCGGTCAGCGTCCATGGCGCTGGCGGCAACTGGCTCAGCGGAATCTGCGCCTGGGTGATGTGGTCGCCGACGCTGGCCGGTACTGCGATTTCGTGGCCATCGATGTTCTGCACGACCGCGCCAGTACCCCACACCGTCAGTGCGGCGGTCCATGCGCTCGACAACCTGGCGTTGCGCGGCCACGGCGCCGCCGCCGGCGCACTGCCGCTGGCGGCAAAAGTCAGTGTGGCGATCTGCGCATCCGGCCGTGGCATGGAGTTCCACAGGAAGCGCACATACAGGTTCTGGCGGTCGGCGGCGAGGCGCACTTCAGCCAGGTCGCCGGTGCCGTCAGGCCAGGTCTTATGATCCAGCGGCAAGGCGTAATCGCCGTTGTGCGCGGCGCGGTGCGCGCCGAAGAAGTCGTAGGTCAGCGCGTTGTAAACGTCGCGCGTGATGTAGGTCGGGTCGGCCGGCAGCGGCATCAGCGCGGCGTAGTAATCGGTGCGGTGCAGGCCGTCGGCATTGGCGCCGCGCGCCTGCCAGATGCCGTTGCTGTAAATCCACTCGCCCTGGTCGTATTGCGCGTCGCGGAACACACCGGAACCCTGGCCGAGCCAGGCATGGCTTGCATTGCCGGCCGCGCCAACATTTGGCGCGCTGCTGCTGCCGCAGGCCGACAGCAACATCGCCACCACCAGACCGGCTGGCATCGGACAAATTCGCGGCATCTGGATTCTCATCTTGGCTGATTATTCCCCTGCGATGCAGCTTAGCCCTGCGCTTGCACGATGCTCAATGGTAAATCGCTGGGTGCCATTATCTGACCCGCATCAGGAAATTTTTCAGCCGCTCGTTGCGCGGCGCACCGAAAAAATCGGCAGGCGGCGCCTGACAGACGATCTCGCCGGCATCCATGAACAGCATGCGGTGGGCGACGGCGCGGGCGAAGTCCATTTCGTGGGTGACGACACACATGGTCATGCCCTCGGCGGCCAGTTGCTGCATCACCTCCAGCACTTCGCCGACCATTTCCGGATCCAGCGCGCTGGTCGGCTCGTCGAACAGCATCAGCCGCGGCTGCATCGCCAGCGCGCGGGCGATGGCGACGCGCTGCTGCTGGCCGCCGGAGAGTTGCGCCGGATAGCTGCCGGACTTGTCGGCAAGGCCGACTTTTTCAAGCAGGTGACTGGCGCGTTCGCGCGCTTCGTGCTCCGGCAACCGGAGTACCGTGCGCGGGGCCAGCATCACGTTTTGCAGCGCAGTCATGTGCGGAAAAAGATTGAACTGCTGGAACACCCTGCCGACATGAGTGCGAAGGCGATTGAGGTCGGTGCGGTGGTCATGCAGCGCCTCGCCGTCGATGAATATCTCGCCGGCGGTAATCGTTTCCAGGGCATTCAGGGCGCGCAGCAAAGTGGATTTGCCGGAGCCGCTGGGGCCGACGATGCATAACACCTCGCCCTTGCGCACCTCCAGCGATACGTTGTTCAGCGCCAGTGTGCCGTTGGCGTAGAGCTTGTCGATATGGGACACGCGGATCAGCGGCTCAGTCATGCGCCAGTCTCTTTTCCATGCGCCGCACCAGCCACGACAGACTGCCGGTGAGCAACAGGTACATCGCCGCGACGGTGAACCAGACCTCGAACGGGCTGAACGTGGAGCTGACCACCTCGCGTCCGGCCTTGGTCAGATCGGTCAGCGCCATCACCGACACCAGCGAGGAATCCTTGACCAGATTGATGAACTGTCCTGCCAGCGGCGGCAGCATCTTGCGCAGCGCCTGCGGCAGGATCACGTGACGCATGGCCTTAGGCACGCTCATGCCGAGACTGCGTGCCGCTTCCATCTGTCCGCGCGGCACCGCCTCGATGCCGGCGCGGACGATCTCGGCGACATAGGCGCCGGTGAACACTGCCAGCGCAGCGACGCCGGCGGTGAACGCCGACAGATTCAGCACTGTGCCGATGAAGAAATAGAAGATGAATATCTGCACCAGCAGCGGCGTGCCGCGCACCACTTCGACATACAGCGTGGACAGCGCGTGAGCGGCCTCGTTGCGGGACACGCGCCCCAGCCCTGCGACCAGTCCAAGCAACAGCGCGAACACCAGCGACAGCGCCGAAATCCTCAACGTCAGCCACAAACCCACCAGCAGCGGCCCAGGCCGGATGCCGGCCTTGCGCGCCAGCACATCGTTCTGGAACACGAGGTCGCCGTTGCCGACCAGCAGCGTGTCGTAGCCACTCAACACCTGCCGGCCGCTGCCCTTGAGTTCGGTCAGCGTCAGCGACTTGCCGTGATCCGACAGTGCGACAAAACCATCGAACGGCGCACGCAAAGCCGCGCCCTCGGTGCTGACCAGATACTGCGGAATAGTGTGCCAGCGCCAGCTGTAATCGATGCGCTCGGTGGCCTTGTAGAGACCGAACCCGAGCGCGAACAGCACAGCCACCAGCACGCCGCGCCAGAACCAGCGCAGCGGGTCGGCGTGCGCCGTCATTTCACGTTCTGCAGCCACAGCGTGCTCTCGAACCATTTGTGGTACAGCGCATCGTAGGTGCCATCACCCTTGATCTGTGCCAGGAAATTATTCAGCCAGTTGAGAAAATCCGGATCGCCCTTGTTCACCGCCCAGCCCAGCGGCTCGTGCGTGAACGGCGTGGCGAGATGCACCAGCCGGTCGGGATTCTGCGCAGCGTAGATCGTGTTGAACGGCAGGTCGTAGACGAAGGCGTCGGCACGGCCGCTGCGCACTTCCATCGCCGCGTCGGCCTCGCTCTCGAAAGTCCTGATTTTCGCCTTGGGCATGTAGCGGCGCGCCGCCATCTCGCCGGTGGTGCCGAGCTTGCTGACCACGGTGTAACGCGGGTCGTCGAGATCGCGGTAACTTTTGACCGTACCCACCAGCCGGCGGTTGAGCAGGATGGTCTGGCCGATGGTGATGTAGGGATCGGCAAAATTCACCTGCAGGTTGCGCTCCGGCGTAATCGTCATGCCACCCATCAGGATGTCGAACTTGCCGGTCAGCAGCGCCGGGATGATGCCGTCCCACTGGGTGTTGACCAGCGTCAGCTTGACGCCCATGGAACGCGCCATCAGCCGCGCCAGATCAACATCGAAGCCGATGATCGCGCCGTTCCTGTCGCGCATCTCGAACGGCATGTAGCCTGCCTCCACACCGACGCGCAATTCGCCGCGCTGGAGAATCCGGTGCAGCGTCGACTGCTGCCACAGCGCCGCGTCCGCCGCATGTGCGCCGGGCACCAGGCCGAGCGTGAGCATGAACATCAGCAGAAGTTTTTTCATCACTGCTCCTCTTTTGCCTCACCCGCTGTGCCGCATCCATCGCAGCATTTTGTTATTTTTTGATAATTATAATATTTATGTATAAATAATACATCACATACTTTTTCCACTGGGGGTTTTAGCGGGTTCGGCGTGTGAACGATGTCCCTACAATACCGGCATTCGCTCAAGTTGGCTGCGGGCAGGAAGCACCATGACGCTCGACATGCAGCAGCACCTAGACTGGATCGACACGCAGATTCCCGCGATGCGCGACGAGCTGCTGCGGCTGTCTGCAATCAATTCCGGCAGTTTCAACGCCGCCGGCGTCAACGCGGTGGCACAACGGCTGCGCGCACTGTTCGCATCGCTGGGCGCGGCCTGCGAAACCTTGCCGGTCGCAGCCTGTCGCAGCAGCAGCGACGACGGCGGCGTGCGTGAACGCCCGCTCGGCCACGCGCTGCGCCTGCGCCTGCGGCCGGATGCGCCGCTGCGGGTGTTTCTCGGCGGTCATCTCGATACCGTGTTCGGCGCCGAACACCCTTTCCAGAACGCGCGGCAGACCGATGCCGATACCCTGCACGGACCCGGCGTCGCCGATCTCAAGGGCGGGCTGCTGGTGATGTGGCTGGCGCTGTCGGCGCTGGAGCAGAGTCCGTGGCGCGACAAGATCGGCTGGGAAGTACTGCTCAATCCCGATGAGGAAATCGGTTCGCAAGGGTCGGCGCCGCTGCTGGCCGAGGCTGCGCGGCGCAATCATTTCGGCCTGGTCTATGAACCGGCCTTCGCCGACGGCAATCTCGCCGGCGCGCGCAAGGGCAGCGGCAATTTCGACGTGATTGTCCACGGCCGCGCCGCGCATGCCGGCCGCGAACCACAACTGGGCCGCAACGCAATCCGCGCCTGCGCCGAATTCATCGCCGCGGTGGACAGGCTCAACGGCCAGCGCGACGGTGTCACGCTCAATCCCGGCTACGTGCGCGGCGGCGGCGCACTCAACATCGTGCCGGACCTGTGCGTGTTCCGCTTCAATGTGCGCACCGCCTGCGCCGATGACGAAGGCTGGCTGCACGAGCAGTTCGACCTGCTGCTGACGCGCCTGAATGCACAGGACGGATTTCGTGCCGAACTGCGCGGCGGCTTTACGCGCCCGCCAAAAATTTTCGACGCGCGGCACCAACGGCTGGCGGGTCTGGTCGATGACTGCGGCCGTCGACTCGGCCTGTCGCTGCAATTCAAACCGACCGGCGGCTGCTGTGATGGCAACAATCTCGCCGCAGCCGGCCTGCCGAATCTGGATAACCTCGGCGTGGTCGGCGGCGAGATTCACTCCGACCGCGAGTTCATGAAAATATCCAGTCTCGCGCAGCGCGGGAAATTATCCGCGCTTTTGTTGATGCGGATGGCCGGAGGCGAATTGTCATGGCCCTGATGAAATTTCATGCGGCACATTCTGCCGAGTCATCCAGATGAACCTGATCCGCCCGATTGCGCTGGACGATCTCGATGCGCTGCTGCGCTTGGCGCAGGGCGCGGGTGCCGGTTTCACCAGCCTGCCGCCGGTGCCGGAATTCCTGCGCAGGAAAATCGAGCGCTCGCTGCAATCGTTCGCGCACGAGGTCAGGGTACCCGGTCACGAACGCTACATGTTCGTGCTGGCCGACAGTGACAGCGGCGAAATCGGCGGCTGTTGCGCGGTGGAGGCCGCCTGCGGACTGGACGAAGCGTTTTACAACTATCACGTCGGCATCGCGGTACATGCCAGCCGCGAATTGAAAATCTACAACCGTATCCCGACACTCAACCTGTCCTGTGATTACACCGGCGCCAGCGTGCTGTGTTCGCTGTACCTGCGGCCGGAGTTCCGCTGCGGCGGCACCGGCCACCTGCTGTCGAAATGCCGCTTGCTGTTCATGGCGGCGTTTCCGCAGCGCTTCGCCGACAAAGTCATTGCGGAAATGCGTGGAGTCTCTGACGAGTACGGCCGCTCGCCATTCTGGGAGGGACTCGGCCGGCATTTTTTCAGCCTTGAATACAACGACGCCGAGCACATCGTCGGCATGGGCAACAAGGCGTTCATCGCCGAGCTGATGCCGCCGCATCCGATCTATACCGTGCTGCTGCCGCCGGAGGCGCGCGCGGTGATGGGCCAGGTGCATCCGCAGACCGCGGCGGCGCTGCGCCTGCTGGAACAGGAAGGCTTCCGCTACCAGCATTACATCGATATTTTCGACGGCGGCCCGACGGTGGAAGCGCCACGCGCTGAGATCCGCACCATCCGCACTACATGCGCGCTGCCCGCAATCGTCAGCAAGGACCTGGGCACAGATTTCTGCCTGATCGGCAATGCGCGACTGCGGGATTTCCGTTGCACCGCCGCAGCCGCCCATCTCCACACCGATCGCATCGAGATCGATGCGGCTACTGCGCGCGTGTTGAAGGTCGAATCCGGCGACATCGTTCACGCCGCGCCGCTTTAAGATTGCACGATGTTTATCTTCTCGAAAATTTTCTGGGCGCTGCTAACGCCCGCGAGCCTGCTCCTGCTGCTGACCGTGCTGGCGTGGCTGCTGCTGCGCCGCCGGCCGTGGCTGGCGCGCGGACTGCTCGCGCTCGCCGTCGCATTCCAGATTGCGGCCTGCCTGACGCCGTTGCCGGACTGGGTGCTGCAGCCACTGGAAAACCGCTTTCCACAACCGGCGCCGACACAGCCTGTGGACGGCATCATCGTGCTTGGCGGCGCGCTCGACATCGCGGTGTCACACGACCGCGGCCGGCCGGAACTGCTGTGGTCGGGAGATCGCCTCACCGCACTGGTCGCACTCGCGCGCCAATATCCGGACGCCAGACTGGTATTCACCGGTGGTTCACCGAGACCATCGGGAACCGGATTTTCGGAAGCGGACTATGTGCCGGCCTTCGTGCAGTCACTGGGACTGGACCCGCGGCGGCTGATTCTGGAAAAGCGCTCGCGCAACACCTGGGAAAACGCCGCATACAGCAAACAACTGGTGCAGCCGCGCGCCGGCCAACGCTGGCTGCTGGTGACCTCGGCCGCACACATGCCGCGCGCGGTCGGCTGCTTCCGCGCCGTCGGCTGGCCGGTAGTCGCGTATCCAGTGGACTACCTCAGCGCATTGACCACGCCCGACGACAGCTATGATCCCGAATGGCGGCTGCTCAAACTCGCGCTCGGCCTCAAGGAATGGGTCGGACTGGCCGCCTACCACCTGATGGGCCGTACGCCCGATCTGTTTCCCGCGCCCTGAAGGAGCGACGCATGCACGGCCATTTGTTCATTGACGGCACCTGGTGTGCGGGCAACGGCGCGATTTTCGACAGCCGCAATCCGGCGCATGACGAAGTGCTGTGGCGCGGTCACGGTGCCTCCGCCGAGGATGTCGAATCGGCGATGCGCACTGCGCGCCGCGCCTTCGATGGCTGGAGCGTGCTGCCCTTCGACGCACGCGAGCAGATCGCACGGCGCTTTGCCGCGCTGCTTGAACAACACCGGGAAATGCTCGCCGACACCATCGCCCGCGAAACCGGCAAGCCGCTGTGGGAATGCCGCACGGAAGTGACGGCGATGATCGGCAAGATCGATATTTCCGTGCGCGCATGGCATGCGCGCAGCGGCGATCACGCCAGCGAAAACGGTACGGTAAAAACCGCGCTGACGCACAAGCCGCATGGCGTGGTCTCAGTGTTCGGCCCCTACAATTTTCCCGGCCATCTGCCCAACGGCCATATCGTGCCGGCACTGCTGGCCGGCAACTGCGTCCTGTTCAAGCCCAGCGAGCAGACGCCGCGAGTGGCTCAGGAAACCATCAAGCTGTGGCAACAGGCAGGTCTGCCAAACGGCGTACTGACACTGCTGCAAGGCGAGCGCGCCACCGGCGAGTCGATTGCCGCACATCCCGATCTCGACGGTCTTTATTTCACCGGCAGCGCACGCACCGGCGTCCTGCTGCATCGTCAGTTTGCCGGCCATCCCGGGAAAATCCTCGCGTTGGAACTGGGCGGCAACAATCCTCTGGTGGTCGGCAGTGTCGCCGATACTCGCGCGACGGTTTACGACATCCTGCAATCCGCCTACCTGTCATCGGGTCAGCGCTGCACATGCGCGCGGCGCCTGTTCATACCTCATGGCGGCGATGGCGATGCACTGGTTGAGCGGCTGATTGCTGCGATCAAGACGATCCGCGTCGGTGCGTGGAACGAAGCTCCGCAGCCGTTCATGGGGCCGCTGATTTCCGCGTCGGCGGCGCAACAGTTGCTCGAGGCACAACAAAAACTGTTCGCGCTCGGTGCACGTCCACTGGTGGAAATGCAGAAGCTGCCACAGGGCGCAGCGTTCCTGTCACCCGGCCTGCTCGATGTCAGCGCAGTGGTCGAACTGCCGGATGAGGAAGATTTCGGCCCTCTGCTCAAGCTGATCCGCTACGACACGCTGGAGCAGGCCATCGAACTCGCCAACCGCACACGCTACGGACTCTCGGCCGGACTGCTGTCGGATCGTGCAACGGACTGGGAATTGTTTTACCGCCGCATCCGCGCCGGCATCGTCAACTGGAACCGCCCGATTACCGGTGCCGCCAGCAGCCTGCCGTTCGGCGGCATCGGCGACAGCGGCAACCATCGCGCCAGCGCGTTCTACGCCGCCGATTACTGCGCCTATCCGGTTGCCTCAATGCAGTCGCCACGCTCGCAACTGCCAACGACGCTCGCACCCGGAATCTCGTTGTGAGCCACAGCGCCATCGAAGCCAACTTCGACGGTCTGGTTGGCCCTACGCACAACTACGCGGGGCTGGCGACCGGTAATGTCGCCTCGGCGAAAAACGCGGAGCAGCCCTCGAACCCGCGTGCGGCAGCCTTGCAGGGACTCGCTAAAATGCAGGCGCTCGCAGAAATCGGGTTGGCGCAAGGCGTGCTGCCACCGCAGGAGCGGCCGCATCTTCCGACGCTGCGCAAACTCGGCTACCGTGGGCGCGACGCCGAAATCCTGCGTAGGGTTCATCAGGAAGCACCGCAACTGCTGGCTGCGGTCAGTTCGGCTTCGTCGATGTGGACCGCCAACGCTGCAACCGTCTCGCCGGGGGCTGACACCGCCGACGGCCGCGTGCATTTCACGCCCGCCAATCTTTGCAGCCATCCTCACCGCGCTCTGGAAACCGCATGCACCGCGCGCCTGCTGCAAGCCACATTTCCCGACGCTCTGCACTTCGCGCATCACCCGGCCTTGCCCGCCGTGCCGGCAACCAGCGATGAGGGCGCCGCCAACCACACGCGCTTGTGCAGCGAACACGGCGAAGCCGGACTGGAATTGTTCGTCTATGGCAAAGGCAGCGATGACGAACCGGCACCGCAGAAATTTCCCGCACGCCAGACCCGCGCCGCTGGCGAAGCCATTGCCCGACTGCATGGCCTGGCGGCGCGGCGCACCTGCCATGTGCGGCAAAATCCCACAGTGATCGACCAGGGCGTATTCCACAACGATGTCATCGCCGTCGGCAATCGCGAAGTGCTGCTGTATCACGAGCGCGCTTACGCCGATACGGCAGCGCTGCGGGCCTGGGTCTGCACCCACTTTAGCGGCGCGCGGCGGCCGCTATTCGTCGAGATTACGGATACAGACATTAGCGTTGACGAAGCCATCGCCTCGTACCTGTTCAACAGTCAACTGCTGTGCTTGCCGGGCGGCGGCATGCTGCTGGCGGTGGCACAGGAGTGCGCCGAGCATCCACGTGTCTGGGCGCAGATCAACCGGATCGCAGACGATCCCGCTAATCCGATCGCGGCGGTACAGGTTTTCGACCTGCGCCAGTCCATGCGCAACGGCGGCGGCCCGGCCTGCCTGCGGCTGCGCGTGGTGCTGACGCCGGGGCAGCGCCAGGCCGTGAATGCAGTGTCGTGGGTCAGCACAGAGCAGGCTGCGGCATTGCGCGACTGGATCACCCGGCATTACCGCGACCGCCTGGTCCTGGCCGATCTCGCCGACCCACAACTGCTCGACGAGTCGCGCACCGCATTGGACCGGCTGACCCAACTGCTAAAACTCGGCAGCGTCTATGAATTCCAGCGCTGAGCCACGACTGCACTGGCAATGGCATGACTGGGCAACGCTGAACCCAGACACGCTCTACGCCCTGCTCAAGCTGCGCAGCGACATCTTCGTGGTCGAGCAGAATTGCGTGTTCTCGGATATGGATGGCATCGATCCGGCTTGCGAGCATCTCTGCGGCAGCGACGCGCAGGGTCAACTCATCGCCTACCTGCGACTGGTGCCGCCAGGCGTGAAATCGGAGCATCCGGCACTGGGACGGCTGGTAGTGAAGGCCAGCCGCCGCAAGTATGGCCACGGCGGCGACGCGATCCGCGAGGGCATCCGCCATTGCCACATTCGTTATCCAGGGCTATCCATCTTCATCTCCGGCCAGCAGCATCTCGAAAAATTTTACACCGGACTGAACTTTCGCCGGATCAGCGGGCCTTACCTCGAAGATGGCATCCGGCACGTCAACATGCTGCTGACAGCCGAGGCCACCGCTATACTTCGCCGCTGACGCCGCCTTCGGTACACCGTGTATACCCAATATTTCCAGCTCCGCGAGATGCCGTTCTCGATCACGCCGGATCCGTCCTATCTGTACATGTCGCCGCGCCATCAGGAGGCGCTGGGGCATCTGCTGTTTGGCACCGGTCAGTATGGTGGCTTCGTGCAACTGACCGGCGAGGTCGGAACCGGCAAAACCACCATCATCCGCGCCTTGCTGGAGCAGAAATTGCCAGATGTGGATGTGGCAATGATCCACAACCCGCGCCAAGGCGAGCAGGAGTTCGTGCAGACTCTCTGCGACGAACTCGGCGTCGATTACGCCAGGCAGCCGGTTACGCTCAAAACTCTGGTCGATGCGCTCAACGCCCATCTTCTGACCGCGCACGCGGCGGGCAAACGCACCGTGCTGATCATCGACGAAGCGCAGAACCTGCAGCCGCAGGTGCTAGAGCAGGTGCGCCTGCTCACCAATCTCGAGACCCCCAAGGAAAAACTGCTGCGCATCATGCTGATCGGCCAGCCGGAACTGATGGACCTGCTGGCGCGGCCGGACCTGCGTCAACTGGCGCAACGCATCACCGCGCGCTATCACCTGACGCCGTTGAACGAAACCGAGACACGCGAATACATCGTGCACCGCCTGCGCGTCGCCGGCGGCCAGCAGGAAATCTTCCTGCCGGCGGCTCTGCGCGAAATCCACCGCCACGCGGGTGGCATCCCGCGCCTGATCAACATCGTTTGCGATCGCGCGATGCTCGGCGCCTACAGCTCCGGCGCGCGCCAGATCACCGCAGAAATGGCCAGGAGGGCCGCTCACGAATCCATGGACCTGCAAAAGCCGCACACTCCGCGCGAGCATCCGCTGCTGCGTTCGCTGTCGCGCGCCGAATACATTCTCGCACCGCTGGCCCTGGTCCTCACGGGCATGCTGCTCTACCAGGTGTTGACCAATCACCGCGCACCGGCCCCTGCGCCGGTCGTCGCAAAAGTCCTGCAACCGCTGCCGGCTGCCGTGATCCAGAAGACGCCTCTGCAAATCCTGCAGGCGCCGCAGCCGCTGCCGGTGGTGATGGCGCGACTGATCGCATTGTGGCAACCGGGCTTTCAGATGAATTCCAACGAAAACATCTGCGACGCACTCAAGCGCAAGCAACTGGAATGTCTCAAGAGCAAGGGCGACTGGGTCGAACTGCGCCAGCTCAACCGTCCGGCGATACTGACGCTGCGCTCGGAGGACGGCACGCCGCGCAACGTACTGCTCAGCGGCCTGACCGGCACCAGCGCCACGCTTGACACTGCCAGCGGCCCGCAAACTTATCCGCTGACACAACTAACGCCGCTATGGAGCGGTGAGTTCCTGATCCTGTGGCGCCGCGAAATCAAAAGCGCCAGCATCAGTTCGAGCTCGCACGGCGCCGACGTACTATGGCTGCGCCAGCGGCTGGCGCATTTCGCCGGCAAGCCGCAAGCGGATTCTGACTCCGAATATTTTGATGCCGGCCTGCACAAACAGGTGCTGGAGTTCCAGCAGCTGCACGGCATCAAAAAGACCGGCATCGTTGGCGTACGCACCATGATCACGCTGGCTGACACCCAGCCGGGCACACCGACTCTCGCGTCAGGCTCGCCGTGAGCTTCATCCTCGACGCCCTGCGCAAGGCTGAACACGAGCGCAACCTCGGCCAGCCACCGGACCTGCATGAAATCCCGCGCACAACGACACTCTTGCCGGCGTACGGGTCGCGGCAATACCGCGTGCTGCGCATGACGCTGCTCACCGCACTGGTCATCGCTTGTGTGACAACGCTCGCTGTGCTGCATTACCGGCATGCAACCACTGGTTCTGCACTGGAGACAAGCGTGAAAGCGCCTGTCCATGCGGCAATGACGGTGCGCGCCAAGTTGACCACGTCAGTCGCTCCCGATGACGGCTTTGCCCGCGCCGACAGTCCGCTGTCTGCAGATGACACTGTCGGCGAAGACAATCCGGGAATCACAACACTGGACGATCTGGCGGGCGACAGTTCCGCGGACGATGAGTCGATCTCCGGTGACGCAGTACTGCCCGCGCAATCCACGCCCACCGGCACCACGCAGTCCGAAGCAGAGTCGACCCCAACGTCAGCGACCGACAATACGCCCTACGCGGCGACTCAATCGCCGGCACGCCTCATCGAGAACGGAAAACAACTGGCCCTGACGCTCGACGATCATCTCAGTGGACACATTCAGACGTCCCCGATGCCCGCAGCCGATGCGGTCCAGCAACTGACGCTCGCGTCCGCGTCAACGCCCGCAGTGCTCCCACTCAAGGATATGCCGGCAGAATATCGTGAGTCATTTCCATCACTGACAGTGGATGTTCACGCCTACGATCCGCAGCCGAAGAAACGCTTCGTGATGATCAACGGCCACAATTACCGCGAAGGGGACACGCTGGCCGAAGGTCCGCGCATCGTCAGCATCGTCAGCAACGGTATCGTCTTCGACTACCACGGGCAGCAGGTGCTGTTCGCCATCGGCGCGCACTGAGCGGACAAGGCAAAGCCCCGCCTCGTAGAAAACGGGCGGAGCCATTCAGGACTTTTGTCTAAGCCGCACCCAGTTCGGCGCAGGCCGCATCCAGCCGCCGCAGGCCTTCGGCCGCATCCTGCTCGCTGAGATTAAGCGCGGGCGCGAGACGCAGTACGTCGGGGCCGGCGACCAGGCACCAGACGCCGTGGCGCAGGCCGGCCTTGGCCACGTCCTTGGACTTGCCCTGCCATGCGGCGCTCATCGGCGCGCCGAGCAGCAAACCCTTGCCGCGTGACGCCGCGAACACACCATGACGCCTGGCGATGGCATCGAGACCCTCGCGCAGCTGCACGCTGCGCTGCCTGACGTTAGCGATGATTTCCGGGCGCGTGATTTCGTCCAGCACCGCATTGGCCACCGCGCAGGCCAGCGGGTTGCCGCCGTAAGTGGAACCGTGCGTGCCGAACGCCAGCGTCTTTGCAATTTCCGCGGTGGTCAGCATCGCGCCGATCGGGAAGCCGCCGCCCAGACCCTTGGCTGTGGTCATCACGTCCGGCACCACGCCGTAACCCATGTAGGCGTAGAGATCGCCGCTGCGGCCGTTGCCGGTCTGCACCTCGTCGAAGACCAGCAGCGCGTCATGGCGTGTGCACAGTTCGCGCGCGCCCCTGAGGAAGGCCTCGCTCGCGGGCGTGACGCCGCCCTCGCCCTGCACCAGTTCCATCACCACCGCGCAGGTCTTCGCGGACATC
>JBOICK010000093.1:0-14098 GCA_050739895.1 Stenotrophobium sp.
AATCATTTCCGCGCCGCATTCAAGCTCAAGGGCGTGCCGCTGGCGCTGCTGTTCAAGACCGGCGACAACCCGTTCAAGGACAAGCCGAACGTGTTGACTCCGCGTCAGATCAAGAAGAAAAAACGCACGGTGGAGCGCTTCAAAAAATGACAACCTAGTCCTTTGGCCACTGCAGCAGCATTTCCTCGGTGTAGTGGATGTTGTGCGTGGCCTCGCGGAAAACGTGGTCTTCCATGATATGTCGCTGCAGTGCGATGTTGGTCTGGATGCCCTCGATAACCATTTCCGACAACGCCTGCTTCATGCGCGCAATGGCTGATTTTCGGTCCGTGCCGCAGGCGATCAGTTTGCCGATCATCGAATCGTAGTGCGGCGGTACCGTGTAGCCGGCGTAGATATGCGTATCCATGCGAATGCCGGGACCGCCAGGCGCATGATATTTCCTGATCTCGCCGGGCGAAGGCACGAAGGTCCGCGAATTCTCGGCATTGATGCGGCATTCGATGGCGTGGCCGCGCAGCTTGACGTTCTTCTGCTGCTTTTTCAGGCCGAGGCCGGCGGCGATGCGGATCTGCTCCTTGACCAGGTCGATGCCGGTGACCATCTCGGTGACCGGATGCTCGACCTGGATGCGGGTATTCATTTCGATGAAATAGAAATGCCCATCATCGTAGAGGAACTCGAAAGTGCCAGCGCCGCGATAACCGATGCGTTTGCAGGCGGCGACGCAGAGTGCGCCGATCTGGTCGCGCTGCTCCTGGGTGATGCCGGGCGCAGGTGATTCCTCCACCACTTTCTGGTTGCGGCGCTGCATCGAACAGTCGCGCTCGCCGAGGTGAATCGCGTGGCCTTCGCCGTCGGACAGCACCTGAAACTCGACGTGGCGCGGTGTCTCCAGGTATTTCTCCATGAAAACCGAGGCGTCCTTGAAGGCGTTGAGCGCCTCGGTGCGGGCGATGTTGATCTTCTCGATCAACTCGTCCTCGCTGCGCACCACCTGCATGCCGCGGCCGCCGCCGCCGGAAGCGGCCTTGATCAGCACCGGATAGCCGACGCGCGCAGCGGTGTTCCGGCAAACGGTTTCATCCTCCGGCAGGATGCCCTCGGAGCCGGGCACGCAAGGCACGCCGGCGGCGATCATCTCGGCCTTGGCGTTGGTCTTGGAGCCCATCAGGCGGATGGTCTCGGCGCGCGGGCCGATGAAGATGAAGCCGGATTTCTCCACGCTCTCGGCAAAGTCGGCGTTCTCGGACAGAAAACCGTAACCCGGATGCACCGCGTCGGCCTGGGTGACTTCGGCGGCGCTGATCAGCGCCGCCATGTTCAGGTAGCTCTTGGTCGCCGGCGGCGGGCCGATGCAGACCGCTTCGTCGGCCAGCAGCACGTGCTTGAGATCGCGGTCGGCGGTGGAATAGACCGCAACGGTCTTGATGCCCAGTTCGCGGCAGCAACGCAGGATGCGCAGAGCGATCTCGCCGCGATTGGCAATAAGGATTTTCTTGATTTCCTTCATGACTGAAAATTACTCAATCACAAAGAGTGATTGATCGAACTCCACCGGACGCTCGTTCTCGACCAGTATCTCGGCGATGACGCCGGATTTGTCGCACTCGATCTGGTTGAGCATCTTCATCGCTTCGATGATGCACAGGGTCTGTCCGGCCTTGACTGCCTGGCCGACTTCGACGAACGGCTTGGCACCCGGCGAAGGTGTGCGGTAGAAGGTGCCGACCATCGGCGCCTTGACCACATGGCGGGTTTCGACCTTGGGCGTTTCGGCGGCGGCGGGCGCGGTGGCGGGTGCAGCCGGCTGGGCAGCGAGCGGCTGTATCGCAGCGGGCAACTGTGGCGCCGTCACATACTGGGTGAGCGGGCCGGAGTGACGGCTGATACGCACCGATTCCTCGCCTTCCTTCACTTCCAGTTCGGCGATGCCAGACTCCTGGACCAGGTCGATGAGGGTTTTGATTTTGCGTAAATCCATTTGAGTTACTTTCCCTTGTTGGTGAGTTGCTGGTCGGCTGCATGCAGCGCCAGGCTGTAGCCGATCGGCCCCAGCCCGACGATGCAGCCGACCGCGATGTCGGAGAAATACGAGTGATGCCGGAACGGTTCACGGGTATATACGTTTGAGAGGTGAATTTCGATGAACGGAATGCTCACGCCGAGCAGGGCATCGCGCAGGGCGACGCTGGTGTGGGTGTAGGCGCCGGGATTGAGCAGGATGAAGTTGACGCCTTCGCCGCGCGCCTGGTGGACGCGATCCACCAGCAGACCTTCCTGGTTGCTCTGGTAACAGTGCAATTGATGACCGAGTTCGGCAGCGCGCCGGCTCATGTCGGCCTCGATTTGCGCCAGAGTGGTGCTGCCGTAGATCGTCGGCTCGCGAGTGCCGAGCAGATTCAGGTTGGGGCCGTTCAACAGCAGGAGTTGGCTCAAGGCTATGGCAGATGGCTGGACATGCCTCGGATTCTGCCTGAATCGAAAATGGAAACGCAAGTGAAAGGCAAAATTACCGGCAGTTATCGGCATGATGACTGACGATCACGCCAAGATTGCCAATCAGGATTATTTCGGCAGGTTCTGCTCGATCAGCCGGTCCAGCTCCACTTCGTGCAGGCCGCCAAGCACGGTTTTGATGATATGGCCCTGCGTGTCGATGAAGACCGAGAACGGCAGGGCGCCGGTGGTGTTGCCGAGCGTGCGCATGGCGCTGTCGGCCTGCGCGAAGTCGGTGCTGACCGGGTAGTTGATGCCCAGCCGGCTGATCATTTTACGCACTGCGCCGGAATCATCCAGCGCCGGCCCGATGATTTGCAGTCCGCGTGAGCCGAAGCGGGTTTGCGCCTTGACCAGCAACGGCAGTTCGTTCATGCACGGCACGCACCAGGTCGCCCAGAAATTCACCAGCACCAGCTTGCCGCGCAACGATGCGAGCGTGACCAGCGGACCGTCGAGTGCGGTGAACTCTATCGGTGGGAGTGACGCGGTACTGGCCGGGCTGGTGCTGTTGCGTGCATCCCAGCGTTGCAGACCCCAGTAGCCGCCGGCGACACCCAGCAGACACAGCAGCGCCATGCACAGTGTGATGCGCAGGGTGCGATTCATTTTTTTTGCACGGGCGGGATGTCGAGAATGCGGGTCTGCGGCGGATAGCACACGCCGGCCTCGGCGCAGCCCTGATAGCGGACTTCGAGTTTGCGCGGCTGCTCCGCATGCGTCGTCAGCGGCAGCGAGATTGCGAGATTGTCGCCGCCGCGATAGATGTGAACGGTGCCGAAGTATGGATCATCGTGCGGTACGCCGGTGGGCATCCGCGCCTGGCCCAGCTTGTCACCTCGCGGATCGATCACGCGGAACTGCATGCGTTCACGGTAGAGATAGTAGCCCTTGCTGATGAACCAGCTCACACGCAACGCATCGGCATCGCGCTCGACCGGCATCAGCTGGAACGCGCTGTCCACCGGCAGGATTTGCGGCCCTTCTGCTTTGCCTTTGAGCCAGGCATCAGCCTGTGCCGCCAGCGGCAGCAGGCAGGTCAGCATCAGCAGCAGGCGTGTGGTCGAGCGCATGAGGGTGCGCATTCTAGCGTGTGGCACCGAGAACCCAGTCGAGATAGGGCGCGTGGCCCTGCTGTGGATTGACCGCGATGATCTCCGGAAGTTCGTAGGGATGGTGCGCGAGGATCGCCGCGCACAGCGCGTCGTAGCGCGTCTGCGCGGTCTTGATGAGCAGCAGTGATTCGGAGTCCTTTTGCAAGGTGTCGTTCCAGCGATAGACCGAGCGCAGTTGCGGAATGATGTTCACGCAGGCGGCGTGGTGTTCGCGCACCAGCATTTCCGCCAGCGCTTCGGCGGTGTCCGGCGGGCAGCTGACGAGGGCCAGCAGTATCGGCGTGGACATAAGGGAAAATCGATGCGAAAGCACAGATAATCAGTCTACCCGCTATGTCGTATTGGCTCTGATAAGTTGTTTTATAATATTAAATATATATAAATATAGTGTATAATATATAACTTAAATTTCAGTCTCAGCTGGACAGCGGATGACGCCTGCTGCGCTAGTCTGCTGTGAAAACAGGAGCCGCACCATGACACGACTTGCAGAGACGCCGACCGTGCGCGCGGCAGTGGCGGCGGACGTGCCGCTGATCCTTTCGCTGATCCGCGAACTGGCGGATTACGAAAAACTCTCGCACGAAGTTGTCGCCAGCGAGGCGGCCTTGCGCCGCGACCTGTTCGGCGCGCATCCGGCGGCGCAGGTGCTGATCGCCGAATGGGACGGCGCGCCGGCGGGCTTCGCGCTGTTCTTCACCAACTATTCGACGTTCCTCGCACGGCCCGGCATCTACCTCGAAGATCTCTACGTGCGCGCGACGCTGCGCGGGCGCGGCATCGGCCAGGCGCTGCTGTCGCGCGTGGCGGCACTGGCGCTGGCGCGCGGCTGCGGCCGGCTGGAGTGGAGCGTGCTGGACTGGAATGCGCCGGCGCTGAAGTTCTACGCCGCGCTCGGCGCGCGCGCGATGAATCAATGGACCATCCATCGCGTCACCGGCGACGATCTTGAAAAACTCGCTGCCGCTGCTGAGGGAAAACACACTATTTCCACGCCGGACTAGCGCATACGCTGGCGCCAAGCGCATCTCCAGCCGTCAAGGCGTGCCGTGGCTACCGAAGAACATTTCGTCTTTGCCGAACCGCTGCCCGAGCGCAGTGCGCTGCGTGCGGAAATCACGCGCCACTATCTCGCCGATGAAACGCGGGTGGTCGAAAAGCTGCTGGCGACCTCACGACAGCCGCCGCAGCGTGCGGCAGGCGTGGTGCAACGCGCCGCGGGTTGGGTGACGCGTGTGCGTCAGCTCAAGAGTGAGCAGTCACCGCTGGATGCGTTCATGCGCCAGTACGACCTGTCATCCGAGGAGGGTGTGCTGCTGATGTGCCTGGCCGAGGCGCTGCTGCGCATTCCCGACGACGCGACGGCGGAGCGGCTGATTGCCGACAAGCTCGCCGGGGCGGATTGGGAATCGCATCTCGGAAAATCGGATTCGCTGTTCGTCAACGCTTCGACCTGGGGCCTGATGCTGACCGGCCGCATCGTGCGATTGCCGCCGCAGACCACCGGCAACCTGCGCGGCGCGGTCAATGCGCTGGTCGGCAAGTCGACCGAGCCGGTGATCCGCCTCGCGATCCGCCAGGCAATGCGCATGATGGGCGGCCAGTTCGTGATGGGCCGCAGCATCGCCGAGGCCCTGAAAAATTCGCGTAGCCAGGCGCACAAGCCCTACCTGCATTCCTATGACATGCTCGGCGAGGCCGCGCTGACCGCCGACGATGCCGCGCGTTACTTGCAGTCCTACCGGCACGCGATTGCCGCCATCGGCGCTGCGCCGGCTGCGGCGCATGACGGCGCGGTCGCGACCCGGGCCGGCATTTCGGTGAAGTTGTCGGCGCTGCATCCGCGCTATGAGTTCGCACAGCGTGCGCGCGTACTGAGCGAGTTGATCCCGCGTTTGCTGACGCTGGCGCACGCCGCGCGTGACCACAACATCTGCCTGACGGTGGACGCCGAGGAAGCCGACCGGCTGGAACTGTCACTTGATGTGATCGAAGCGGTGTATCGCGACCCGTCGCTGCGTGGCTGGGAGGGTTATGGCCTGGCTGTGCAGGCGTTCCAGAAACGCGCATTGCCGCTGGTCGATTATCTGCAGGCGACAGCTCGCAGTGTCGGACGGCGCCTGCAGGTCCGGCTGGTGAAAGGCGCGTACTGGGACACCGAGATCAAGCGCAGTCAGGAGCAAGGACTCGCCGGCTACCCGGTGTTCACGCGCAAGCTCAATACCGACGTGTCCTATCTTGCCTGCGCGCGCTGCCTGCTGGATGCGCGCGAACAGTTCTACCCGATGTTCGCGACCCACAATGCGCATACGGTCTCTGCGGTATACGACTATGCCGATGGCGATCCCGCGGGCTACGAGTTCCAGCGCCTGCACGGCATGGGCGAGTCGCTTTATGGGGTTGTGCGTGGCGTTGTACCACTGCCATGCCGGGTCTACGCGCCGGTCGGTACACATGAAGACCTGTTGCCGTATCTGGTACGCCGCCTGTTGGAGAACGGCGCCAATACGTCATTCGTCAACCGCATCTTCGACGAGCAGATTGCGCCTGAGCAGTTGGTCGCCGACCCGGTCGCCGCAGTGGAATCACTCGCGGCAAAAGCCAACCCCGATCTGCCCTTGCCCTGCGATCTCTACGGTGCGGCGCGGTGCAATTCTCTGGGGCTGAATCTGGCTGACGAGCACGAAATGTCAGCGCTTGCCCGAGCACTGGCGTCCGCGGTCATTCCATCAATCACCACGCCGCCGGCATCCGCAGGACGCAACGCTGCCGGCACGCGACAACTCGTGCGAGACCCGGCCGATCAGCGGCGCGTCGTCGGGGAATGGCATGCGCTCGATCTCTCGCAAGTGCCTGGGATAGTTGCACGTGCGCGGGTCGCGCAACGGCGCTGGAATGCCGAGCCGGTCGATCACCGCGCCGCGATGCTGGAGCATGCTGCAGATATGCTGCACGCGCACCGCGATTCCTTCCTCCGGTTGTTGATCCGGGAAGCCGGCAAGACTATCGCCGACGCCAACGCCGAGCTGCGCGAGGCGGAGGACTTTCTGCGTTACTACGCGCAGCAGGCGCGGCTGCTGCAATCCGCACCGTTGCTCATGCCGGGACCGACTGGCGAGCACAACGAATTGCAGTTGCATGGCAAGGGTGTCTTCGTCTGCATCTCGCCGTGGAATTTCCCGCTGGCAATTTTCAGTGGACAGGTCGCTGCGGCGCTGGTCAGCGGCAACTCAGTCATCGCCAAGCCCGCCGAGCAGACGCCGCTGATTGCCATGAGTATGGTGCAAGTGCTGCACGATGTTGGCATTCCGGCTGATGTCCTGCACTGTGCGCCGGGCGCGGGCGATGTCGGCGTGGCACTGGTCGCGGAACCCGGCATTGCCGGCGTCGCTTTCACCGGCTCGGTCGAAGTGGCGCAGAGCATCAATCGCAGGCTTGCGGCGCGCACCGGCGCGATCGCCACACTGATTGCCGAAACCGGCGGCCAGAACGCGATGATCGTCGATTCCTCGGCGCTGCCCGAGCAGGTGGTGAAAGACACGATGCAGTCGGCGTTTCACTCCGCCGGCCAGCGCTGTTCGGCCTTGCGCGTACTGGTCGTGCAGGAGGAGATCGCCGACCGGCTATTGCGGATGCTGCGCGGCGCGATGCGCGAACTGGTGATCGGTGATCCGGCACTGCTTGCCACCGACATCGGCCCGGTGATCGATACGGCAGCACAACAACGCTTGTCGCAGCATGCGGATGAAATGATCCGGCGAGGGCGGCTGATCGAACGCCTGCAACTGCCGGAGAGCTGCCGTCACGGCACTTATTTCGCGCCCTGCGCGGTCGAGATCGACGGCCTGGCGCAACTCGATGGTGAATATTTCGGACCGATGCTGCACCTGATCCGCTATCCCGCAAAAAAGCTCGACGAGGTCATCGAGTCGATCAATGCCACCGGGTACGGGTTGACGCTGGGCGTGCATACACGAATCGAATCGACCTGGCGGCGCGCGCAGGCCGCCGCGCGCGTCGGCAACTGCTACATCAATCGCGGCATCACCGGCGCGGTGGTCGGCGTGCAGCCGTTCGGCGGCGAGGGCCTGTCCGGTACCGGCCCCAAGGCCGGGGGGCCACATTATCTGCTGCGATTCATCAACGAGCGCACACTAACGGTGAACACGGCGGCAGTCGGTGGCAATGCCAGTTTGATGGGTCAAGGCAAGTAGGCAGCGCCTGCTCAAGCCGCCCAATTCCGGATTTTCGCGCCGGCCACATGCCGGAATTCGCTAACTTCCCCCTGGCGAACGATAGCGGTTCAGTGTCCAGCGCTATCCAGTTCACAGCTCATGCGCAGATTCGTCGCAGCGGGCACACTGCTAGAGCACCACGAACTGGCGGGATTTGCGTGGGACGCAGCAATAACCGGCGCAGATGCGGCGATGGCATTGCCCGGGTCGGTACCAGACAGCGACAGGCCGCAGACAGTGCCTGCAACAAAAACCGCAGCGACCTGCATCGGTCTGAAACGCCGGCGGTGCAGAGTTCGTTCATCGTAAATTCGGAATACGCTTTGCATGATGTGACCTGACGCCTGATTCCTCAACAGGATTCAGGTTACGGCCAGCCGCATTCGTGCAGTGCTGCAAGCAGACCAGCGGACGATAATGGCCGATGTGCGCTGCGCCTTCCTGCCCGGTTAATCCGTGCCTGAATCGCGTATGCTTGCCGGCCGCCGTTGCCGCGCTGCGGGGCCCGTCCGGATAAAGTCTCATTGTCATGACACTCCATCAGCCCTTTCGCAGCGAAGTGCGCGCCAACCTGCGCATCGCTGTGCCGCTGATTGCGGCGCAGATGGCCGGTGTCGGCATGGGCACGATCGACACGATCATGGCCGGCCGCATCAGCGATGAGGCGCTGGCGGCGGTCTCCGTCGGCGCCAATCTCAACGTGACGTTCTTCGTGCTGGTCATGGGCGTGTTGATGGCCTGTTCGCCGATCGTCGCGCAGCGCGCCGGCGCCGGCCATGCGGACCATCGCGTCGGCGGATTCGTGCGCGAGGCGCTGCTGCTGGGACTGCTGCTGGCAGTGTTGTGGGTGGCGGCGGCGCACCTGCTGGCAGGACCGGTGCTGACGCATATCGGCTTGCCTCCGGCAACCGCCGCAGTCGCAGTGCAGTTCCTGCACGCCTATAGCTGGAGCAGTTTCGGTTTCTGCGCGTGGTTCGTGCTGCGCTATACCGCTGAGGGTGCAGGCACGACGCGGCCGATTTTCTGGTCGGGCGTCACCGGGCTGTGCAGCAACCTGCTGCTCGACTGGGTGTTCATGTACGGCAAGGCTGGCTTTCCTGCGATGGGTGCGGTCGGGTGCGGCTGGGCGACCACGTTGTCCTCGCTGCTGATGGCCGCGGTGCTGGCTGCACAGTATTCATGGCATGCGCCGCTGCGCCTGTTCCGGATATTTGAACGTGTGCGGCCGCGTCTTCAAAAAGATGCGCGCGAAATTCTGCGGCTCGGCATTCCCATCGGCCTGATCCTGCTGGCCGAGGCCGGGTTGTTCGTGGCGGTGTCGCTGTTGATGGCGCGCTTCGGCGACGAGGCGGTGGCCGCATATCAGGTCGCGCTGAATTTCGCCTCGGTCGCGTTCATGATCCCGTTGGGCATCGGGCTGGCGACGACGGTTCGCGTTGGCCATGCGGTAGGCGCAGGCGATTTGGCTGCGGCGCGCCAGCGCGGCTATGTCGGCATGTCCCTGGGTGCGCTCAACGCCGCCTCGAACGCCGCGATCATGCTGCTGTTCCCGACAGTGATTGCCGGTTGTTACACCCACAATCGCCAGATTGTCGCGCTCGCCGCCAGCTACCTGGGGTTGGCGGCCGTGTTCCAGTTATTCGATGGTCTGCAGGTCACCGCCAACGGCGCGCTGCGCGGCATCAAGGACACGCGCGTGCCGATGCTGATTACCGTCGCTGCCTACTGGCTGGTCGGCATGCCGGTGGCGCTGTGGCTGGCGTTCCGTGCCGTCATGGGACCGAGCGGATTATGGTGGGGGCTGACGGCCGGACTTGCTGTGGCGGCGTTCGGACTGACCCTGCGCTTCCGTTCAAAGGCACAGCGCCTGAAAAGTTATTTTCTTATGTCTTGATCTTCATGGGTATCGGCGCATCATGT
Source organism: Stenotrophobium sp. (assembly GCA_050739895.1). GTDB lineage: Bacteria > Pseudomonadota > Gammaproteobacteria > Nevskiales > Nevskiaceae > Stenotrophobium. The sequence goes on from JBOICK010000093.1 coordinate 9,770, forward strand.
ACATCCCGATCAACAAGAGGACACAGGAAATGTCATTGCAACTGGGCGACATCGCCCCCGATTTTGAAGCCGAAACCACCGAAGGCAAGCTCAAGTTTCACCAATGGTTGGGTAACTCATGGGCCGTGCTGTTCTCGCATCCTGCGGATTACACGCCGGTCTGCACCACCGAGCTGGGCTACACCGCCAAACTCAAGGAAGATTTTGCCAAGCGTGGCGCCAAGATTCTCGCCCTGTCCGTGGATTCCGTGAAGGACCATCTGGGCTGGAGCAAGGACATCGAAGAGACCCAGGGCTACAAGATCAATTTTCCGATCATCGCCGATGCCGATCGCAAGGTCGCGCAGCTCTACGGCATGATTCACCCGAAGTCGCTGGAGAATCACACCGTGCGCAGCGTGTTCGTGATCGACCCGAACAAGAAAGTGCGCATGACGCTGACCTATCCGGCCAGCGCCGGCCGCAACTTCGACGAGATCCTGCGCGTGGTCGATTCACTGCAGCTCACCGATAGCCAGAAAGTGGCGACGCCGGTGAACTGGAAGAAGGGCGAAGACGTCATCATCGTGCCCTCACTCAAGGACGAGGATGCCAAGAAGCTGTTTCCGCAAGGCTGGAAGACGCTCAAGCCTTACCTGCGACTGGTCAAGCTCGCCAAGTAGGCGAGAATAACCGTACATAAAAAACCCCGGCTTTGCCGGGGTTTTTTATTTGCAGCGATTGGCCCTTTATCCATTTCCAATTCAATAGCGTCGCTGTGCCGGCGTTGCACAGGGAGTGCGTGGACGCCGGAATGACGACATTTATTTCACGAATGAAATGACATCTGAAATGCCTGCCGGGAGCATGCCACGGCCTTCTTCTCAAAAAACATAGAGGAAGGTGATGGGCGGACGCGCGCCGCGGCGTGCGCCTTGCGATGAGGGATGAACGGTAGCACTCAAACGCCGAGTGGTAAGGGTTCCATTGCATCTTGACCGCTCCTCGAAACATCTGCGCCGTCCGGCTGCCGCGGTGTGGATCGCGTCCTGAATCACCCTACAGTTTTGCGCATGCGAAAGGGCGTGCGGCACAGGGTGCACACGGACCGGCATATCTCGTCATTCACCCAGGAGAACCATCATGCTTCGTAAACTCGGTCTTGTGGTCATCATGTCGTCCGGCCTGGCGCTCGCCGGCTGCGGTGGCGGCAGTGCGGATTCCAGCAGCAGCGGTTCGGTGCCGGCGCGGCAGGCCGTCGCCGGTCCGCTGACGCCGGTGCAGGGCACCTTGTCGTCGTCCGTGCTGCAGCCGCTGGCGGTTGCGACCGTCGGCACGCCGCTGTCCGGCGTTGTCAGCTGTGCCGATTTCGCCGTTAACGGTGACGCACTCAATGTCGTCAACGCCATCGCCAACGGCGTTCAGGGTGCCGCGCAGAATCCGCAGGCGATCGCCAATGTCGCACCGCAGGTGCAGACGCAGGTGCAGCAGTTGGCCGCCGACCTGCAGCAGCTCCTCAGCTCTCTGGCTGGTGGTGCTGCCTGCAACAGCAGTGGCTCCACAACGGCACTGTCCGCTGATCCTCTTGCCGGCACACCGCTGGCGCCGCTGAGCGCCGCGCTATTGCCGGTGCTGGCACAGATCACCGCTGCCGGCCAGGGCGGTGCGCCGTCGCTGAGCCAGGCCGCAACCGAGCTCTCCCAGATCAGTGCTGCATTTAATGCCGCGTATGCGCAGCTCCCGGCCAGTGCAACCGGCGCGCCGGTGCTGGGTGGTGTGCTGACCACGCTCAAGGGCACCGTCGCCAACCTGGTCGCACTGTTGCAGACCGCCGCCGGCGGTGATCCCACCGCGACCACAGCAGCGCTGCAAACCACCGTCACCGGCACGCTGCAGAGCCTGCTGCTGAATGTCCTGCCGATCAATGCCCTGCCGACGGCGTCGGGCAGCAACGCGCTGCCTGGCCAGGTCACAGCCGGCATCAGCCAGCTGACGTCACTGCTCGGCGGACTGGGTTCGTCGTCTTCCAACACGGCATTGCCGAGCCAGTTGAATACCGCACTGCTGGGCCAGGTGCTTGCGCCGCTGACCACCGCGCTTCCGGTCTCCGGCGGCGCGGCGGGCGCCAGCGTGCTGACCGGTCTGTTGTCGCAGATCACCGGCAGTCTCACCAGCCTGCCCGCGGGCGGCACCAGCGGCAATCCTGCCGCTGCAGTCACCGGCCTGCTTGGCACGGTGTTGCCGACGGTGACGACGACGCTCAGCTCACTGCTGGGCGGCACCACCGGCAATTGCCTGTTCGCCAACACGCCGCTGTCGATGCTGTGCACGGCGGTCGGTGGTGTCTGATTCCAGACTTGGCAGCAAGCCGGACAACCAGGGCGCCGCAAGGCGCCCTTTTTGTTGGTATTGACGCCTTCGTTCAAGTAGCGGATCGGGCCTCAATCGCCCAGCACTTGTGCATCGGCGGCGGACGTCTGAAATCCTCGCCCAATGTCTGTGCGGTGATGTCATGGATTTTCAGCGTCGCCAATGCCTCGGCGTCAATCTTGAAGCCGCGGCGGTTGGTTGAGAAATACAGCTTGCCGCCCGGCGCCAGCAGCTTGGCGCAGAGTGTGACCAATTCGACATGGTCGCGCTGGGTGTCGAGCGTGCCTTCCATCTTCTTTGAATTGGAGAACGTAGGCGGGTCGCATAGGATCAGGTCGTAGCGGCCAGGCCGTGGCCCCGCGGCCTGCTCACGCAGCCATTGCAGGCAGTCGGCGCGCAGCAGTTGATGCGAAGCTGCGTAGCTTTTGCTGACGCTGCGCGCGTGGCTGGAGGACGCACCGCGATAGGCGCTGCCTGCGCGCTTGTCGGTACCGCCTCGATTGCCCCAGGGCGACGAAGACGAAGTGGCGGCGGATTTCTCACGGCTCATCGGTAACTGCGCGGAGTGGCCGTTGAGCCTGAAATTGCGCTCGGCCCATTCCAGGTAGGTGTTGGACAAATCCACCGACACGGTTTGCGTCGCACCACCCACCGCGGCATGTACCGAGGCCGACGAGGTGTAGGCAAAAAGATTGAGGAAACGCTTGCCCGCGGCTTCACGCTGGATGCGCTGACGCAGCGGCCGGTGATCGAGGAACAAGCCGGTGTCGAGGTAATCCTCGAAATTCACCCACAGCTTGCAGCCGTGTTCCTCGACCTGCAGGAACTCTTCCTGCTCGGCCATCCGCTGGTATTGCGCCGTGCCTTTCTGCGCACGGCGGATCTTGTAATGAATGCGCGAACCCGGCACTTCGAGAACCTGCTGGATCTGCGCCAGCGCCTCGCGCAGCCGCCGCTCGGCCTTGACCGGATCGACGGTCTTGGGCGCGGCGTATTCCTGCACATGCACATGCAACTGCGCAGCCTGGTAGACGTCCACCGCGAGGTTGTAGTCGGGCAGGTCGGCGTCGTAGAGGCGGTAATTGTTGACGCTCTCGCGCTCGGCCCACTTGCCGAGCTGCTTGAGATTCTTGCGCAGGCGGTTGGCGAAATCCTCGCCGCCGCTGACGCTGACCGCGTTGGACTCGGTCAGCACCGGCACGTCGAAATTGAGCAGTTTGCACGGCAGCGCGCCGTTGAACAGCGCATTCATCGAACTCGTGCGCAGGCCTATGCGTGGGCCGAGGTCGGGCCGGCCGGTGAACACCGACGCATGCCAGCCACCGAAATGCTGCTTGAGGGTGGCGCCGAGCAGCGAGTAGAGCTTGATGATTTCCGCTTCCGCGCCGAGCCGTTCGCCATAGGGCGGATTGGTCACCAGCAGGCCGGGGCGGTCGCCAATGGGGCGTGCTTCGGAGGCATCCATCACCGCCCACTGCGTGTGCGCACCGAGTCCGGCGCGCTCGGCATTGCTGCGTGCGGATTTGATCGCAATGCTGGATAAATCCTGGCCGGTCATCAGCGGCAGCGTTCGCGCCAGCCCCGCAGCTTTGCGTTCTGCGGCTTCTGTACGCAGGTCTTTCCAGATTTTCGGTTTGTGATCGAGCCAGCTCTCGAAGCCGTAGCGCGCGCGTAGCAGGCCGGGCGCGATGTCAGCCGCCATCATCGCGGCTTCGATCACCAGCGTGCCGGAGCCGCACAGCGGGTCGAGCAGCGGGGCGCCCTGCGCGGCCAGTTCCGGCCAGCCGGCGCGCATCAGGATGGCGGCGGCGAGATTTTCCTTGAGCGGCGCTTCGACACTGCGCGCGCGGTAGCCGCGCCGGTGCAGGCTGTCGCCGGCGAGGTCGAGGCTCAGCGTGCCGTTGAGCTTGTCCATGTGCAGATGGACGCGGATGTCTGGATTGTCGGTGTCGACGTTGGGGCGCTCGCCGCCGAGCGCGC
>JBOICK010000094.1:0-2205 GCA_050739895.1 Stenotrophobium sp.
GCTCGTCGCGGTAGGGTTTCTCGTCGAGATTGGCCGGCACCTTGCTGAGTCGCTCGTCGCCGATGCGCTTGACGTATTTCTGCATGAAGCGGTCGTAGGCGCGCCATTCGATGCCGTCACCGCGCACCGCAGCCTGCTCTGCGCGCGTCGCGATCTGGTGCGCGTGCAGGTAGTGCAGGTCGAGTTCGTCGATCAGGGTTTTTTCGACGGTCTCGTGCAGCACCAGGTAGCGGTCGACCTGCACCGTCTTGCCCTTGAGCGTGAAGGACGACGGCAGGTGGCGGTCGATGTAGATGGTCTTGCCGTCGAGGCTGTAGCCGGCCAGATAGGGAATATCATGTTTGCGGTCGAGCTTGATGCGCCGCAGGATCGCGTCGAGCGCGCGCTCCAGCATCAGCGTCGAGACGTACCAGTCGGGAATGCGCAGCTTCTTGTGCGGCGCCGCGGGGTGACAAGTGTGTGCAGGCATGCGTGACCTCCTGTTGTTGCGATGAGTCGAATCGGGTGCGGAACACGCCGCCCGCTGTGCAGGTTTAACGATGGATTGTTGTTTTATTTTATATATCTTTTTACTAATTGTAATATAATTTATAACATACAGGTTGTCGTATCGACAGACAGCGGGCGACGCCCTTCAGGGCTATTTGAAGAATTTCCCGGCTAGTCCCTTGACCTCGTCCATCAGTCCGCCGCCGCCATGTGCATCGAGCAGCGACTTGACCGCCGCCAGCGGATCGGCCGCAGCCTGCTGCGCGCCGCCGAGCAGGCCGCTGGCCTTCTGGCCCAGCGCACTGCCCATCGCGCTGTCCACCAGTCCGCCGACCGGCGACTGCTGCACCTTGTTGAGCACACCCATCACCTGAGTCGTGATCACCGGCAGGATTTCATTGATCTTGTCAGTGGCGATGCCGGTCGCGGCCGAGGCGCGGCTGGCGATCTGGCCGACCACATCGCCGCCCATCACCTTGTTCAGCGCATCCTTGCCGGCGGCGATGCCATCGGCGCTGAACGCCTGAGAGATATTGCTCAGGTATTGCTGGTGGTTGCCCGACTGCAACAGCTCATGCAGCTTTTGCAGGCCGCCAGGCTGGGCTACCGCGTTCTTGACGCCGCCGACCAGCGTCGGCACCACGTTTTGCAGCGTCTGCTGCACCTGCTCAGGGTTGAGTCCGTACTGGCTGGCGAGCTTGCTGGCGAGCTGGCCGCCCTGCGAATTCATGATCGTGTCGAGTATGTTCATGCGTTTCTCCTTGGTTTATGACGACCACCGGACATTAGCACCAACGCCGCCGGCGCGAACAGGGTGCGAACAGCGATAATGGGTGATGCCAACCATTTCCCTATTCGCCACCTGCCCGCGCGGCGTGGAGCCGCTGCTCGAGGCGGAACTCGCCACCTTTGGCGCCATCGAGATCAAGCAGCGCACTGGCGGCGTCGCCTGCAGCGGTGAACTGCTCACCGCCTACCGCGCCTGCCTGTGGTCACGCCTCGCCAGCCGCGTGCTGATGCCGCTGTGTACTTTTCCGCTCACCGGCGTGGACGCGCTCTACGAAGCCGCGCTGGCGGTGAACTGGCCGGATTTGTTCGACATCCGTTCCAGTTTCGCCATCGAAGTCGCCGGCCATTCGCCCAACGTCACCCACACGCATTACGCCGGACTCAAGGTCAAGGACGCCATCGCCGACCGCTTCCGCGCACTCGGCGGTGAGCGTCCCAACGTGGACACCGAAAACCCCGACATCCGCATTCATCTGCACATGGACAAGCTCAACGGCACGCTGAGCCTGGACCTCGCCGGCGAGAGTCTGCACCAGCGCGGTTACCGCACGCGCAGCGTCGAAGCGCCGCTCAAGGAAAACCTCGCCGCTGCCATCCTCATGCGCGCTCGCTGGCCGGAACTGGCGACGCAGAATGCGCCGCTGCTCGATCCGCTGTGCGGCTCCGGTACGCTGGTGATCGAGGCCGCGATGATGGCGGCTGACATTGCACCGGGCCTGGCTCGCGCGCGTTATGGCTTCGAAGCATGGCTGGATCACAAGCCAAAAATCTGGAAGGACCTGCGCGTGGAAGCGCAGGCGCGAAAAGTAGCGGGTCTCGCCAAACCGCTGCCGTTGATGGCAGGACAGGATTTATCTGGCGCGGCGGTCAAATCGGCACGCATCAATGCCGAGCGCGCCGGTCTGGGCACACAGATCCAGTGGACAC
>JBOICK010000095.1:0-3480 GCA_050739895.1 Stenotrophobium sp.
CGCCACTCGAAAATCACATGACCACGATACGCCAGGAAGACTTCGTCAAGTCGGTTGCTGATGCTTTCCAGTACATCAGCTGCTACCACCCGCTGGACTATATCCAGGCGCTGGGTGCGGCCTACGAGCGCGAGGAATCGCCCGCGGCCAAAGATGCGATCGCGCAGATCCTGACCAATTCACGGATGTGCGCCGAAGGCCGCCGGCCGATCTGCCAGGACACCGGCATCGCGCTGGTCTTCCTCAAGGTCGGCATGAATCTGCGCTGGGACGCGAAACTCTCGGTGCAGGAGATGGTCAACGAAGGCGTGCGCCGCGCCTACACCAATGCCGACAACATCCTGCGCGCCTCGGTGCTGTCCGATCCGGCCGGCGCGCGCAAGAACACCAAGGACAACACGCCGGCGGTGGTGCATTACGAGATCGTGCCGGGCGATCATCTGGAAGTGATCTGCGCGGCCAAGGGTGGCGGTTCGGAGGCCAAGGCGAAATTTGCAATGCTTAACCCTTCCGATTCCATCGTCGACTGGATCATCAAGACTGTGCCAACCATGGGAGCGGGCTGGTGTCCGCCGGGCATCCTCGGCATCGGCATCGGTGGCACGCCGGAAAAGGCGATGCTGCTGGCCAAGGAAGCGATCATGGCGCCGGTGGACATCCAGGATTTGAAGGCGCGCGGCCCAAAGAATCGTGTGGAAGAACTGCGGCTGGAGATTTTCGAAAAGGTCAACGCGCTGGGCATCGGCGCGCAGGGTCTGGGTGGCCTGACCACGGTGCTGGATGTGAAGGTGCTGGATTACCCGACCCATGCCGCCAACCTTCCGGTGGCGATGATTCCAAACTGCGCGGCGACGCGCCATGTGCATTTTCATCTCGACGGCAGCGGCCCGGCCAAGCTCGAACCGCCGCGCCTGGAAGACTGGCCGAAGGTGACCTGGAAGGCCAACACCGAGGTCGCCACACGGGTGAATCTGGACACGCTGACGGCGGCGGAAGTCGCGGCCTGGAAGCCCGGTCAGACCCTGCTGCTCAACGGCAAGATGCTCACCGGCCGCGACGCCGCGCACAAGCGCATTGCCGACATGCTCGGCAAAGGCGAGAAGCTGCCGGTGGATTTCACCAATCGCGCGATTTATTACGTCGGCCCGGTGGATCCGGTGCGCGATGAAGTCGTCGGACCCGCAGGCCCGACCACGGCGACGCGCATGGACAAGTTCACCGAGATGATGTTGGCCAGGACCGGCCTGATCACGATGATCGGCAAGGCCGAGCGCGGCCCTGCGGGCATCGAGGCGATCAAGAAGCACAAGGCGGCCTACCTGATGGCGGTCGGCGGCGCGGCCTATCTGGTCGCCAAGGCCATACAATCCGCAAAAGTCGTAGGCTTCGCCGATCTTGGCATGGAAGCTATCTACGAATTCGAGGTCAAGGACATGCCGGTGACCGTCGCCGTGGATAGCAAGGGCACCTCGGTGCACCAGACTGGTCCGGCATTGTGGCAGGGCAAAATCGGCAAGATTCCAGTCGTGGCCGCGTAAGCAAACCATTAAGGACGAATCGAAATGAAATTGAGTTTTCGCTGGCTGTGTTTTGGTGGATTTCTGGCTTGTGCGGGAGCGATGGCATTCGCGCTGTACCTGGAATATGCCAAGGGCTACGAGCCTTGCCCGATGTGCATTTTCCAGCGCGTTGCAATGATTGCCTGCGGGTTCTTTTTCCTGCTCGGCATGCTGTTCGGTCCCAGAGGCTGGGGCCGCTGGTTTTATGCCGGACTGGCTGAACTGTCGGCCATCGCCGGTGCGCTGGTGGCGGCACGCCATGTCTGGCTGCAATCAATACCTGAAGACCAGGTACCCGCCTGCGGACCGACGCTGCACTATCTGTTGAACATGTTTCCGCTGAGCGAAGTGGTGATGAAGGTGCTGCGCGGTGACGCCAGTTGCGCCAAGATCACCGCGCAGTGGCTGGGACTGAGCCTGCCGATGTGGACCCTGATCGGCTTCGTCGCGCTGGGCGCCTACGCGATCTCGGCGCCGATACTGGCCAGGGCTTTTGAGAAGAACAATCTGCTGCGCTGAACCGCCAAGCCACCGGAGCTGCCCATGAGCTTTGCCACCACCGACCTTTCCGACGCCCATCCAGAACTGCAGGTCTGCGAACCGCTGTTCGCCGACTTCGGCGGCGTCGACAAGTTTCATGGGCCGATCCGCACGCTGAAAATCTTCGAGGACAACGCGCTGGTGCGCAGCACGCTGGAGACGCCGGGCAAGGGCGCGGTGCTGGTGGTCGACGGCGGCGGCTCGATGCGCTGCGCGCTGGTCGGCGGCAATCTTGGCGTGCTCGCGGTCAAGAACGGCTGGGCCGGCATTGTCGTCAACGGCTGCATCCGTGATTCCGAGGAAATTTCCGCTCTGGAGGTCGGCGTCAAGGCACTGGCGACGCATCCACGCAAGAGCGAGAAAGGATTGCACTCCGGTCATGTCGACAAGGTTGTGAGTTTCGCTGGCGTCACTTTCAGGCCGGGCGCATGGCTCTATGCTGATGACGACGGCATCGTCGTTGCGGATGCCGCTGTACACAAATAACGGCCACATCCCCTGCGCAAATGCCGCGCCGGGGCCTTCCCGTCGCGGCTTTTTCATTGCACCAAAAGGATGCTTTGGCTATAGTCCGCGCCTGATTTTTTGGGCTTTTCCAAACTGAAGCGAGGTTGATGATGAGCGCAGTCAAGGGCGTCGAAATTACCGGCGAGATGACACCGGCCACCAGGAAAATTCTGACGCCTGAGGCGCTCAAGTTCGTCGCCAAGCTGGTCCGCAAGCACGCCGCGACGCGCGACAAGTTGCTGGCCCTGCGCGATACGCGCCAGAAAGTGATTGACGCCGGCAAGATGCCGGGCTTCCTCAAGGAAACCAAGAAGGTCCGCGACGGCAAGTGGAAAATCGCCGGCATTCCGGCCGACCTGCTGGATCGCCGCGTCGAAATCACCGGCCCGGTCGAGCGCAAGATGGTGATCAACGCGCTCAATTCCGGCGCCAAGTGCTTCATGGCGGATTTTGAAGATTCCGCCAGCCCGACCTGGGATCTGATGATGACCGGTCAGGCCAACCTGATCGACGCGGTGCGCCGCAAGATCAGCTTTACCTCGCCGGAAGGCAAGGATTACAAGCTCAACAAGGAACTGGCGACGCTGATCGTGCGTCCGCGCGGATGGCACCTGGATGAGAAGCACATCGTCATCGACGGCAAGCCCGCGCCCGGCGGCATCGTCGATTTCGCGCTGTTCTTCTTCCACAACGCCAAGGAACTGCTCAAGCGCGGCAGCGGCCCGTATTTCTACCTGCCGAAAATGCAGTCGCATCTCGAAGCACGCCTGTGGAACGCGGTGTTCGTCGACGCACAGAAGGAACTGAAGATTCCGCAGAAGACCATCAAGGTCACGGTGCTGATCGAGACGCTGTGGGGCGCGTTCGAGATGGA
>JBOICK010000096.1:0-42784 GCA_050739895.1 Stenotrophobium sp.
ACCAGTTGCAGCGAGTGGAGGCCGTAGAGCGTGGTCAGGCACAGGCTGTCCACGCCGCCGACGATGGCGGCGTCGCACAGCCCTGCCTGCATCGCGCGCTGCGCCGACGCGAATACCTTGGCGCTGGACGAGCAGGCGGTGGCGATGGACAGGGCGACGCCCTGCAGTTGCAATGCGATGCGGACAAAATCGGCGGCGGAAAAACAGTTCTGCGAGCCGCGATAATGGAACCACGCGGGTAGCGGCCCCTGTGCGGCATGGCGTTCGCGGTAGGCCAGTTCGGTGGCATGCACGCCGGCGGTGCTGGTGCCGATGAACACGCCGATGCGATCCGCGCCGTGGCGCGCACGCAGCGCCTGCGCCGCCTCGATGAAACCGTCCTGCTGCAAGGCCAGCCACGCCAGGCGGTTGTTGCGGCAATCCCATTCCGCGAATTCGGCAGGCAACGCCTGGTCGAGTTCGTGCACTTCGCCGATCCAGCAGGCCAATGTGCAGCTCTCGAAGCTGCGATGACGCAGTCCGGTCATCTCCGCCTGCAACGCATTGAGCTGCGCGTCGCGGCCGGCGCCCAGCGCCGAGGTGACGGTGTAGTGGCTGATCGCGAGCGGCCGCATCAGGGCGTCCAGTAGTCGTAGAAATTGAACCAATTGTAGGGCGCGCTGCGCAGATGGTGTTCGAGCCGTGCGGCATATTGCTGTGCATGAGCCTGCAATGCTTGTTCACGGCCGACGCGCGGCATGGCCAGTTTCTCCGCCATCAGCTCGAAATGCACGTCGTAGCGATTGCCACCACGGTACAAACCGAATGCAAGAATCACCGGCACACCCAGAGTGCCGGCGAGGATCCACGGCGACGCCGGCATTCGCGCATTGCCGTCGAGGAAATCCACCGTCACCACGCGCTCATCCTCGCGGTGGCGATCGGCCATCATGCCGACCATGCTGCCCTCGTCCAGCGCCTGCTTCAGCGCCAGCACCAGCGTCGGTCCGCGCTGCGTGGCGTCAATCACGGCACCCATCAACTCGGGGTTGAGCCGGCGCATGATGTTCATGAACATGCGGTTGTGCGCCATGTCCATCAGGATGCGCAGCGGCAGCTTGCGCTCGCTGAGGCCGTGGACGCGGAACACCTCGAAGCTGCCGACATGCGCCAGCAGCAGCAGACAGCCGCGGCCCTGCAGCGACAGGTCGTAGACCGCCTGCGGGCGGTCGATGCGGACATCGAAATCCCGCGCGTCGCCGCCGAGCAGGAAAAAGCGGTCCAGCGAAACGCTGGCGAAGACATGGAAATGCCGGGCCATGTCGCGCCAGTCCGGCTCGCGGCCAAGCACGCGGCGCAGATAGTCGCGCGAAGCTTTTTTCGCCGCGCCGCCGGTGAGCAGGAAATAGCCGACGATCGGATACAGCAGCAGCCGTGTGCAACGCCGCCCAACCGCGTGCGCGATCCACAGCAGCAGGCGCAGCATCAGCGGATTGCTGCGCTCGCGCTGCCGTTGCCAGTCGCCGCTCATGTCGCGATGCTGCCCTGCGCCAGCAATCGGCCCGCGCACTCGCAGCGGAAGCGCAGCGGTGCTGCGCCATCGCCGCCGCTGAAGATGATCTCCATGCGCTCACCGGGGCGCAGCGGGCTGATGAACTTGACGTTGGGGAATCCGCTGGCGGCAATACCGCGCCACTCGCGCAACGCGTCGGCGACCGCTTCCAGCAGCAGCACGCCGGGCACGATCGGATTGCCAGGGAAATGCCCGTCCAGCGCCGGATGGCTGGCGGCGATAACGACGCTGCTGCGAAATGTCTCCGGCTCATCCATGCAGCAACTCCAGCAGCACCGCGCGCGGCAATTTGCCCAGCGCATCGCGCGGCAGGCGCTCGACCCTTCGCAGCGGCCGTGGCAGGAACACCGGGTCAATCTGCGGCGCCAGCGCGGCGAGAATCTGGCTCTCGCGCAGGCCGGGCGCAACCACCAGCGCGGCGGGGCGCTCGCCGCCGTCTGGCACCAGCAGCACCGCATCGGCAACGCCGGGTATTGCCAGCAGCCGCTGCGTCAGGTCAGCGAGCGAGGCGCGCTTGCCGGCGACCTTGATCATGTCGGTGTCGCGGCCGAGCAGGTGAAACCGGCGCGCGTCGGCGATGTCGACGACATCGTTCAGCGGAATCGCCAGCGGCAGATGATCGCCCCTGATACAGGCACCGCCGTCGCAGGCCTCGATGCGCATGCCCGGATGCAGCTGCCACTGCGAAGTTTCGCGCGGGCGGCGCGTGGCCATGCTGCCGGCCTCGGTGCAGCCATAGATTTCCTGTAGCGGCGCTCCAAATTTATCTTCGGCCTGCGCGGCCAGTTCCGTGCTGAGCGGCGCGGTCGCGGAAATCATCAACCGAAGTTCCGGCAGTTGCACGCCCGCGCCGAGCAGGGCGCGCAAATGCACCGGCGTGGTGATCAGCAGACGCGGCGCCGGTACCGCGGCGAGTGCGGCGCGCACATCGGCGGGGAAAAACGGTTTGGCGTGGTGCGTGGCGCAGCCGGCAGCGAGCGCGAACATCACCGTGGCTTCCAGTCCGTACATGTGCTGCGGCGGCACCGTGCCGACGATATTGACCGTGTCTGCGCCAGGCATGAACACCTCACGCGCCAGTTGCGCGGTTGCGCACAGCACGCGCCAGCTCTTGGCATGCGGTTGCGGCGTGCCGGTGGTGCCGGAAGTGAAAGCGATCGCGGCGACATGATCGGCGGGAATCTGAGGCGACACCTCCGGTGCCGCACCAGCCTGCGGTTGCACTAGAGCATCGTTCAGGACATGGCTGTCTGGATACTGCTGCGACAGCGCCGTGATCGCCAGCGCCGCGCTGCTGGCCGGCAGCAGGCTGGTCTGGCCGCGCAGGCACGCCGCCGCCAGCGCCAGCATGAAGCAGTAACGATCTTCGCAGAGGTTGATGGCGTAGCGGCCCGCCGGCAACGCGGCGGCGAGTGCCAGTGCCTCTGCGGCGAACTGGCCGTGCGTGACCGGGCCATCACCGCGCCAGGCAAGGATTGCCTGCGGGTGATACCCGGCAATCAGCGGCAGCGTCTCGATGGCGTCCATCACAGCTTGCGGTAGTTGATACGGGCAACATCGCGCACGTAGCTGACGAATCCGGCGTGCGGCAGACGGCGGTAACGGATGCGGCGGTACAGGTATTCCAGCGGAAACAGCGCGGCGAGAATCAGGTAATTGATGAAGTTGGTGAACAGTGACCACAGCGGCAGCGGCGCAAATATCGCCAACATGATCGAGAGCAGGCCGATGCCGGCCAGCGCCAGCGTCCACAGTTCGGTCACGTGGCGGGTGTAGGTCACCAGTTCGGGCGGCAGTTCGTCGCTGCGCGTCGCGCGCGCGATGCGGGTGATCAGCGGCGTCTGCCCGGCTTGCAGGCTGCGGCCGAAGAACCACGCGCTGACCGCCGGCAGCAGCACCGGCGGCAGGAACAGCGCATATTTGCCGCCGCCGCTGCGCGCCAGCAGATAGAGCAGCGCCGCCAGCACGGCAAACAACAGCCAGCTGCGCAGGCGCGCATGCCGCAATCCGCCGTAGAGCGGCACTGCCGCCAGACAGCACAGCGCCAGCCACTGCAGCAGCGGCTGGTGCAACAGCACCGCCAGATGAACCAGGATCGGGTAGGCGAGGATCAGGACCGGCATGGGCCCACCCGGGGCGCGCTATTTCGCAGCGCGTTTCTGCTGCACGTAGGCGCTGAGCGCGCGCAGCGAGGCGAAGGATTTACGCGTGGCCTCGTCGTCGGATTTCATCTCGACGCCGTATTTCTGGCTGATCGCCAGCGAGATTTCGAGTGCGTCGATCGAGTCCAGCCCTAGGCTGCCGTCGGTCTGGCCGAATAGCGCGGCGTCGGGCGCGATGCCGTCCGGCACGACGCTGTCCAGGCCCAGCGCCTGCACCAGCAATTGCGCCATCGCGATTTCTTCCGCGGTCTGTGCGGACATAAGCTGTTCCCCTGATCGTGGTGCCACGGGTGCGCCGTGCAGAGCGGCGGCGGCATGGTTAAGATTTGTCATAAATTCTCGCACGAAAGCGCTGCCCGCTGTCACGCTTTTGCGATCATTGTCTGTGATAAAATAAATGCTATATTTATAAATGAACTATAATATAAAACATGCTCGCCCGGCATTGTGGCGACAGCGGATGGCCGCTGCGACAGCCCGCGCCGCGTTGCTGAACGCATGACCGCGCCCAGGCTACCGGCGGTGAATTGCCCTTACGCGCTGCGCCATGTCGGCGCCGCCGAGGCGCTGCCGGACGCACACACGCTGGCCTGCGTGCGCTACGGCCGGGGACTGGCGCCGCATGCCGATCCGCGCGTGATCGATGTGGGCCTGGAGCCGCTGGGCGAAGCACACGCGCAGCTGTGGCAGAGCGAGTTGCCGGTGCAGAGCGGTCGCGACGATGGCATCGGCTACGCGCATAACAACGAAGTCATGTTCGGCAGCCTGCGTCTGGAAGAGCCGGAACTGGCGCACATGGATCACGCCGCGTTCCGCGCCTATGTGCGGATGGACCGGCTGATGCAGAAACGCGGCTATCCGTGCTGGCTGCGGGTGTGGATCTACATGGCCGACATCACGCAGGGCGAGGGCGACGCCGAGCGCTACCGCCAGTTCAGCCTCGGCCGTCACCGCGCGCTGTCGCTCAAACCCGGCTTCGAACTCAATCTGCCCGCCGCCACCGCCATCGGCAGCCACGACAGCGGCCTGGTGATTTACTTCATCGCTGCAAAATCGCCGGGTGTGCAGGTGGAGAATCCGCGCCAGGTCAGCGCCTTCCGCTACCCGCGCGAATACGGCCCGCGCAGTCCGAGTTTTTCGCGCGCCACGCTCAAGCACTGGGCCGATACCACGCACCTCTACGTCTCCGGCACCGCCAGCATCGTCGGCCACGAAAGCCGCCATCAGGGCGACCCGGCGCGGCAGCTGCAGGAAGTCCGCGACAATATCCGCGCGCTGGCGCAGAACGCGCTGGGCGCGCAAGACAAAGGCCGCGACTTGGCCGACTGCCGGCCGCTGGCACTCAACCTCTACCTGCGCGACCGCCAGATGATGGAAGCTTTGCGGCCACTGTTGCCACAACTGTTCGGTGCCGACACGCCGATCCTGTGCCTGGAAGGCGACATCTGCCGCAAGGACCTGCTGCTGGAAGTCGAAGGGATTTATGCCCTGCGCGGCGGCGCGGCATGAAAGCCCTGGCGGCGCGGCTCAACTACGGCTGGCGCGTGATTGCCACCGGCCTGAGCTTTGCGCTGTTCGGCATCGGCGGCATCCTGCTGTCGCTGACGCTGTTCCCGCTGGCGCGGCTGTTGTCCGCGAACTCCGATACCACGCGGCGGCGAACGCAGTTCATCATGCACGCCAGCTGGCGCGTCTTCATCGGTTTCATGAAATACGCCGGCATCCTCAGCTGGGAACTGCGCGGCGGCGAACGCCTGCGGCAGCCGGGCCGGCTGATCGTGTGCAACCACCCGAGCCTGCTCGATGTGGTGTTCATGATCTCGTTCATGCCGAGGGTCGATTGCATCGTCAAAACCGCGATCCTGCGCAATCCGTTCATGCGCTGGCCCGCGGCCTGGGCCGGCTATGTCGCCAGCGACGATCCCGAAGCGCTGGTCGAGGCCTGCGCACAGCGGCTGCGCATGGGCCACTCGCTGCTGGTGTTCCCGGAGGGCACGCGCAGCCGCCCCGCCGAGTTGATCCACCTGAAACGCGGCGCGGCGCAGATCGCGCTGGCGGCGAACGCCGAGGTGCTGCCGGTGACGCTGACCGTGGTGCCCACCACCCTGACCAAGGGCAGGCTGTGGTATCACATCCCGCCACGACGCTTCCATGTCACCGTCAGTGTCGGCGAAGCCCTGCGTCCAGCCGATTTCCAGCCTCAAGGCACCAGCCGGACGCTGGCCGCGCGTCGCCTCACCGGACATCTGGAGCGCCATTTCACCGCACAGGTGGCGCAACTGACCGCCGAACAGGCCGCCAATCGCCGCAGCCGCAAGCTCTTGGCCTTATAATTGCGAAAGGGCGGACGCTTGGGGAATTCAGGGGATTTGGGGAACACATGCAGAGTCGGGAAGAAATCTATTCAAGCCTGCGCGATATCCTGGTGGAACTGTTCGAGATCGATCCGGCGAAAATCACGCCGGAGGCCAATCTCTACCAGGACCTGGAGATCGACAGCATCGACGCGGTCGATCTGGTGATCAAGCTCAAGGAAGTCACCGGCAGGAAGATGCAGGCCGAGGAATTCAAGCAGGTGCGCACGGTTGACGACGTCGTCAACGCGGTCTACGAACTGCTCCATACCGCACCCGCAGTCTGAGTGGCCGCGCAAGCTCTCCTCGATCTTCAGGACGGGCACTGACCATGCACATGCAGCGCGCGCCGCAGGTGCTGTCCAGTCACCGCTCCGGCGCCAGCGTGGCGATACAGTTGCTGATTCCCGTCGACCTGATCCATTTTCACGGCCACTTCGCTGAACTGCCGCTGTTGCCGGGCGTGGTGCAGGTGGACTGGGCGATCCGTTTCGGTCGCGAACATTTCGACCTGCCGGCCGACTTCCAGCGGCTGTCGGCGCTGAAATTCATGCGCGTGATCCGGCCCGGCGCGATGCTGGACCTGAGGCTGGAACTTGCCGCGCCCGGTGAACTGCGTTTCCGCTATCTCGAAGGCGCGCAGACCTGCTCCTCCGGCCGCCTGTTTTTCCGCGGCGGCGCCTGAGATGGCAGCGTCATTCAATCCCTGCATCGTGGTGCCGTTCTACAACCATGAGCACGCCATCGCCGCCACCGTCGCCGCACTGCGGCCGCTGGGCCTGCGCTGCTGGCTGGTGGATGACGGCAGCGATGCACGCTGCGCGGCGCTGCTGGATGCGCTGGCGACGCACGAAGCCGCGTGGCTGCAACTGATTCGTTACCAGCCGAACCAGGGCAAGGGCCAGGCGGTGATGAGCGGTTGCGCCGCGGCTTATGCGCAGGGCCATACCCACGCCGTGCAGGTCGACGCCGACGGCCAGCACGATGTCGCCGATATCCCGAAACTGCTGGCGCTGGCGGCCGCCAATCCGCAGGCGCTGGTCACCGGCGTGCCGGTCTACGACGCCTCGGTGCCGCGTGGCCGGCTCTATGGTCGCTACATCACGCATTTCTGGGTATGGCTGCACACCTGGTCTTTCCAGATCCAGGATTCGATGTGCGGCTTCCGGGTTTATCCGTTGCGCGAGTCGCTGGCGCTATGGAACAGCGAGCGTGTTGGCAGGCGCATGGATTTCGACACCGACATCATGGTGCGGCTGTGGTGGCGCGGCACACCGGTGCTGTCGCTGCCGACGCGCGTGACCTATCCGCTGGACGGCGTTTCGCATTTCCACATGCTGCGCGACAACCTGCGCATCTCGTGGATGCACACGCGCCTGTTCTGCGGCATGCTGCTGCGCATGCCGCGGCTGCTGCGCCGCCGCTTTTCCGGAAAACCCGCATGAACGTCCCCGAGCATTTGCAGCACAGCGTCGAAATCGAGATTCCGTTCCACGACTGCGACCCCGCCAACATCGTCTGGCACGGCCACTACGCACGCTATTTCGAGGTGGCGCGCTGCGCGCTGCTGGAGCGTCTCGGCTACAACTACGATCACATGTTGACGAGTGGTTATGCCTGGCCGCTGATCGATTTCCACATGCGCTTCATCAGGCCACTGCGCTTCAAGCAGAAAATCCAGGTGCGGGTGCGTATCGTCGAGTGGGAATTCCGCCTGAAGATGGACTACCTGATCACCGACGCCGCCAGCGGCGAGCGCCTGAGCAAGGGCAGCACCGTGCAGGTCGCAATCGACTGCCAGACGCTGGAGATGTGCTTGTCATCGCCGGCGATCCTGCTGGAAAAGCTCGGCGTACTGGCATGACGCGCAGAGTCCGTTTTCTGGCGTTACCGCTGATGCTGCTGTGCAATCTCGCGCTCGCGGCCACGCCGGTCGTGTTCGAGCATCCGGCGACACCTGCGCAACTGCGCGTCATCATCGCCAAGGCGGAACAGGAACTGGCGCGCGTGCCGGTGCTGCGCGGCCAGTTCACGCAGATCAAGACCCTGCAGGAAATTCCGGCGCCGCTCAAATCCACCGGCCGCTTCATCATCTCGCGCACGCAGGGGATTTACTGGCACACGCTGACACCGTTCGACTCGGAGTTCATCCTCACACCCACGCAGATGCTGCAGGTGGATGGCGGCAAGGTCGCGGTGCGCATCGACGCCGCTACGCAGCCCGGGCTCAAGGTGGTCGGCGATGTATTCTTCTCGATCTTCAATCTCGACCCGGCCGCGCTCGCCAGTAATTTCACGCTCTACGGCATGTCCGCAGCCAAAGGCTGGGTGATGGGCCTGCGCCCGCGCAACAGTGCGCTGGGCAGCCTGTTGACCGAGGCCGTCATCACCGGCGACCGGCGCGTCAGCAAAGTGAACCTACTGGACGCCCACGGTGACCGCACCGAAATCACGCTGGAAAATACAACCGGCACTGCGGCACTCACGCCGCAGGAAGCGGCGCTGTTCCACCAGTGACGCCTAGCATGGCGTCCAACCGATTGTTGCGCCTGCGCTTTTTCGTCTGGCTGGCGCTGATGCTGGTGCTGTGCACGGTGTTCTTCACCCGTGTCGTGCACCAGCTCAACCCGGAAACCGATATCCTCGCGCTGCTGCCGGGTGCCGAGCAGGACCCGGTGGTGGGCACGGCGCTGCACAAGTTTTCAGATCAGGCCGGGCGCAAGACCCTGTTCCTGATTGGCGCAGATACGGCTGACGCCGCCAACCATGCTGCCGATGAATTTGCCGCCAGTCTGCGCGGCAACGCAGCCTTCTCCGATGTTCAACTGGAAGTGCAGAACCGTCTGCGCGATACGCTGGCGGCCTACCAGCCGTATCGTGGTGTGCTGCTCGCCGCGGGCGATCGCGACAAGCTGGCGGCGCATCAGGACAACGCGATTTACGACGCCGCCTTGCGCGCGCTGTACACGCCTGCGGGACTGATGCGGCCACTGTCGCCGGCGCAGGACCCGCTGGGCCTGAGCAGCGATTTCCTGCTGCAGCAAGTGCCGCCACTGGGCAAGGTGCAACTGGACAATGGGCGGCTCACCGTCAATGGCCAGGGCCGGCACTGGGTGCTGGTGATTGCCGAGACCCGCGACAGTCCGTTCTCCAGTGCCGCGCAGGAACAGGCGATGCCGGTGGTTGAGCAGGCCTATGCGCGTGCGCACGCCGCTGGTGCGGAGGTGCTGTCCTCGGGCCTGTTGCCACACGCCGCCTACGCCGCGCAGCGGGCCAAGCTGGAAATCTCCGTGTTCGGCGGCATCTCGCTGCTCGGCACCATCCTGCTGCTGCTGTTCGTGCATCGCTCGATGCGGCCGGTGATGATGTCGGCCGCCTCCATCGGGCTGGGCCTGATCGCGGCACTCACCGTCAGCCACTACGTGTTCGGCCGCATTCACCTGATCACGCTGGTGTTCGGTTCCAGCCTGATCGGCGTCGCCGCCGATTATTCGACCTATTTCCTCACTGACGCATTCCGCGTGCCGGGACGCTGGGACGGACGCGACGCCGTGCGCCATGTCGCGCCCGGCATCCTGCTCGGTCTCGCCACCGCACTGGTGGCCTACGCGATCCTGATGTGCGCGCCATTTCCCGGACTGCGCCAGATCGCGGTGTTTTCCGCCGTCGGCCTCAGCACCGCCTGCGGCTGCGTGCTGTGCCTGTTCCCACTGCTGCGTCCGCCGCAGGCGCCGCCGGTGTCGCCGATGATCGAGCGGGGTCTGCGTGCGCTGTTGCCGCGACCGCTGGGCAAGGCTGGTTTGTTGATTCTCGCGGTCATCGTTGTGGTCGCAGTCAGCGGCATGCTGCGGCTGCGCGTGGTCAACGACCTGCGCCTGATGCAAGCCTCGCCGCCGCAACTGATGCAAAGCGAAAAACGCGTGCGCGAGCTGATGAACAATCCCACCGAGACGCAGTTTTTCCTGGTTACCGGCGACACGCCGGAAGCGGTGCTGGAACATGAGGAAATACTGCGGCCCAAACTCGATGCGCTGCAGACCAGCGGCGTGATCAGTTCCTACGCCGCGTTGACGCGCGCGCTGCCGTCACTGAAAACGCAGGACGAAAATGCCGCACTGATGCAGCAGCAGGTTTGCGTAGACGGCGGCCCGCTGTCACGCATCCTTGCGCAAATGGGTTTTGCGTCTGACGCGATTGCCACGCGGCTGCACGATTGCGTGATGCAAACCAGCGCGCGCCTGCAGCCGCAGCAGTGGCTGGACAGCCCGGCGGCAGCGTCTTATCGCCACCTGTGGCTAGGGCCGGTGCCCGACGGCTACGGCGCGGTGCTGACGCTGGGTGGCATCCGCGACCTGGCACCGCTGAAAGCACTCGACGCGCCGGGTGCAGGCGTGCGCTTCGTCGACAAGGTCAGCGATATTTCCGCACTGCTGGCGCGCTACCAGCGCATCACCACGTGGATCGTCGCGCTTGGTCACTTGGCCGTGCTGGTGCTGTTCACGCTGCGTTACGGTTTCAGCAGCGCGTTGCGCGTGGTGGCGAGTCCGGCGCTGGCCTGTCTCGGCACGCTGGGGCTGTTCGGACTGTTCGGCGAGCCGGTCAACCTGTTCGGCACTTTCGCGCTGCTGCTGGTGCTGGGCATCGGCATCGACTACGCAATCTTCCTGCGCGAGGGCCGCAACACGCCGCTATCTTCGCTGATCGCCGTGCTGGTGTGTGCCGCGACCACGCTGCTGTCGTTCGGGCTGCTGGCGTTTTCCAGTACGCCGTTCATCCATAGCTTCGGCCTGACGCTGCTGCTGGGCATCTCGCTGGCGGTCGTGATTGCTCAAACGCTTGCGATTCCGGCACACTTTACAAATCTCAACAAAGACAAAAACAATCCATGACCGACGTTCTCGTTATTGGCGCCGGCCCTGCCGGTGCGGTTGCTGCCGGACTGCTGGCGCAGCGCGGCCACAAGGTGCTGGTGCTGGAAAAGCAGCTGTTTCCGCGCTTTTCGATCGGCGAGTCGTTGCTGGCGCAGAGCCTGGCGCTGATCGAAGACGCCGGCATGCTGGAGGCGGTGCAGGCCGGTGGCTTCCAGTACAAGAACGGCGCCGCTTTCGCGTGGCAGGGCAAACACTCCGATTTCAACTTTGCGCAGAAATCCTCGCCCGGTCCCGGATTCACCTACCAGGTGATCCGCGCCGACTTCGACCAGATCCTGATCAAGGAAGCGCAGCGCATGGGTGCCGAGGCGCATTTCGAGGTCGAAATCACTGCCGCCGATTTCTCCGGCGAGCGCCCGCGCATTACGGCGCGCGACAAGGGCGGCAAGGTCACGGTGCACGAACCCAAATTCGTACTCGATGCCAGTGGCTTCGGCCGCGTGTTGCCACAGCTGCTCAAGCTGATTTCACCGTCCAACCAGCCGTCGCGCGTGGCGTTTTACACACAGGTTTATGACCGCATTCCTTCCGGCGCTTTCGACCGCCAGAAAATCCGCATCACCACGCATCCGCAGCACCGCGATGTGTGGATGTGGCTGATCCCGTTCTCCAACGGTCTGTCATCGATGGGCGTGGTCGGCACCGAGGAACTGCTCTACAGCCGTGGCACGACCTTCGATGAACGTCTGTGGTCGCTGACCAACGACGATCCGGAACTGAAAGCACTGCTCAAGGACAACAAGCCGTTCAACCCGGTGCGCGAGCTGAAAGGCTATTCCGCCAATGTCAGCACCATGGCCGAACGCGGCTTTGCGCTGCTGGGCAACGCCGCGGAATTTCTCGACCCGGTGTTTTCCTCCGGCGTCACCATCGCGCTGAAGTCCGCGCACATGGCGGTGCCGCTGGTCGAGCGCACGCTCAAGGGCGAGACGCTGGACTGGAAAAACGAATTCGAAGTGCCGCTGCGCTACGGCGTCGAGACTTTCCGAGCCTTTGTCGACACCTGGTACGACAACCGCTTGCAGGACATCATCTACTACGAAAAGCAAGACCCGAAAATCAAGCGCATGATCTGCTCGGTGCTGGCCGGTTACGCTTGGGACCGCAACAATCCCTACACCGGCGAGAAGGCGCTGCACCGGCTCGACGTGCTGGCGCAGACCTGCCGGCGCGGCGGATAGTGGTAACGCGGGCACCCGCTGTTGAATTGCGGGGCATCGCGAGTGTTACTAAACATATAATAATTTCTAATATATACTATATTATATAACGGATCGGGCCAGGAAATGGGGACAGCGGGTGTGCGCGGAATCGGCCTGCTGCTGGCGTCGCTGGCGCTAGGCGGTTGCGCGCTGCTACATCCGGTAACCGCGCCGCCTCCCACAACCACGACACCGCGACCGCTGCTGTCCGCCGATACGCTGGGCTCTTCGCAGCTCGCACGACAGGTGGTGCATGCCGCATTCGGCGAGCGCGACGCCACCCTGCAATGCGTGCTGCAGGTCACGCCGGAACGCATCGCGCTGGTCGCTCTCAATGCCGTCGGCCTGCGCCTGTTCAGCATCACCGTCGCCAACGGCCAGACCACGGTGGAGCGCGCGCCCGGCGTGCCGGACAACATCCAGCCCGAACGCATCCTTGCCGACATCCAGCTCGCCTATTGGCCGCTGGCGGCGCTGCAGACCGCTTATGCCAGCACCGACTGGAACGTGACCGAACCTTTCCCCGGCACGCGACGCCTGCTGCATGACGGCCATCTGGCCGAAGAGGTGCACTACACGCAAGGCACGGATGACCACTGGCAGGGTCGCTTGTGGCTGTCGAACTTCGAGTTCGGCTACTCGCTGGCGGTGGATTCGCAACCGATGGATGGCCACTGATGGACGTGCCGCCGTTACAGCCCGGCACGCCTTGCGTGGTGGCCGAACTGCTGCCGCATAGTCACGAGATGCTGCTGGCGGATGCGGTGAACTACGGCGCCGACTATGGCCAGATCATGCTGACGATCCGCCCCGACAGTTTTTTTTGTGATGGCGTTCAGGGTGTGCCGGCCTGGGTTGGCATTGAATACATGGCGCAGGCGATGGGCGTGTTTTCCGGCGTGCAGATGCGTCAGGCCGGTCACGCGCTGCGGATCGGCCTGCTGATCGGCACGCGCCGCTACGACAGCGAAGTCGCAACGTTTGCGCTCGGTACTACACTGACCGCGACCGCAAAGCTGGTCAGCCGCGAGAGCGAGCACATGTACGTGTTCGCCTGCGAGATCGACGATGGCAGCCGCGTGCTCGCGCGCGGAGACATCAAGGCTTACCGTCCCGACGATATACACGAATTCCTGGAAATGGCGAAGCAATGAAGCCTCAGAAAAGCGTAACGAGCGAAGGCAGATTGGCCGCTGCCGGAGCGCAGGAACCGCAGCATACAAACCAGTATGTGAGGATTCCGAGCACCGCCAGCGGCCAAGATGCCGAGCGTAGTAGTTTTACTGAGGCTTCATTATGAGAAAGTGGGTTCTGGTCACCGGCTCCAGTCGCGGCATCGGTCGCGCGATTGCGCTGCGGCTGGCGCAGGACGGCTACAACCTGGTGCTGCACGCGCGCAGCGCCGCATCGGCGCAGTCCGCGCTGGATGAAGTGCGCGCGGCCGGCGCCGAAGCACGCACGCTGGCTTTCGACATCGGCGACCGCACCGCCGCGCGCGAGGTGCTCGAAGCCGACGTGAAAGCCCATGGCGCGTACTACGGCGTGGTCTGCAACGCCGGGGTATCGCGCGACGGCGCGTTCCCCGCGCTCACCGACGAAGACTGGGACACGGTGCTGCGCACCAACCTCGACGGCTTCTACAACGTGTTGCACCCCGTCATCATGCCGATGATCCGCACGCGCAAGCCGGCACGCATCGTCACGCTGGCCTCGGTTTCGGGCATCATCGGCAACCGCGGGCAGGTTAATTACAGCGCGGCCAAGGCCGGCATCATCGGCGCAACCAAGGCGCTGGCGGTGGAGCTGGCCAGCCGCAACATCACCGTCAATTGTGTTGCTCCGGGCCTGATCGAAACCGATATGACCGAGCATCTGGCGATGGACGAGATTCTGAAGATAATTCCCGCTGGACGCGCTGGCAAACCTGAAGAGGTGGCAGGCCTGGTGAGCTTCCTGCTTTCGGAATCCGCAGCCTACGTCACCCGCCAGGTGATCGCGGTCAACGGGGGCTTGTGCTGATGCAACCGAAGCGCGTGGTTGTAACCGGCATGGGCGGCATCACTGCCCTGGGCAGCCAATGGTCTCAGATCGAACAGAATCTGCGAGCGGGCATCACCGGCATCGAATACATGCCCGACTGGGAGCAGTACACCGAGCTCAATACCAAGCTCGCGGCACCGGTCAAGGATTTCAAGTTGCCGCCGCACTACACGCGCAAGACCACGCGCACCATGAGCCGCGTCGCGCAGATGGCCGTGCTATCCGTCGAACATGCACTGGCACAAGCGGGTCTGCTGGGCAATCCGATCATCCAGGATGGCCGCATGGGCATTGCGCACGGCTCCTGCAGCGGCGGCTTCGACGCGCTGGCCGAATTCGGCGGCATCATGTGGACCGGTGAAACCGGTCGCCAGATCAATGCCACCACCTTCCTGCGCTTCATGACGCATACCGCGGCGGTGAATATCGGCCTGTACTTCAGCCTCAAGGGCCGCATCATCCCGACCGCCAGCGCCTGCACCTCCGGCAGCCAGGGCGTC
Source organism: Stenotrophobium sp. (assembly GCA_050739895.1). Taxonomy (GTDB): domain Bacteria; phylum Pseudomonadota; class Gammaproteobacteria; order Nevskiales; family Nevskiaceae; genus Stenotrophobium. The sequence continues at coordinate 14,742 of JBOICK010000096.1, forward strand.
GGCTACGCCTATGAGGCGATCAAGTACGGCCAGCAGCAATTAATGGCCGCCGGCGGCAGCGAGGAACTGCATGCGGCGCAGGCGGCGGTGTTCGACACCATGTTCGCCACCAGCACGCGCAACAGCGAACCCAAGCTGACGCCGCGGCCGTTCGACAAGGCACGCGACGGCCTGGTCATCGGCGAAGGCGCGGGCGCATTGATCCTGGAAGAACTCGAGCACGCGCAGGCACGCGGCGCAGAGATCCTTGCCGAAGTGGTCGGCTACGCCTGCAATTCGGACGGCGATCATGCCACCCACCCCAACCAGACCACCATGCAGGTGGTGATGGAACTGGCGCTGCGCGACGCCGGCCTGGCACCGGCCGCGATCGGCTACATTTCCGCGCACGGCACTTCCACCGAGCAGGGCGACATTGCCGAGAGCCAGGCCACCGCGCACGTATTCGGCAAGCGCATGCCGATCAGTTCGATGAAAAGCTACCTCGGTCACACCCTCGGCGCCTGCGGCGCAATCGAAAGCTGGTGGGCGATCGAGATGATGAACCGCGGCTGGTTCGCGCCTACGCACAACCTCGTCGAGCTCGACCCGCGCTGCGGTGAACTTGATTACCTCACCGGCGACGGCCGCAAGCTGGACTGCGAATACGTGATGAGCAACAACTTTGCTTTCGGCGGCATCAACACTTCGCTGATATTCAAACGCTGGGTCTGATAGAACGAGGGCTCGCACCATGCCGCCGCGGGTTTGATTCCAGCGCCATTTGTGACGTGTGTCATTGACGGCTCACTCGGCGCACGACTATAACGACCGCATCGCGAGGGGCGCGATTTCAAAACGGAGGAGTAAATGAACAAGCAAGCTGTGTTGGCAACCCTGGCACTGGGCTTTGGGTTGGGTCTGGCACTCGCGGCACCGGTCACCTACGCACGCGATGACGTTCAGCAGATGTCGATCGCGGATGCGATGAATTCGGCTGATGCCAAGGACCAGCTCGACGGCAGTGTTAAATTTTACTGGAGCACACAGTCGCATCCGGCTGTGGTGCAGAAATACGGCACTTTCACCTCAAACAAGAAAACCAGCTTCTTCGGAAAATCCGCCGAGGCCGGCTGTGCGCGCGCTTTTCTCTCGGCGATGATCGCGATGCAGGCCCGCGCCGTACATGAAGGCGGCAATGCCGTGATCGACCTGCACAGCGTCTACAAGGGCCATGAGTTCGAGAGCGCCACGCAGTATGAATGCGGCGCCGGTGCCATCATGGGCGGTACCGCTCTGCGCGGCACCGTAGTCAAGATCAAGTAATTCGGTTTTGATGTTTGATGCGGGGCGGGCAACCGCCCCTTTTTTGCGGCCGTGGTTTACTGCGATTTCACCCGCTCGACCGCCTCGCACCAACCCGCATAAAGTGCATCGGCCTTGCCGACTTTCATCGCGGGCTTGAAGCGTGCGTCGCTTTGCCAGAGCCTGCCGATCTCATCCAGCGATTTGTAGACACCGGCATGCAAGCCGGCGAGAAACGCGGCGCCGAGCGCAGTGGTTTCGACGGTCTGTGGTCGCACCACGGGAATGCGCAGCATGTCGGCGAGGAACTGCGTAAGCCAGTCGTTGACCACCATGCCGCCATCAACGCGCAGTTCAGTGGGTTTCACTGCATCCTGCGCCATCGCGGTGAGCAGGTCGCGGGTCTGGTAGCAGACCGATTCCAGCGCGGCGCGCACGATATGCGCGATGCCGGAATTGCGTGTGAGGCCGAGCACTGCGCCGCGCGCCTGCGGATCCCAGTAGGGCGCGCCGAGTCCGGTAAACGCCGGCACCAGATAGACGCCCTCGGTGTCCTCAATCGAGCGCGCAATCGCCTCGGTGTCGCCGGCAACCTTGATCATCTGCATCGCGTCGCGCAGCCACTGCACCGCCGCGCCGGCGACGAAGATGCTGCCTTCCAGCGCATAGGTGGTCTTGCCATCAAGGCGGTAGGCGACGGTCGACAGCAGGCGGTTTTTCGACAACACGAAATCCGCCCCGGTGTTCAGCACCATGAAGCAGCCGGTGCCGTAGGTCGACTTGATCATGCCGCGCTTGAAGCAGGCCTGGCCGACGGTCGCCGCCTGCTGGTCGCCGGCGATGCCGCCGATTTGAATGCTGCCGCCGAACAGCGAAGCTTCGGTCTCACCATAATCCGCCGCGCAGTCTTTGACTTCGGGCAACAGCGCTGCCGGAATTCTGAAAAATTTCAGCAGGTCGCGGTCCCAGCACTGGGTCTTGATGTTGAACAGCGCGGTGCGCGAGGCGTTGCTGGCGTCGGTGGCGTGGACTTCGCCGCCGGTGAGATTCCACAGCAGCCAGCTGTCGATCGTGCCAAACGCCAGTTCGCCTTTCTCCGCACGCTTGCGCGCGCCCGGCACCTTGTCGAGGATCCACGCCAGCTTGATCGCGGAAAAATAGGGATCGAGCAGCAGCCCCGTTCTGCGCGACAGCCAGCCGCTTTTGCGGCGGTGCCGGTGGCAGAAATCGGCGGTGCGGCGGTCCTGCCAGACGATGGCCGGATGGATAGGCTTGCCGGTGCTGCGCTCCCACACCACGGTGGTTTCGCGCTGGTTGGTGATGCCGATGGCGGCGATGTCACTGGCTGCGACTTGCGCCGCCGCCATTGCGCCGCGCACGCAAGCCAGCACGTCCTGCCAGATTTGTTCTGCATCGTGTTCGACCCAGCCGGGCTGCGGATAGGACTGCGCCAGCTCGATCTGATGCACGCCGAGCTTGCGACCGTCGCGGTCGAACACGATGGCGCGCGTGCTGGTGGTGCCCTGGTCTATCGCCAGCAAGGCGGTCATTGGCGAACTCCGTGTGGTTGTGAAAGTATCCGGCGACAGGAGAAATTACACCGTGAACAGTCACAACTTCCAGTTTTCCTTGAACGATGGCGCCGGCGCCTGTCTGCACCGCTGGCTGCCGCAGGGCAAACCCATCGCCAGCGTGCAGATCATTCATGGCATGGCCGAGCACGGCGCGCGCTATGCGCGGCTGGCCGCAGCACTGACCGCCGCGGGGTATGCGGTCTATGCGCAGGACCTGCCGGGCCACGGCCGCAGCGTGCGTTCGGCCGACGAGCTGGGCCATTTTCCGCAGGGCTGGCATGGCGTGCTCCGCGCGATCAACGAGGTGCGCGGGCTGGTCGAGCGCGAGCAGCCGGACACGCCGCTGTTCATGCTGGGCCACAGCATGGGCTCGTTCCTGCTGCAGGATTACGTGATCGAGCACGGCGCCGGCCTGAGCGGCGCGATCTTCTCCGCCACCAGCGGCGACCTCGGCCCGCTGCGCGCGGTCGGCCATGCACTGATGCGGCTGGAAGCCTTGTGGTATGGCACGCAGCATGCCAGCGCGCTGGCGGATACGCTGACGTTCAAGGATTTCAACCGCAAGTTCCGCCCCAATCGTACTGAGTTCGACTGGCTCTCGCGCGACAACGCCGAAGTCGATCTCTACGTCGCCGACCCGCTCTGCGGCTTCCGCTGCGGCGCCGGCCTGTGGGTCGAACTGCTCAGCGCCTGTGGCCGGCTCACCGAACCGCAGCGCCTGGGCAGAATCCCGCAAGGCCTGCCGCTGCTGATCATCGGCGGCGACCACGACTCCGCCACGCGCGGCGAAAAAGGCCCGCGTGCGCTGGAGCGGCATTATCGCAAGGTGCAACTGCGCGACGTCACTGCGCGTATTTACGAGGGCGCGCGGCACGAACTGCTCAATGAAACCTGCCGCGATCAGGTCACTGCCGACCTGCTGGGCTGGCTCAAGGAGCACCGCGGATGATTTTCCCCAGACTGGCTGTTTTGCTGTGCATCATCCTGCCATTGGCCGCGCAGGCCGCGCCGCGCGCGGATTTGTGGGCGAGCTGGGCGGCGCATGATGACTCGAACAAGGCCCTCATCGATCACAGCGCCTGGGACAATTTCCTGCACAGCTATGTGCATGCGTCGGCCGATGGCATCAACCGCGTCGCCTATGCCAGCGTCGCGCCGCGCGACAAGATCGCGCTCGACAGCTATGTGCAGAAAATGCAGGCCATCCCGATCTCGCGCTACTCCCGCGCGGTGCAGCGCGCCTACTGGATCAATCTCTACAACGCCACCACGGTGAAGCTGATTCTCGACCACTACCCGGTCAGCAGCATCCTCAAGATCGACATTTCACCCGGCCTGTTTTCACGCGGGCCGTGGGACAAGAAGTTGCTCAGAATCGAGAACAAGGCGGTCTCGCTCAACGACATCGAGCACCGCATCCTGCGCCCGATCTGGCACGACCCGCGCACGCACTACTCGGTCAACTGCGCCTCACTGTCCTGTCCCAATCTCGCCACCCGCGCCTATACCGCCGCCAGCATGGAGGCGATGCTCGACGCCGGCGCCCGCGCCTACGTCAACAGCCCGCGCGGTGCCGAGGTGAAGGACGGCAAGCTGATCGTCTCCAGCATTTACGTCTGGTATCAGGCTGATTTTGGCGGCACCGAGGCCGGCGTGATCGCGCATCTGCGGCAATACGCCGCGCCCGCGCTCAAGGCGCAGCTTGCGGATATTCGCAGCATCAGCGATGACCGTTACGACTGGTCGCTGAACGGGATGCGTTGATCGCGAGGCTTGCCACATCGATTACGGCAGCTTTGCCGGGGCGAGGTGTCGTCCCGCTGTGCGATTCGATTATTCCCGTTTGTTATTTATTATGTTATTAAAATAAATATAATTTACATATTATAACAGTAGCCCTGCCATTGATCCGCACAGCGGGCAGCTCGCACTCAAGCCTGTTTCCGCCGCACGCGGTGCATGCGGAACGCCGTGGTGTATTCGTCCCACAGATACGCAAGGAACGCGGCGAACACGCTGCGCTTGAGCGGCTCGCGGCCGCCGTCGGCGATGTGCGCAAGCTGCTGGTAATACCAGCCCTGCAGCCCCAGCACGTGGACGATCTTGAACAGGAATACCGGGCTGACGCCGGAGAACAGCTTGCCCGGCCCCAGCCGCAGGTTTTTCTCGAATGCCGGCGCGTCGCTGATTTCGCCGGCAATCAGTTGGCGCGGCACATCGGTGTGCGTGCATAGCGGACGGCCGAGGCCAATTACATCGCACTCGCCCGCAGCCAGCGCCGCCTCCATGCCGGCGCGGCTGCGGAAACCGCCGGTCACCATCAGCGGCATCTTCGCAATCTTGCGGATCGCCACCGCGTAGTCGAGGAAATACGCCTCGCGCCGCTTGGTGCTCTCGCGCTGCGGCTCGTCGGCCTTGGACGCGGCCTTGCCGTCGAAACCGAGCAGGCGCGGCTGTTCGTAGGTGCCGCCGGAAATCTCCAGCAGGTCCAGCCCTTCGGCGTTGAGCCACTCCACCACCTGCAAACACTCCGCGTGGTTGAAACCGCCCTTGCGGAAATCATCGGAGTTGAGCTTGATGCCGATCGGGAAATCGGCGCCGACGGCCTTGCGCGTGGCGCGGATGGTCTCGATCAACATGCGCGCGCGGTTTTCAAGCGTGCCGCCCCAGGCATCCGTACGCTGGTTGGTGATCGGCGAGAGAAAGCTCGACAGCAGATAGCCATGCGCCGAGTGAATCTGCACGCCGGTGAAGCCCGCCTCGCGTGCCGTCGCCGCGACGCGCGCATAGCGCTGGATGAAGTCGAGGATTTCGTCTTCCGTCAGCGCGCGCGGCTTCGCGTAGTTGCCAAGCAGTTCCAGTTGCACCGCCGACGGCCCCATCGGCTGATTGGTGACGTAGCGCGGCGACTGCCGTCCCGCGTGCGAAATCTGCATCCACAGATGATTGCCATTGCTGGTGCCCGCCTGCGTCCACGCGCGCAGGCGCTTCATCGACTCCGCGTCGGGCTGTGCCGGGTCGAGTGCGACATTGCCCGGGCGCTCCAGCACGCGGCGGTCAATCATCACATTGCCGGTGAGCAGCAGCCCCGCGCCGCCTTCCGCCCAGCGGCGATAGAGTGTGACGTGCCGCTCGGTCGCACGCAGATGTTCGTCGGCAATGCCCTCGGTCATTGCGGCTTTGCAGAGCCGGTTGGGCAGCGTGGTGCCGCAAGGGAGGTTGAGTGGTTGGGCGAGAAGTAAAGTCATTGTTGAGATGCGCCGATGATGGCCTTCATGACAGGTCGATTCCCGCGCCTTGAATTGCAGTGCAAGCAGGCAGTAGTGAGGTTATGCAGCGAGTTGTCGCCGCCCTTAGAAACCGGCTGAATATGATCGAGTGTGGCCGTGAAACGAGTAAGTTGCTTTTTGCAGTAATGGCACTCGTAGCCATCCCTTTCGAAGACCTTAAGCCTGTTTTCTGCAACGTTGTAGTAATCCAGTTCGATTGCTACATTTGTTCCTGGTGTGGCCACTGTAGCTTCGGCGCGCATTCTTTCTCGGCAAAGCTCGATTTCTTCTGGCAGAGAAATTTTGTAGAGCGTGCCCTCGCGGTTTGTTTCTCCTGCCTTGCTTAGAGCTCCCTTCTTCTCAAGGCCACCAAGTGCGTCTTGGATTGTTGCGTAAGCGAGGGTTTGTCCGCTACGAAACGATTGAATAAAGCCACTCTGAAAGCTGCGAACACTTACTCGCACATATTGCTGCCCGGATGAAAGAATGGACCGACGAAACAATAGCCAGTAAATAGCGGCTTCATAAGGGCTTAGGGCTGGTTGTAGATAGTCCACGATTGCCGAAACAAGTTCTGGTAATTCAAGGGCATCGACATTGCGCAAGGTGCTTGGCTCAGAATCTTTGTTCAACGATTTTTCGAGGTCATTGAGTGCTTCGCGTACGATTCCAAATTTGTCGGAAATATTGCTCACGATTACTCCGCTTTTATGACGGCCAACGCCGATTAGGCTACGAGGAGCTTACGTTCACATCTCACCGCTGACAACGCGAACAATAAAAACTGGAGCGCTGGCCGATGACGAGACATTTGATCGGCGTCTTGCAGACCCGGCAAGGTTCACCCTCGCGCCCATAGACGAAAAGCTTCTGCTGAAAATATCCGGGTGCGCCATCGGCGCCGGCGAAGTCGCGCACCGTGGTACCGCCTTGCTTGACCGCTTCACCGAGTACGTCGCGGATTTTTTGGGCGAGCAGATGATATTGCGCGCGCGTGATTTTGCCGGCGGCCTTGGTCGGGCGGATGCCGGCGCGGAACAGGGATTCCGCAGCGTAGATGTTGCCGGCGCCGACGACGACGTGGCCGTCCATGATGAAATTTTTTACCGCTGCGCTGCGGCCACGTGAAAGCTTAAACAGGTAATCGCTGTTGAAGTCGTCGCTGAACGGTTCCGGGCCCATGCCTTCGATCAGCGGATGCGTCGCCTCGCTCGCCGGCCACGGCAGCACCGCGCCGAAGCGACGCGGATCGTGGAAGCGCAGCAGCACGCGGCCGGAGAGTTCGATGTCGACGTGATCGTGCTTCTTCAGCGGGTGTCCCGGCTTGAGCACGAACAGGCGGCCGGACATGCCGAGGTGGATGATCAGGCGATCGCCGCCGGAGAGTTGCAGCAGCAGGTATTTTCCGCGCCGCGCGGTGCCGGTGATTTTCTTGCCGGTGAGTGTTGCGGCGAGATTCGCCGGCACCGGCCATCGCAGGCGCGCATCGCGCACGGTGACGCCAACGATCTTGCGGCCGAGGACATGCGGCTCTATGCCGCGGCGGACGGTTTCGACTTCAGGCAGTTCAGGCATGGCGCATTGTAGGGAATGCGCCGTGCATTATCGCGGGCAGGGCTCGCTCCTATACAAGAAATAAGTAGTAGCCCGGATGAAACGCAGTGCAATCCGGGGCGCGCTGCGGATCGACCTCCCCGGATTTCGTTTCACTTCATCCGGGCTACGTTGACTCGGTTGTCCGGAGTCCCTGTGGGGCGCCGGAATGAAGGAAATATGAGTCGTAAACAGGTCACAAGCGGGCGATTTATTTTTTAGGCACTGCAGATTGCGTCGCGGGGGCTGTGGCAGCTTTTTCAGTCACTGCGGCAGGCGCAGGTTCGGGCTTGGGCAGTTGCAGCAACGCATCGACGAGTTGCTTGGACAGGGTGTAGCGCACGCCGAGATCGGGCCGCGCAATGATCAACTCCGGCGTGCGTGAGATGACATCGAACCTGATCGGCGCCTGACCCTTGAGCGTGATCTCGACGGACTCGTCCTTGCCGCTGTTGCTGTCGTTCGCTTTCGGATTTGCTGCGTTCCACATGGATTTTGCATGGGACCAGGCATCAGCGAATTTCTGGATATCGGCATCCTTCAGTTCAGGGTGTGCAGGTGTCAGCGTCCAGCTCTTGTCGTCGGCGCTGCGCGTGATGGTTTGTCCGGGCAGTGTGATGGCGGTGATCTGCGCGCCATCCGGTAGCAGGGCGCGGCTGACCAGATCGGAGTAATCGGCATCCAGCGCGGTGCCGGGCGGGTCCGCAATCACCCGGGCCTTGCCGCCGGTGAGAACGTAGCGGCCATAGTTGATCGGCTCGACGCCGCCAAAATCGATTTTCTGGCCGTTGAGCGTGACGCTGTAGGCCGGCGGGTCGAGGCCGAGATCCTTGAGGTCGACCTGTTTCGGATCGAACGTGGTCTTGACCTGTTCGCTGGCAAGATCGGTGAACGCATTCATCTCGAATGGATCGGTCGCGGTCTGCACCGGCGCGGTGATCTGCCACGCACCATGGATTTTTTGCAGCTTGATGTCCGGCGAGCCCGGATGCGAAAGCACCACGCTGTCGAGGGTTTTTGCGGTAAACGGCGTCAGCGGCGGCAGTTTTACCGGTTTTTTCTGGCTGAAGAAAACCGCCGCGCCGAGACCGGCGACGACAACGACCAGAGCGAGATTGAGTGTCGTGCGATTCATCCGTGCATCCTCATTGCATGCGACTGCAGGCGCGGGCCCTGCCCACGATGGCTTTCATGCGCAGCCATCGCGGGCAGGGCCCGCCACCGCATCAGCGGAGCGTTCCTTATTTCCTGCGACGCAGCGCCCAGCGCGTGATGCCGCCACCGATCAGCAGCAGCGGCAACACCAGCACAAAGCCGGCGCCGATCATCATCAGCGCCCAGCCCGGCAGATACAGCGAGGTGTCTGGCGCTTTCTTGATATCGATGTTGAGCTGTGCGTCGTGTGACGCCAGCCATTGCACCAGATTGAGCCCGAGTTGCTGGTTGCCAAGCTGGCCGAGGAACATGTTGGACAGAAAATCGGAGTCGCCGATCAGCGCGATGCGCTGTGGCCGCGGCTTGGCCTTCGCATCCTTCGGATCCTTGTAGTCGCGCGTCAGCGTCATGCCGATGTTGAGCGGGCCGGGGATGTCCCTGGCGGTTTTTTCGACCACGCCGGAGGAGATGTCGCCGGTCGCCAGCCAGGAAATGTCATTGGTCTTGAGCAGCGGCTGTGCGTGCCAGCCGGTGATTTTGCCGTCGGTGGTCAGCGAGCGCACCAGCGGGAACAGCGTGACCTGATCGAGGCCCTGCGTCACCGGGTTGGGCGGATAGTCGGTCGCGGCGTAATAGCCGGGATTGCCGGTGCCGATGATCTTGTAGTCGGGGAAAATCGCGTAGCCGTTCTGCCAGGTGATGCCTAGATCCTGCGCCAGCGCGTCGGCGCCGGTCGGATAATCCGGGTCGGCCAGCCACAGCAGGTTGCCGCCCTGATCGACGTAATCCTGGATCATCTTGACTTCGCCGGGCAGCAGCCGGCTGGACGGACTCGCCAGCACCAGCACCGAGGTGTTGTCGGGAATCTTCGGCGTCTTCACCAGGTTCAGCGCCTGCACCTTGAGGCCCTTGTCGCGCAGCACACCGGCGAACTTGGTCAGCGAGGTGTCGTCGGTATCCTTGTCGATGGCGCGTTCGCCTTCGCCTTCGAGGAACACGACCCATTGTTCGCCGGAATAGCTCAGGCGCTGCAGGGCGGTGCTGATCGCCTGTTCGGTGGTCGCGGTCAGCGTCTGGTGACGGCCCTGGTATTCAACGACCACTTCACCCGGCGCGGTGACGTTGAGCGCGCGTGCCTGCTTGGGCTGCGCGCTCGGATCGACGAATTTCAGCGAGACGTTGGCCTTGTCGCGCGAATAGCGCTCGATGTCGAACTGCAGGCTGTTGCGCACGTTGGAATCCCCGGAGGGCACGAACGCGATGAATTCGATCGGGTCCGGCATGGACTTGAGCAGCTTGATGCTGGCCGCGGAAATCGAGTTGCGCTTGCCCGCGGTCCAGTCGATCTGGGTCTTGTAGCGCACCGACAGCCAGCCGACCAGGATCAGCGCGGCAATGAACAGCGCCGCCGCGAGCAGTTGTTGAATCAGGGTTTGTTTTTTGGTCATGGCTTCAGTTCCGTTCCATGTCGAGCCGTTGCACGGTCAGCCACAGGAACAGCGTGGTGAACAGCACGTAATAGATTGCGTCGGCGCTGTCGAAGATGCCGCGCCGCATGCTCTCGAAGTGGCCGATCAGCGACAGGTAGCCGAACACGCTGCCGAACGGGATGCTGTCGTTGTAGGACAGCATGTTGATCAGCCAGATCACCAGCAACAGGCCGAAACTGCCGACCGCGGCGATGGTCGGTTCGCGCGTCAGCGATGACACGAACAGGCCGGCTGAGCCGAATGCCATCATCAGCATGAACAGGCCGAACAGGCCGGCGAGGATGCGGCCGATGTCGAGGTGCGTCGCCGGAATCAGTGCGAACGGCATCAGCGCCAGCAGCGCCAGCACCGCGATCACGAAAGTCATCAGGCCGAAGAATTTCCCCAGCACGATTTCGGTGAGTGACACCGGCGCCGAGAACAGCAGCGTCAGGCTGCCGGATTTACGCTCTTCGGCGAACTGACGCATGGTCATCAGCGGCATCACCAGCAGCAGCACGATCACGGCGAAACCGAATACCGAGCCGCCGACATAATCCGAAACGCCGTAGCCGCCATCCGACATGCCGGCGATGCGCGCGAAATCGAGCAGCGTCAGCACGAACACGATGCCGAGGATCAGCTGCACCACGCCGAGCACGGTCCACGCCAGCGGCGAGACAAAAATGCGCCGGCTCTCGGTGCCGGCAATTGCCAGAATGTTCTTCATGCGGCTTTCCTTCCTTGTCCCGGTACCCGCGGATCGTGTTCGTCGCCTGAGGTGAGTTCGACGAAGATGTCTTCGAGGGTTTTCACTTCCGGCGACAGTTCGATCAAGCCCCAGTTGCCGTTGACGGCGGCATCGACGAGTACCTCGCGCGGATCATTGCCGCCGGCGAGCATCAGCCGGAAGCGACCGCTGCCGAGATCTTCGGCGCCGGCGATGCCGACGATGCGGCTCAGCGTTTCCAGCGCCGGCGGTCGCTTCAGCGTCACCGTCAGCGATTCCATCCGCGCGTTGCGCGTCGCCACCACCGGCTGGTCGTAGACCGCGCGGCCCTTGTTGATGATCATCACGCGTGTACACACCGACTGAATCTCCGGCAGGATGTGGCTGGACAGAATCACGCTGTGTGATTTGCCCAGCTCGCTGATCAGCGCGCGGATTTCGCGGATCTGGATCGGATCGAGACCGACGGTGGGCTCGTCGAGCACGATCACCGAGGGCCGATGGATGATTGCCTGCGCCAGGCCGACGCGCTGTTGATAGCCCTTCGACAGGTTGCCGATCAGGCGTCCGCCGACATCGGTGAGGCCGCAGGATTTTTTCGCCAGTGCCACCGCCGCGGCGCGTTCGCCGACGGCAATGCCGTGCAGTCCGGCGCAATAGCGCAGGTATTCGTCGACGGTGAGTTCGGGATACACCGGCGGTTGTTCCGGCAGATAGCCCAGATGCTGCTTCGCCGCGGTCGGCGCATCGTGCAGGCTGATGCCCTTGATCCGGGCCTCGCCATCGCTGGGCGCGAGGTTGCCGGTGAGCATTTTCATGGTGGTGGATTTGCCGGCGCCGTTGGGGCCGAGCATGCCGAGAATCTCGCCCTTGCGCAGGGTCAGGCTCAAATTCGACACGGCTGTCGCCGGGCCGTAGCGGCGGGTCAGCCCGCGCGCCTCAATCAGGATTTCGCTATCCATGCACTCGCTTCTTGTTGGTGGAAACGCGCGCTTCTGACCAAGACGCGCCGCGTGAGTTCCGTAAAAGGAGCGGCATTCTACGGGCGGCAGGCGGAATTGCATGCCCCGCTGTCGACAAATTACGCAGGGAATGAGTTATTAAATGTTGTTTAATTTAATTTTAAGTTAATATATAAAAACAAACTGAGCGCCCAAATCCGCAACAGCGGGAGGCGGTGCAATCCGCATCAGAGACCTTGGTAGGGATCGGGCGTGCCCGGCGGCAAGCGGCGGAAGCGTTTGTAGCTCCACCAGTACTGCTCGGGCAGATCGCGCACTACCTGCTCGATTGCAAGGTTGAGTGCAGCTGCGCCGGCCTCGACGGTGGCCAACGGCGTGGGCAACGGCCTGAGATGGATGCGGAAACCGCGCGCCCACGGCAGGCGCTCGGCGACGCAGAACCACACCGGCGCGCCGCTGCGTGTCGCCAGCTTGTTGACCAGCGCGGTGGTGTGCGCGGGGATGCCGAACAGCGGCGCGAACACGCCGGCGCCTTCCGGCGGATCGTGGTCCGGCAGGATGCCGATCATCTCGCGCTGCGCCAGCGCCTGCAGCAGCGCCTTGACGCCCTTGCCGGCGGTCGGCACGAGCCGCGCACCGAGGCGTTCGCGGCCTTCCAGAATCAGCGCGTCGAGCGCGCCCTTCTGCGGCTTGTAGAGTGAGGTCATCGGGCCGTTGGCGGCGCAGAACATGCCGGCCAGTTCCCACGCGCCGATGTGCGGGCACAGCAGGATCACGCCCTTGCCACCGGCGTGCAACGCACGCAGTTGCGCACCGGCGGCGCTCTGGTTGAGCCAGCGCTGCAAGCGTCCGCGCGGCCCGTACCAGATTGCCGGCAACTCGAAGATGCTGCACGCGCTCTGCACCAGGCTGCGGCGCGCGAGGCGATTTCTTTGCGCGGGATTCAGCTCCGGCAGGCACAGCGCCAGGTGATGCAGGGTCATGCGCCGCGGCTTGTTCGGCGTCAGCCACAGCAGCGTGCCGACCAGCACGCCGATGGCATGCATCAGCCCCAGCGGCAGCAGGCCGAGCAGGATGAAACTAGTGCGGAGCAGGCTCTTCATGACGCGCGATTCTAGTCGCGCCGTCTCAGGCGTAAAAGTCCGGTTCGCCCGCGGGTTGGCGACGGAAGCGCTTGTAGCCCCACCAGTACTGCTCCGGGCAGGCGCGCACGCACTGTGCCAGGCCCTGATTCATCGCCGTGGTCGAGACCGTTACGTCCCGATCGTAGATGCCTGCCGGCGCGTCGAAGTAATGCGCGATGTAACCGCGCGCCCACGGCAGACGTTCGCCGAACATGAAAACCGCCGGCGCGCCGGACTCGCTGACCATGCGCGCGATCAGCGTCGGCGTGTGCGCGGCCACGCCCATGAACGGCACGAACACGCCGCGGCCTTCCGGCGGGTCCTGGTCCGGCATGTAGTAGACGCCGAAGTGCTGTTCCAGCAGCGGCAGCGCCGCCTTGCGCACGCCGGCCTCGGCTTTGACCATGCGCCCGCCGAAGCGGCAGCGGCCGGTGAGGGACAGTTCATTGACCGCGCCCTTCTGCTCCTTGTAGATGCCATAGAACGGATAGGTCGAAGACATCGGTATCGCCACCGCTTCGAAAGCGCCCTGGTGCGGCGTCAACAGGATTACACCTTTGTTCTTGGCAAAGGCGCGATCCAGTGCCGCGATGCCACGCCATTCCTTCACTGCCGATTTCACCGCCCGTGACGGGCCGAGCCAGACCCGCGCGGTCTCGAGATAAGTGGCGATTTCATGGCCGATTGAAACGCGCGCGATCCGCGCCTGCTCGGCCGCGGACAGTTCCGGCATGCAGCGACTGATGTTGCGCAACGCCACCTTGCGGCGCGAGGAGTGGGTGAGCCACAAGGCCCAGCCGGCGGCGGTGCCGAGACCCTGCAGGAACAGCAGTGGTAGCCAGGCCAATGCATATAACAGCGTGCGCATGGGGTAATCCCGATGAAGGCGCGAACGCCGGTGACGGAAGTTTACGGAATCGCCGGCCGCCCTGTCGTGGCCATCAGGTGATTGAACAGGTTGCCGACCCATTCGCGACGGTCATCGGCGACATAATCGAAATTGGTCGCACGGTCGGTGACTTCCCAGAACATGCGCTCGTGGGTGTTGACGATTTCATCATGTGCGCGCACCAGCATGGATGACGGCACGCGTGCCAGCGAAATTTCGAGCCGCGCCAGTTCGGGGACGCGGCCGTGTTCCAGAAAATATGCGCCGAGGATTGCACGCGATTTGATCAGGCCCAGATGCTGGTCCGAGCCATGCAGTTGCAGCAGCGTGTCGAGCAGGATCTGCGCCGGCGCAGCCTCGCGCTGAAACGCCAGCTCGGTCAGTTCGGCCAGCTCGTAGCTGATCAGTTCGTAGATGAATCCCAGGCCCTGGCTGCGTGCGAAATTGGCGTAGTAGTGCAGGTGCTGCGCCAGCTCAGGCACCAGCTCCGGACGGTCCGCAAGCAGGCGGCGCGCCAGCGTCTTGTAGTTGTAGACGGCGTTGAACACCGGCGCGTTTTCCTTCTTCTTGATCGCTTCGCGCATGAAGGTGTTGAGTGTCCGCACCAGCAGGTAATAGACCGCGTCGTTGCGGCCGCAGGCCTCTTCGTGGGCGGCATTTTTAACTGCGTGCGCCAGCGCGCTGGCGCCGTCGGGCATTTTTGCGACCGCGCTCTTGTAGGCCAGGATCAGGTGACGGACGATGCGATACTCCATCCAGGTGCGCTCGTCGCTGAGGATGTCGGTGCCATCGCTGGACATGCCGATCATCAGCGCATTGTTGACCTTGAAAAATTCCGCCGGCAGACGCTGCTTGATCGCGCGTACCCGCGCCAGTTCCAGCATGTGGGTCCTGATTGCCTCGAAGGTGACATCGCGGTCGGCGCGATCCGCCGCGCGCAGCAGCACGCTGCCGAGATTGATGATGCGCTGGTTGACGCGCTGCTGCGCCACCTTCACCGGATACTTGCCGCGCGCGGCATCCTCAAGTTCTTCCTTCAAACTGCGGTGCACACGCTTGATGATGGTGACCGGATCGAGAAAGCTGAGGACATAAAAGTAATACGGCAGCAGCAGGATCCAGCCGATCATCGCGCCCACGCAATCGGTCCAGAACGGGATCGTCCCGGCCCAGTGATCGAAGGAAATGCTGATCGCGAAAATCGAGTGCGCCGCCAGCAGTGCGCAGCCGCACAGCACGGACAGGTTGATGCGGTCGCGAATGAAGATTTCGACCAGCTTGGGCGTGTAAAGATTGGCGGTGATCGGAATCGCCAGGGCGATGAAAGTCAGCAGCAGCGCAATGATGTTGTTGTAGGCGCGCGAGAACGGCGACGCCACCGCGCGGATCATCGCCGGTGTCACCTGCAACTGCGATAGTTGCACATGCTGGCCGGTGATCGGGTCGATCGCCAGCGAGAAATCCAGTGCGGCCTCGGCCCAGAAGCCGATCAGGGCAATCGTGAACAGGATAACGAGCAGGCGCAGCGCGAAAGTCCGATTTTCCATGTCGGAATGTTACAAGATCATGACTGTGGTGCAATTGCCGCCGGAAAATATCCTGTGCAAGTGTGGTTCGGATGAGAGGAGGCTGCCGACGATGATCGGACTATTGCAAAGGGTCAGCCAGGCCGCGGTGAACGTCGACGGACAGCAGGTCGCAGCGATCCGGCGGGGCCTGCTGGTGCTGGTCGGCGTGCAGCGCGGCGATGGCGTCGCACAGGCGCAGCGGCTGGCGCAGCGCCTGCTGGCCTACCGCGTGTTTGCCGATGCGCAGGGCCGCATGAACCGGTCGCTGACGGATCTCGGCGGCGGACTGCTGCTGGTGCCGCAGTTCACGCTGGCCGCCGATACCGGCAGCGGCAACCGCGCCAGCTTCACCGCCGCCGCGGAACCCGCGCGTGCACGCGAATTATTCGATGAACTGGTCGCTGCGGCGCGGCGCGGACATCCGCAAGTCGCCAGCGGCCTGTTCGGAGCGGATATGCAGGTCGTGCTGGTCAACGACGGCCCGGTGACGTTCTGGCTGGAAGCGCACTGACCAGCCGCGTCGCACCCTCCGCTACTTGCAGCTCGCTCCGAGCCAGTGCCCGCTGGAGGTGGTGGTCATGTTCACGGGCTGTCCGTGCGCACTGCCCTCCATGTGCATTTTCGAGGTGAAGCCGGTATCACCGTCAGCGGTCATTTCAAACGTGCCGGTGCCCTTGAACTGGCCGTCGCAGACCATCTCGCCGGAGCTGTGATTGCCTTCATGCTTTAAGTTTTTCATGGTACAGCCGCTGTCTTCCTTCATCGGCGGCTTGCCGCTGGCGGCATCCTGCGGCGAGACACAGGTCATCATGGTATGCGGGCCGTTCATCGAAGGCATTTTTACCCCCGCGCGTTTCATCGCCTCCATCTGCTCGGCGCTGAGAGCGGGCATCGCGGGCGCGTCCTTGCCCATGTCCATGGTGGCGGTGATCTGCCATTTGCCGGGTTTGAGGCCGGTGGCGCTGGCGCTCAGCGGCAAGACGCAGCACGCGAGTACGAAACTGCTGATGAGTATGCGCATCGAAATTCCCCTTGGCTGCACAAAAACAGTGCTGGGCAACATCCCATCACTTCCATGCGACAGGGTCAAGACGAACCGTGACCGGGTTCAAATTTGCTGCGGTGCAGAGTATCCTAGCGGCCCTTTCAGACTCTGGTTCGCCTCTTGGCTCCTCCAGTTGCCCGTCGCGCCGCAGTAACGCGCGAGACCAAAGAGACCCGCATCCGCGCCGAGATCAACCTCGACGGCAGCGGCGAGTCGCGCCTGAAAACCAATATCGCCTTTCTCGATCACATGCTGGACCAGGTCGCGCGGCATGGCCTGATCGACCTGAGCGTGGAATGCGCCGGCGACCGCCACATCGACGATCACCACTCGGTGGAAGACATCGGCATCACCCTGGGCCAGGCTTTTGACAAGGCGGTCGGGGACAAGAAAGGCATTGTCCGCTACGGCCATGCCTATGTGCCGCTGGACGAGGCACTGTCGCGCGTTGTCGTGGACTTTTCCGGCCGTCCGGGACTGGAGTATTTCGTCGAATATCCGCGTGCGCGCATCGGCGAGTTCGACGTCGACCTGTTCCGCGAGTTCTTCCAGGGCTTCGCCAACCACGCCAAACTGACCCTGCACATCGACAACCTGCGCGGCCGCAATGCGCACCATATCGCCGAAACCTGCTTCAAGGCCTTCGGCCGTGCGCTGCGCATGGCGCTGGCGACCGACCCGCGCGCGGCCGACGCGATGCCTTCGACCAAGGGCACCTTGACCTGCTGATATGGCGTCCATCGGGGTTATCGATTACGGCATGGGTAATTTGCACTCGCTCGGCAAATCGCTGGAGCGGGTCGCCGATGGCGGCCGCGTGGAAATCAGCTACGACCCGGAAAAGCTGCTCAAATGCGACCGTATCGTACTGCCCGGCGTCGGTGGCGTGCGCGCCTGCATGCAGGAATTGCGCCGGCTCGAACTCAACGACCTGGTGATCGAAGCGGCCAAGCGCAAACCGCTGCTCGGCATCTGCCTGGGCATGCAGGTGATGTTGGAGCACAGCCAGGAAAATGGCGGTGTCGCCGCGCTGGGATTGTTTCCGGGCGAGGTGGTGCGCTTCCCCGACCCAGCTGCCAGCGGCGAGACAGAGCGCTTGAAAGTGCCGCATATGGGCTGGAATCGGGTCAGGCAGACGATTAAGCATCCGGTCTGGGCCGGCGTGCCGGACGACAGCTGGTTCTACTTCGTGCACAGCTACCATGCCCAACCGCAGAATCCCGCTCACATTCTGGGTACGACGAGCTACATCCGCGCCTTTGCCTCCGCGCTGGCGCGGGACAATATCGTCGCGTTTCAGTTTCACCCGGAAAAAAGCCAGAACGCCGGCATGGCCTTGCTGGCCAATTTCGTCAACTGGACGCCCTGAAACCATCGCTCGCGCAATCACGGCTTCCGGCTTGCTCCGCATCCCTGTTTGGTGCAGAGTTCGGGTAGCAGGATTCCCGCCCAGATAGCAGCAAAACAGCCTCTTCGAAACGGCCGCATCCCGCCCCTCTCCACATCACCTGCCGACCACAGCTCATGCTGTTAATTCCCGCGATTGACCTCAAGAATGGACAGTGCGTGCGCCTGCGTCAGGGCCGCATGGACGAAGTTACGGTTTTTTCCGACGATCCCGTTGCGTTCGCCAAAAAATGGGTGGACGAAGGCGCGCAGCGCCTGCACGTCGTCGATCTTGACGGCGCCTTCAAGGGCGAGCCGGTCAACCTCGACGTGGTCGAGCAGATCGCCGCCGCAGTGAATGTGCCGGTGCAGATTGGCGGCGGCATCCGCGACGAAAAGACCGTGCAGCGCTACCTGGATGCCGGCGTGCAACTGGTGATCATCGGCACCAAGGCCGTGAATGCGCCGCACTTCCTGCGCGATCTCTGCATCGAATTTCCGCGCCACATCATGGTCAGTCTCGATGCCAAGGACGGGCGCCTCGCACTCAACGGCTGGGCCAAGCTGACCCAGCATGACGCCATCGAAATGGCCAAACACTGCGCGCGCGACGGCGTCGAAGCCATCGTCTACACCGACATCGGCCGCGACGGCATGATGAAGGGCTTCAATGCCGAGGCCACCCGCAAGCTGGCGCAGGCAGTCAATACGCCGGTGTTCGCCAGCGGCGGCGTCAGCACGCTCGACGATATCCGCAAGCTCAAGGAAATCGAGAGTGATGGCGTAATCGGCGCAGTCATCGGCCGTGCCTTGTATGAAGGCGGCTTCACGCTGGCCGATGCGCTCAAGATCGCGCAATAAACCCATGCTTGCCAAACGCATCATCCCCTGCCTGGACATCGACCGCGGTCGTGTGGTCAAGGGCGTCAAGTTCGAGGACGTCCGCGACGCCGGTGACCCGGTGGAAGTGGCGCGGCGCTATGACCAGCAGGGCGCCGACGAACTGGTGTTCCTCGACATCACCGCCAGTTCGGACGACCGCCCGACCCTGTTCGCGACCGTCGAGGCCGTGGCGCGTGAAATCTATATTCCGCTGACCGTCGGCGGTGGTGTACGCAGTTGTGCCGATGTGCGTGCCCTGCTGTCGCGTGGCGCCGACAAGGTCAGTATCAACACAGCCGCCGTGGAGCGTCCGGAATTCGTTTCCGAGGCCGGCGACCGCTATGGTGTTCAGTGCATCGTCGTTGCCATCGACGCCAAGCGCGTCAGCAAGAAAAAAGAGCCCCCGCGCTGGGAAGTGTTCACCCATGGCGGCCGCAAAGGCACCGCGCTGGATGCCGTCGAATGGGCGGCGAAGATGGTCGGGATGGGCGCCGGCGAACTGCTGTTGACCAGCATGGATCGCGATGGCACCAAGGCCGGTTATGACGTCGAATTCCTGCGTGCTGTCAGCGACGCGGTGCCGGTGCCGGTGATCGCCAGCGGCGGCGTCGGCACGCTGGAACATCTCTACGAAGGCTTCGAGGCCGGCCGCGCCGACGCAGTGCTGGCCGCCAGCATTTTTCACCAGGGCACTTTCACCGTCGGCCAGGCCAAGCAATTTCTGGCCGGCAAGGGCGTTTGCGTTCGCGTCTGACCACGCACAGCAGCCTGACGGATTCAACGCGCTACACTACCCGCATGAACCGTGCGCCCGTCGATGTCCTTGTCGATCTCTACCAGACCCTGGTCGAGCGCAAGTCCGCTGCTGCCGGCAAATCCTATGTCGCCAGCCTTTACGCGCGCGGCACCGACGTGATTCTCAAGAAGCTGGGTGAGGAGGCTGCGGAAACCATCATCGCCGCCAAGAACCCGGACGATGCCGCGCTGGTCTATGAATTGGCGGACCTGTGGTTTCACAGTCTGGTGCTGATGGCTTCGCGCGACATTCCGGTCGGCGCCATTACCACCGAACTCGCCCGCCGTATGGGCACTTCCGGCCTTGAGGAAAAGGCCGGCCGCATGCAACAAGGAGGTCAACATGGGTAGTTTCAGCATCTGGCACTGGCTTATCGTCCTGCTTATCGTTGTACTGATTTTTGGAACCCGCAAGCTGCGCAATGCCGGCGGCGATCTGGGTAGCGCGGTCAAGAACTTCAAGCAGTCGATGAAGGAAGGCGAAGTCGAGGCCGATCAGAAAACCGCCGAACTGCTCAAGGCGTCGGACAAGACCGAGACCGACCACAAGGTCTGATTCCCGGTTCACAGGGCGCCCCTACGATGTTCGACATCAGCTTTCCCGAGATCGCACTGTGCCTGGTGGTGGCGCTGGTGGTGCTGGGGCCGGAGCGCCTGCCGGTGGTCGCGCGCACTCTCGGCCGCTGGGTCGGACACGCCAGAAGCTATATGCGCAATCTCTCCGCCGAACTGGAACGCGAAACCCAGGTGTCCGATCTCAAGCGGCAACTCGATGAAGCCCGGCGTGCATTGACCGAGCACGTCAGCGCCGGCGAAGACGCAATGCGCAAATTCGCCGCCAGCAGCGAAGACACCGCACGCAAGACCACAGCAGACATCCACGCCGACATCAAGAAACCGTGAGCGAAGAATCCGCCCCGACAGGCGAGACCGGCGGCGAACAACCCCTGATGACCCACCTGCTGGAGTTGCGCGCGCGTCTGCTGCGCATCATCTACGGCGTCGGCATTTTCTTTCTGCCACTGGCCTGGTATTCGCGGGATATCTACACCTGGATCGCACACCCGCTGATGCGGCTGCTGCCGCCGGGCTCGTCGATGATTGCCACCGAGGTGGCGGCGCCGTTCCTGGCGCCGATCAAGCTGGCCGGCATCCTCGCCGTCGCTGCCGCGATTCCCTGGGTGCTCTACCAGATCTGGGCATTCGTCGCACCGGGCCTGTACAAGAGCGAGAAGCGCCTGGTGGTGCCGTTGCTGACGTCCAGCACCCTGCTGTTCTACGCCGGCGTCTCCTTCGCCTATTTCCTGGTGCTGCCCAACGTGTTCCGCTTCATGGTCCACATCGCGCCGCAGGGCGTGGCGGTGATGACCGATATCAACAAGTACCTGGATTTCGTCTTCACCCTGTTCCTGGCTTTCGGTTTCGCCTTCGAGACGCCGGTGGCGATCGTGCTGCTGGTGCGCACCGGTTTCGTCACGCCGGCACAGCTGGCGGCGCGGCGCGATTATGTGATTGTCGGGGTGTTCATCATCGCCGCGATTTTCGCGCCGCCGGATGTGCTGTCTCAGGTCCTGCTGGCGGTGCCGGCCTACCTGCTTTATGAAATCGGCATCCTTGCCGCGCGCTGGGTTACGCCGCGCAAGGCCGATGCTCCAGCCGCAGAGCCGCCGGCGTCGGAAACTTGAGTCATCGACGGATTTTCGGCAATTGATGCCACAGCAAACCTGTCCCGCTGTTGCCTGCTACAGAATCCTGGGCGTTATAATTTATAATACAAACATTAAATTTCTGTATTTTTTATAACAGTTGATGTTGCGAATCCGGGCACAGCGGGCAGCGCTTGGCGGCCGAAAAATCAATCCTCCGCCGCCACCGAGTGCGCGGCCGAGGTGTGCGCGGCAGCCGAGCGCGCCTTGGCGCTGCTGTCGAGGATGCCGGTTTCGGCATCGTCGTCGATGGCACTGGCGCTGGCACGCAGGCTCGCGATCACCGCCGCGGTCTCCGGTTCCACGCCACGCCAGATGCGAAACGCCGCCGCCGCCTGTTCGGCGAGCATGCCCAGTCCGTCGGTAATGCGCGTTGCGCCTTCGCCGCGCGCCCACGCCGCGAAAACTTCAAAAGCCCTGCCGTAGCTGAGGTCGTAACAGCTGCCGCCCGGCGCGAGGATGTGATCGGCGATGCGCGGCATCGCGCCGTCGTGTCCGGCGGACGTGGCATGAATGATGAGATCGAACTGATCGCCCTTGATCGCCAGATGGGTGCAGGGAAGGATATTGCCGTAGGCCGTGAACTGCGGCGCCAGTTCCTCCGGCTTCCAGGGATTGCGGTTGGTCAGGGTCAGTGACACCGGTTTTTCGTCAAGCAGCGGCTTGAGAATGCCGCGTGCCGCGCCGCCGGCGCCCAGCACCAGCAGGCGCTTTCCGGCGATCGACAGATGCAGATTACGCGTCAGGTCGCGCACCAGTCCTTCGCCATCGGTGTTGTCGCCGCGCCAGCCGCTGCCGGTGCGGCTCAGGATGTTGACCGCGCCGGCCAGCTTTGCTCGCTCGCTCACCTCTTCGCACAACGCCGCCGCCGCGACCTTGTGCGGCAACGTGATGTTGATGCCGAGATAGCCTTCATCGTGCAGGCGCCTGAGCGTTGGCTCCAGCGCGTCCGCCGCGACCTCTATCGCCGTATAGCTCAGCGATTGTGCAGTCTGGCGCGCGTACTGCGCGTGGATAAAAGGCGATTTGCTATGGGCAACGGGTTGCCCGATGACGGCGTAGCGGTCCATGAAAAGCAGGTTCCTTATCGGGCCAGCCAGGCGGCGGCCTGCCTGGCGTAGTAGCTGAGGATCATGTCGGCGCCGGCGCGGCGGAAACACAGCAGCGCCTCCATCATCGCCTTCTCTTCGTCGAGCCAGCCGCTGGCGGCGGCGGCCTTGAGCATGGCGTATTCGCCGCTGACCTGGTAGGCCGCGACCGGTACTTCGAAACGGTCTTTCACGCGGCGGATGATGTCCAGATACGGCAGGCCCGGCTTGACCATGACGATGTCCGCGCCTTCCTGAAGGTCCAGCTCGACTTCGCGCAGTGCCTCGTCGGTGTTGGCCGGGTCCATCTGATAGTTGCGCTTGTCGCCGCCCTTGAGTGCCGAGGCCGAGCCAACGGCGTCACGGAACGGGCCGTAGAACGCCGACGCGTATTTCGCGGCGTAGGACATGATCACGGTGTTGCGCAGGCCGTCGCGTTCCAGTACCTGGCGAATCTGGCCGACACGCCCGTCCATCATGTCGCTGGGCGCGACGATGTCAGCGCCGGCGCGCGCGTACAGCAGTGCTTGCCGCCGCAGGATCTCGACGGTGGCATCGTTGTCGACCAGTCCACGCGCGTCGAGCAGGCCGTCGTGACCGTGCGTGGTGTACGGGTCCAGCGCAATGTCGACCATCACACCGATGTCCGGGCAGGCCGCCTTCACCGCCTGGATCGCGCGCGGCACCAGGCCGTCCGGCTGCAGCGCGGCTTCGCCGCGTTCGTTTTTGAGTGCTTGCGGAATCACCGGGAACAGCGCGATGCAGCCGATGCCGAGCTGATGCAGCGCCCGCGCCTCGCGCGCCAGCTCCTGCAGATCAAGGCGCATGACGCCCGGCATCGACGCCACCGGTCCTTTCAGGGTGCCTTCGGCGACGAATAGCGGCTGGATCAGCTGCTGCGGCACCAGCCGCGTCTCGCGCACCATGCTGCGGATGAATTCGGACTGGCGCAGGCGGCGCGGACGGATAAGGGGAAAGGAGCCAGTGGTCACGGGCGCTCCAGATGATGGATGGGATGAAATAGACTGCTGGGGTGAATTATACCGGGATGGCGATGCTGCACTGGATTGCCGCGAGTGGCTGGGAATTGCGCATCAGCATGTTCGCCGCGGTGCTGGCGCTGATGCTTACGCTGGAGCAGCGCCTGCCGCGACGGCGCGAGGCTCCGTTAAGGCGCTTGCGCTGGCCAGCCAATTTCGGCCTTGCGCTGGCCGGTGCACTGGTCGTGCGCCTGCTGCCGCTGCTGGCTGTCGGCGTTGCGGTGCGCGCGCAGCAGACCGGCTGGGGCTTGTTCAACCAGTTCCAATTGCCCGCCGCAGTCTCCGTGATCATCGCCTGGCTGCTGCTCGACTGCGCGATCTACTGGCAGCACCGTGCGATGCATGCGCTGCCGCTGCTGTGGCGACTGCATCGCGCGCATCACTCCGACATTGCGTTCGACGTCACCACCGCGCTGCGCTTTCATCCGCTGGAGATCCTGTTGTCGATGCTCTACAAGATGGGGGTCGTGCTGGCGCTGGGCGCGCCGCTGGCTGCAGTGATCCTGTTCGAGATCGGGCTCAATGCCGCCGCGCTGTTCAATCACGCCAATCTCCAGCTGCGCGGCGACCACTGGCTGCGCTGGCTGCTGGTCACACCCGACTTCCATCGCGTCCACCATTCGCTGCACCGTGAAGAAACCGACAGCAATTACGGCAATGTACTGTCGGTGTGGGATTTCCTGTTCCACAGCTATACCCCGCAGCCGCGGGAAGGCCATGTGGCGATGCGGCTCGGTTTGGCTGAATTCCGCGACGATGAGCAACAGACCATCACGTCACTGCTGCTGCTGCCATTCCGGCGAAAATGAATCCGTACACGTTTTGCGCCAAGCATCGGTTATGATTATTTGTCCATATGACCCGCTTTCTGAACCAGGCACTCCCCTAAATGGCTGACGCTGAACATCTGGCGCGCTTGCTTGCCGGCACCGCAAGTGGCGACCAGGCCGCTTTCCGCGAGCTTTACGCGACCAGCTCATCGCATCTGTTTGGCCTGCTGCTGCGTATGCTCAAAAGACGGGACTGGGCGGAAGAGGCTTTACAGGATTGCTTCCTCAAGGTCTGGCAAAAAGCCGAGACCTACCAGCCCCAGAAAGGCGCGCCGCTGACTTGGCTGATGACGGTGGCGCGCTACCGCGCGCTGGACCTTCTGCGCATGAAACGGCCAGAAGTGGAAATGCCCGAAGAGGGCGAGGAGCAGCCGTACTCGATGGCCGACGCGGCCGAAAGCCCGGAGGATCGGGCGGTCGAAAGCGAAGGCATCGGGCAGCTGGAAAATTGCATGAAAGGTTTGCAGGCGGAACAGCGGCAGAGTGTGCTGCTGGCCTATTACGAAGGCTACACGCATCAAGAACTGGCGCAGCGCCTCGGCGCACCGCTGGGCACGGTGAAAAGCTGGGTGCGCCGCGGCCTGGCGCGGCTGCGCGAGTGTCTCGAATCATGAAATACCAGAACCGCAAACTGCGCCAGATGCTTGCTGCCGAATACGTGCTCGGCACCCTGCAGGGCCGTGCGCGTGCGCGGTTCGAGCGGCTGCTGGCCGGCGACGCCTGGCTGCGAGACGAGGTTCACGGCTGGGAAGCGCGGCTGGGCGAACTGAGCAAGGCTTACACGCCGGAGACACCGCGACCGCTGGTCTGGGCCAGCATCAACTACCGCATCAATGCCGATGCGAAAAAAGTGCGCCCCATCCGGCCTGCCGCCGTCGCGCCGTCCTCTCGCGGACCCTGGCGCGCCTGGGCGCTGCTGTCGACTGCGGCGTCCCTGGCATTGGCCATCGGCCTGTGGCAGCAGGTCCAGACCCCACCGCAGATCGAGACTCGCACTGTGCGCATCGAAGTGCCGGTGAAGTCACCTATGCCGTATGTCGCGATCCTGCAACCGGCCAAGTCGCAGGCGAAGTGGATGGTGTCGATCTACCCCGACCGTCATGTCATCAAGGTCGCCGCCGCCGGCCGTTATGCGGTCGATGCGCAGGCGCACAGCCTGCAGTTGTGGCTGCTGGAAAAATCCGGGCCGCGCTCGCTCGGCCTGTTGCCATTGCAAGGCCAGGGTGAATTGACCATGCCCGCCGATGTGCAGGTCGCCGGCGATCTCACGCTGGCCGTGAGCCTGGAGCCGAACGGCGGTTCGCGCACCGGCAAACCGACCGGGCCTGTGTTGCTCGCCGCACCGGCCATACGCGCGCTGTAAGCTTTAAATACTCGCGCTCCGGCGCCCGATGCCGATGGCGCAGCCGGGAAATCAAAACTTTAATCGTCTGCCTGACACCGACGCGATTTTTTCGCGTGTGCGGCATGACTTAGCGCGATGCCGCTGTTATCACAACAACAAGCATTTATGTTTTATATTGTTGTTTATAAATTATATTAGATGATTATATATAACATATCTTGAGGGCAGTACGGCCACAGCGGATGAGCTGTTTCGCCGCTATCTGATCTCAGTTCAGCGCACTCGGCACCGCGAGCCGAAACGGCTCGATCTTCGCGTCGAATTTCTCACCATCGTCAGCGGCCATCTGGAAACTGCCATGCATGGTACCGACCGGCGTGGTCAACGGGCAACCGCTGGTGTACTGGAATTCCTCACCGGGCTTGAGCAGCGGCTGGTAGCCGACGACGCCGGGGCCGCGCACTTCTTCGACCGTGCCTTCACCATTGGTGATGACCCAGTGGCGCGTCATCAGCTGCACGGTCTGCGTGCCTTCGTTGCGGATGGTGATGTGGTACGCGAACAGGAATTGCGAAGCTGCGGGCGCCGACTGTTCCGGCACATAGCGCGGCTGCACGATGATGCGGATGCCGCGGGTCAGGGTATTGCTCATCAGAACATTCCCGTCTGCAGGCGCGCAGCTTCAGACATCATCTCCTGCGTCCACGGCGGATCGAACACCAGCTGCACGTCGCTTTCGGCAATGGCGGGCAGTTGCGCAATCTTGGTCTTGATATCGTTGACCAGGATGTCGCCCATGCCGCAGCCCGGCGCTGTCAGTGTCATGCGCACCACAGCCGTGCGCTCGCCGTTGTCCTGCGTTTCGACGCGGCACTCGTAGACCAGGCCGAGTTCAACGATGTTGATGGGGATCTCCGGGTCGTAGCAGGTCTTGAGCTGGGCCCAGACCGCCGCTTCGAGCTCGGTATTGCTGGCGTTCTCGGAAACCTTGGGCGCTTCCACGCGCTCTTTGCCGATGGCGTCCGCGTCCGCGCCGTCGATGCGGAACAGGTGGCCTTCCACCAGCACGGTGAAGCTGCCGCCCAGCGCCTGCGTGATGTTGGCGTGCGCACCTTCCGGCAGCTCGACGCGGGTCCCGGCGGGGATCAGGACGCCGATGACATCGCGTGTCAGCGTGACGGATTCTTGCGCGTGGGCCATCTCGGTGCGTTCTTGATCAAGCGAAGGGGGAACGCATCTTAAACGCCAGCGGTCTGATGTGCATCTGCTCGCACATCGTTGCATCATCGCGCAATCCCTACTGGAGACTTCACATGATCCGCACCATTCCCTTGCTGTTGACCCTGACCTTGATGCTCCCCGGCATCGCGGCGGCGCACGATCACGCGGCGGCCGTGCGCAGCGTCAGCGTGACCGGGCAGGGCGAGGTCAGCGTCGCACCGGACCGTGCGCGGCTGTCGCTGTCGGTGGACAATCTGGCGTCCGACCCCAAGACCGCAGAGGCCGCGGTCAACAAGGTGGTGCGCGCCTATCTCGCCGACGCCAAGGCACTGGGCGCGACCGACGCACAGATTTCCACCGCCGGCATCACGCTCAACCCCGAGTATGTCTATGACGACAAGGCCCGCCAGCAGAAACTGGCCGGCTATCGCGCGCGCCGCGAGATCAGCCTCGTGGTGAGCAACCTTGACCAACTCGGCGATTACGTGACGCGCGCCACCGCCGATGGCATCACGCAGATGAATCCGCCGGTGCTGGAATCCAGCAAGGCGGATGAACTGTCACGCCAGGCGCTGGCCAGGGCCGCGCAGGACGCCCGCGCCAAGGCGCAGGTGCTGGCCAGGACCCTGGATGTGAAGCTGGGCATGGTGCACAGCATCAACGCCAGCGACTCGGCGCCACCGCCACGTCCGGTGATGTTCAAGGCGATGGCGATGGCCGCGCCGGCGTCCGATGAATCCGGCAATTCCCAGATCGGCTTTGCGGCCGGCGAAATCAAGTTTTCCGCCACCGTCAACGCCGAATTTGACCTGGTTGCACCGTAAACGGGGTTTCCGCGGTTATGGGATAATCCACCACTTTCCTGCCGTTCAGGCCTGCGAAAGTGGCTGAAAAATCTCGAATACTTGTTGGCGTCATCATGGGTTCCCGTTCCGACTGGGACACCATGTCGCACGCCGCCCAGACCCTTGAAGACCTGCGCGTGCCCTACGAGGCGCGCGTGGTATCCGCGCACCGCACACCCGACCTGCTGTTCGAATACGCCGAAGCAGCGGCCGGGCGCGGCCTCAAGGTGATCATCGCGGGCG
>JBOICK010000097.1:0-53306 GCA_050739895.1 Stenotrophobium sp.
ATGACGCGTTAAGGGCTTGGGCTACTTGAGTTCAGCGGAGCTTTTGCCGAGCAGGCGGCGCGCGACGATCAATTGCTGTATCTGCTGAGTACCTTCGACGATGTCGAGAATCTTGGCATCGCGCGCCCACTTCTCCAGCAGACTGTTTTCGCTATAGCCGACGCTGCCGCACAGTTCCACGCACTTGAGCGCGATCTCCACGCAACAGCGCCCGGCCTTAGCCTTGGCCATCGACGCCTGCAGCGAATTCGGTTTGCGGTTGTCGGCCATCCATGCCGCCTGCAGCGTCAGCAGGCGCGCGGCCTCGAAGTCGGCTTCCATCTCGATGAATTTCGCAGCAGCCGCGGATTGACTCAGCGCGGGTGCGTCGTAGTCGATGTTGACGCCAGCCTGCTGCAAAGCCTTGCGTGTTTCTTCGAGACTCGCACGCGCCACGCCCACCGCCATCGACGCCACCAGCGGACGCGTGTTGTCAAAGGTCTGCATGACGCCGGCGAACCCTTTTTCGACATTCACTTCCGGACTGCCCAGCAGGTTTTCCCTGGGCACACGGCAATCCACCAGCGCGAACTGCGCGGTGTCGGAGGCGCGGATGCCGAGCTTGTGCTCCAGCCGCACCAGTTCGAAGCCGGGCGTGCTGCGCTCGACCACGAAGGACTTGATCGCGGCACGGCCGGCTGATTTGTCCAGCGTCGCCCACACCACCACCAGGTCGGCGCGCTCACCGGATGTGACGAAAATCTTTTCGCCGTTCAGCACATAGTGATCGCCATCGAGCCGCGCGGTGGTGCGGATCGCGGCGGAGTCCGAGCCGCAGCCCGGCTCGGTAATCGCCATCGCCGCCCAGCGGCCCTCGAAGCGCTTGAGCTGCTCGTCGTTGGCGACAGAGGCAATTGCGGAATTGCCCAGTCCCTGCCGCGGCAGCGTCAGCAGCAGGCCGACATCGCCCCAGCACAGTTCCATCGTGCCCAGCGCGGTGGACATGTTGCTGCCGTTGCGGTTGGCCTCGTCACCGGTGCTCGCGCTGCGCCGCACGCCGGTGGCGCCCGAGCCGCTGTCGCTGCCGGCGTTCATGCCGTCGAGCAGCGCCGCCAGCATGTCAAGTTCCTTGGGATAACTATGCTCGGCCTTGTCATATTTTCGCGAATTCGGGCGGAATACTGCCGTCGCGACCTGATGCGCCTGATCGACCAGCGCAGCGAATTTTCTGGGAACTTCGAGATTGATCATGCTGACTCCAGATGTTAGGTCGGATTAGCGTGGGCTAGACCAGCAGCACGCCTTCCATCACGCCGGCCGCACGCAGGTCGCGATACCAGCGCTCGACCGGATGTTCCTTGACGAAGCCATGCCCGCCGAGCAGTTGCACGCCGTCGTTGCCGATCGCCATGCCCTTGTCGGCACACAGTCGCCGCGCCAGTGCGGATTCCTGCGCAAATGGCAAACCCTGTTCGGCACGGCTGGCGGCGCGATACGTCAGCAGGCGCATGCCTTCGAGTTCGATGCCAATATTGGCAACCATGAATGCGACCGACTGGCGATGGCTGATCGGCTCGCCGAACGCATTGCGCTGGTTGACGTAGGGAATCACGTAATCCAGCACCGCCTGGCAGGTGCCGACCGCCATCGCGCACCAGCCCAGCCGCGACAGGCGGATGCACTCGGCGTAGACCTCGGCGCTGCCCTCGCCCAGCAGTGCGCTTGAGGGTACGCGTACCTTGTCGAGAATCAGGCTGGCGGTGGCGGCGGCGCGCAGGCCCATCGCCGGATCGGCCTGGATCGAAACGCCGCGACTGGAAGACTCGATGATGAACAGTCCTGGCCCGCGATCCTCGATCTGCGCGGCGACGATGAACAATTCCGCCCTGGCGGCCCCTGGCACCATCGCCTTGACGCCTTCGAGTACGTAGCCGCCGTCGGCTTTGCGCGCGCGGGTCTCGAGCGCAAACGGGTTGAACAGCACGCGCGGCTCCAGTACCGCCAGCGCCGCGCCTGGAATGTTGTCGCCGACAAATGCCGGCAGGTATTTGGATTGCTGATCGGCATTGCCCCACAGCACCAGCGCGGTGCTCACCGCCGAAGGCGCAAGGCAGGCCACCGCCAGACCCATGTCGCCCTGCGCCATCGCCTCTGCGATCAGCGCACCGGTCATCGCCGAACGCTCGCTACCGACGCCGCCGAGTTGCTCCGGCACACCCATCAGCGTAATACCCAATTCTGCGCTCGCCTTGAGCAGCGCATCGGAGGCTGTGCAGTCATGGTCGGCCTGTGCAGCGGCGGCACGCAATTGTTCCAGTGCAAAGCCCTGCACCGCGTCGCGCATCATCTGCTGCTCGTCGGTCGGCGTCAGGTCGAACAGGTCGCGGCCTGGACCCGCGCCCAGCCGCGCCGGCTTGAGCAATTTCTGTGCGCCTGAAAAGCTGCGTCCAGCGGCGCCGGCCACACGGAATCCGGCCTTGACCGCGTGAAACAAGGCTTGCTCGGATGATTTGCGCAAGCCGAGCCGGTCAATCAGCGGCATGCCGGCCACGCGGTTGAGGGCGCGCAGCCCCAGCCCCATCGCATCTCGTGTCAGTTTCATTTCTTTTTCCCTGTCAAACGCTTGCGTACAGGCGCTTTGGGTTGTACCGCTGCCAATAGCAGCGCGGCATGGGTCCGCTCAAGAAAGACATCCACCAGCCGGGTGAATTTACCCTGGATGAATGCCGGCGCCAGCAGGCGGTACATGAACGGCACCGGCACCTGGTCCAGTTCGCCCTTGACGCCAAAAATCAGTCGCGTCCCGGTGCCGATGGGCTTGAGTTGGAGGTTACCGCGGATCAGTGCGTTGCCATGTTGCGGCAACGGCTCCCAGCTGAGCCGGCTGCGGCCCGCATTGACGGCGTAGCGTGCGGCATAGCTGATCTGGTGCGAAATCCCCAAGATCTGGACCCCGGCGGGATTCATTTTCCACAGGTAGTCCTGATCTCCCAGCTTTTTAAGGCTGTGCAATTTTGGAAAACGGCGGATCGTGCCTTCCAGGTCATTCAGCAGGCCGCGCGTCTGCTCAAAGCTTGCGGACACGTCGAGGCTGCGCTCGATGGCAATGGCGATTTTCATGCGGGCTCGACACGGATTTCCATCGCCTGCAGCGTGGCACATGTCCAGCGGTCAGCACATGGCCGCAAGCGCACGGGGCTCGGTCCCCGCGGCCAATGGTTTTACAAGCGCACACCACCGCCGTGGATGCGCGCAAAAACAGCCGGCGTCAGCGGTTCGTAACCCTGCTCCCGATCCAGCAGCACATATAAGGGCTCGCTGATATGCGCTGGATCGAAGCCCTCGGTCTTGAGCTCCACTTTGCGGAACTTGAAGGTGCCGGTCAGCTCCTGCTGTTCGCGCAGGCGGATGAACAACGGTACCGCGTAGGCCGGCAACTGCTCGCACAGGTGCCGCGCCAGCGCCGCGCCATCGAATCCGCCCTTGGCAAAAGTCAGCGCCGCCATGCCGGCACGACCGTCGGTTCCCGCGACCTGCACGCCATAAACCACCGCCTGTTCAACACCCGGGTAGCGGTTGAGCGCGCCCTCGACTTCCGTGGTCGCGACGTTCTCGCCCTTCCAGCGGAAGGTATCGCCGATGCGGTCGACGAACTGGATATGGCGGAAGCCCTGATCACGCACGAGGTCGCCGGTATTGAACCAGCAGTCGCCTTTCTTGAAGACGTCGCGCAGCAGCTTCGACGCGCTGGCCTTGCTATCGGTATAGCCGTCGAACGGACGCTTCTGGGTCACTTCGCTGACCAGCAGGCCGACGCCGCCCTTGGCGACTTTTTTCAGAAAGCCCTTGGCATCCTTGACCGGCTGGTCGAGGTCGGTATCGAATTCGACGATGGCATAGGTCAGCGGACAAAAACCCGCGGTGCGACTCAGGCCGAAACTGTTGACGAACGCAAGATTGCTCTCGCTGGCCCCGTAGAATTCATTGATGCGCTCGATGCCGAATCGCTGCTGGAATTCCTCCCAGATTTCCGGTCTCAGGCCGTTGCCGGTGATCACGCGCACGCGGTGGTCGCGGTCGCGCGGCGTTGCCGGACGGTTGAGCAGGTAACGGCAGATTTCGCCGATGTAGCAGAACGCAGTCGCGTCGTAATGACGGATCTCGTCCCAGAAGCGCGAGGCGCTGAACTTGTGTCCGATCGCCAGCGTGCATCCCGCGCCCAGCACCGCGCCCCAGGACACCGTCAGCGCATTGTTGTGATAGAACGGCAGCGGGCAATAAAAAACATCATCGCCACGCAGGCGCATCGACATCAGGCCGAGGCCGGCCATGCTGTTGAGCCAGCGGTAGTGGGTCATCACCGAAGCCTTGGGCAAACCGGTGGTGCCGGAAGTGAAAATGTAAAAACACGGATCGCGCTGCCGCACCTGCCGGGTCTCCGGCGGGTTTACGGCCGGCAGCCCGGCGGACTCCTTGCGCAGGTTGAGGTAACCCGCGGGTGCCTTGCCCTTGCCGTCCCACAGGAATTTCCGCCCACGCTCGCGCCGAGGACTGCATGTGGTGGACTTGAGCGCCTCCATGCACTCCTCGCCAACGATGATTACATTCGCCTTGGTCAGGTTGATGCTGTGCATCAGCACATCGGCGCGCTGATTGTGGTTGAGCATGCCCGCAACGGCGCCCAGCTTGACGATTGCGGCGATGCAGGCGAGTACCTCGGCGCGGTTTTCCATCAGCAGCGCCACCGACTGCCCCTTGCGTACACCCTGGGCGCGAAGCAAGGCGGCGATGCGATTGGCCCAGGCATTGAACTCGGCATAGGTCCAGCTGCGGTCATCGAACATCACCGCCGTGCGTGTGGGGTTGCGTTGCGCCCACTGTTCGATGCGCAGCCCGATCGAGCCGCGCCATGTCGGCCTGAGCATTGCCATGTTCCACAAGCCTTTGTTGACCGCCAAGCTGTCCGGCAGTATTCGCAGGATTCCCTGCGCGATGGCCCTGGAGTTCACCACATCCGTTTGCTTGCTCACCTGCACTCCCCGATTTTCATGACCGATGGCGATGTTCAACTTTGCTTTGGCGCCATCTCTTGCGCAAGTGCCATCGCGACAGTGCGTGTGCCCCGCACGGGTCAATCCGCGATCCGCAACCGCTCAAGGGCAGCGCTGCCGGTAGGCGTCCAGCGCGATCCGGAGCTGCCGGGCTTTTTCGTTGTAAAGCGTGGTCGCAGCGTTATGCCGGTCGATCCGGTCCTGCTGGATTTGCAACGCCCGGTTATGTGCGACCGCGTCGGCATTGTAGGCAGCTTGCCGCTGGTTGTGACTTTCCGCCCTCAGATTGTAGTCGGCGATTTTCTTGTGCATGGCGGCAGCGCCGATCTGGTCGACATAAAGCCCTGGTCCTGCGGCCGGCATTGGTGCGTTCAGGGCATGCTCGGATGCGTTGATTTCGGCCTGCTCCAGCGCCAAGCTCTGGCCCGTTTTGAGCAGAATATCGCCGGCCTGTTTCAGCTGCTCTGTCGTCGCGTTGATTGCAGCTCCCTCGGCCTGCAACTGTTCCTGTTCATGGCTGAGCACATCGCCACTGGCGCTGAGCTGCTGAGCGTCGCTCTGGCATTGGCCGGCTGGCGTGGACAACGGCGGTTCCGCGCTCGCCGCAGTGGCAACTGCGCAGAACAGGAACCCGGCAATCGCGGGAAAATGGCTCATATCGTCAGTTTAACTCCTGCTGCAGATGGTAATTGGCGTATCCTTACGGTTGCACCTGAATCAGAGAAAACAGTATGCCTATCGACCTCGACTCCATCCGCAAAGCATCCCCAAACGCTTCACCCGCGATCTCGCCCAATGCCCAGACCGATACCGGGCTGCACGACTACATGCGTGCCATCTACAACTACATGGCGGGCGGACTGGCGCTCACCGGCATCGTTGCCTACTACGCCTGCGCGACCGGATTGTACCTGTCGATCGCCAAAACGCCGCTGATCTGGGTCGTGCTGTTCGCGCCGCTGGCCATGGTCCTGTTCCTCGGCTTTCGCATCAACAAGATGAGCCTCGCGACCGCGCAGATCACCTACTGGGCCTACGCCGCCCTGATGGGACTGTCGCTGGCCGGCATCTTCATGATCTACACCGGCGAGAGCATCGCGCGGGTGTTCTTCATCACCGCCGGAACCTTCGGCGGCATGAGCGTATACGGCTATACCACCCGCACCGATCTGAGCCGCTTCCGCTCGTTCCTGATGATGGGCCTGATCGGCGTCATCATCGCCAGCCTGGTCAATATTTTCCTGCACTCCAGCGCCCTGCAGTTTGCGGTGTCGGTGATCGGCGTCATCGTTTTTGTCGGCCTTACCGCCTACGACACGCAGAAGTTCAAGGCGCTCTACGCCGCGGGCGATTCACGCGACTCGATGGGCAAGAAAGTCGTGATGGGCGCGCTGACGCTGTACCTGGACTTCATCAACCTGTTCCTGATGCTGTTGCGCCTGTTCGGCGGCCGCCGCAGCTAAGCCATTACTGACGCTGGATGAACGGGGCGGCCTGCTAACGGCCGCCCCGATTTTTCAGGGATCCACAAAATGCAGATTGCGCTCGCGCCAATGGAGGGACTGGTCGACGAAATCCTGCGCGACGTGCTGACCCGCGTCGGTGGCATCGACTGGTGTGTCACCGAGTTCATCCGCGTCAACGATCGCCTGTTGCCCGCGTCATGCTTTCGCAAGCTGGCGCCGGAACTGGCACAGGGTGCACAGACTGCGGCTGGCACCCCCATGCGCGTGCAACTGCTCGGCTCCGATCCTGCCTGCGTGGCCGAAAACGCCGCCCTCGCCTGCACCCTCGGCGCGCCAGTCATCGATCTCAACTTCGGCTGCCCGGCCAAGACCGTGAACCGTTCGCGCGGCGGCGCGATTCTGCTCAAGGAACCCGAACTTCTGCACGCCATCGTGCGCGCGGTACGCGGCGCGGTGCCGCCGCAGATCTCGGTGACGGCAAAGATGCGGCTGGGCGTGGACAGCCCGGATATTGCTCTGGATTGCGCACGCGCACTCGCCGATGGCGGCGCCGCGCAGATCGTCGTGCATGCGCGCACCAAGGCCGACGGTTACAAGCCGCCGGCGCACTGGGAATGGCTGGCGCGCGTGCGGGACTGCGTGAACGTGCCGATCTACGCCAACGGCGATATCTGGAGCGTGGACGACTGGCGCCGCTGTCGTGAAATCAGCGGACTGGAGGACATCATGCTCGGCCGCGGCCTGGTCTCGCGCCCCGACCTTGCGCGTCAAATCGCCGCCGCGCGCGCAGCTTGCGAATTCACGCCGATGACCTGGTCCGAACTGCTACCGCTGCTCCGGGACTTCTGGCGTCAGGAGCGCAGGAAACTGCCGCCCGCTTATGCCCCCGGCCGCCTGAAACAATGGCTGGCCTGGCTCAGCCGCAATTATCCGGAAGCCACCGCCCTGTTCGCCGCGGTGCGCAGGGAAAACGACTGCGTCAGGATCGATACGCTGCTGGGAATACATTTATCCGCTCAGGCACTGTGGTCAGCACCCTTCCGCAAAGAGCATGCGTTGAGAAAATCGGCGTAAGGCACACTTGACCCGGCCGCGAGTTGCTGCAACTGCTTTGGGCACTGGGCACTGGGCCTGAGGCCGATTCCGTCTGCCGCCCGCAGCCTTGAATCCACGAGCGGCAGTACTCTCCCGCTATCCCCGGATGCGGACCCAAATTTGTTTTAATATATTTTATATATTATTATATAGTTAATATATTTAAACAACTTCATGCGCAATGCATCGCTGAGCGGGACTTGCCATCGCGTTCGATGAAAGCGTCCGGTCGCAAAAATATCAGTCGAATTCCATGCCGCCCGCGCCGCGCCGCACGTTATAGCCGGCAGCACTGAGGCCGGCGACGATCTGGTTGGCGTGAGCCTGATCCTGCGCTTCGACCATCACTTCCAGCGTCGCGCTCTTGGCGTGGCCACGATGCAGGCGCTCGTGATGAACCTGGATGATGTTGCCGCCGCTGTCGCCGATGCAGCCGGCGACGCGCGCGAGAAATCCGGGGCGGTCTTCGATGTCGATCGACAATGACACCAGCCGCGACTCGTGCACCAGCTGACGCAACAGCACCGAGGCCAGCAGGCGCGTGTCGATGTTGCCGCCGCAGATTACCAGCCCGACCTTGCGGCCACGGAAGCGCGCAGGATCCGTCAGCAGCGCCGCAAGGCCCGTCGCGCCGGCGCCCTCGGCGATGACTTTTTCGACACTGGCGAGCAAACCGATGGCTCGCTCGATTGCCGCTTCATCGACGCGCATCAGCTCAGCCACCTGCTCGCGGATGATCGGCAACGTCAGCCTGCCGATGTTCCTGACCGCGATGCCTTCGGCGATGGTCTGGCCGCCGGTGATCAGCGACGGGTCGCTTTGCAGCGCCGCGTACGCCGAAGGGTAGCCGGCTGTCTCGACACCGACCATGCGCAATTCCGGCTTGAGTCCGTGCGCCGCGATCACCATGCCGGAAATCAGCCCGCCGCCGCCGATCGGCACCACCAGCGTGTCCAGTTCCGGCGCCTGTTGCAGCATCTCCAGCGCGACGCTGCCCTGCCCCGCGATCACCCGCGCATCGTCGTAGGGATGCAGCAGGGTCATGCCGCGCTTGCCGATGATCTCGGTCTCCAGGAACGCCTGCGAATCGGCCAGCGTTTCACCGTGCAGGATCACCTCGCCACCGAGTTCGCGGGTATTGCGCACCTTGGTGAACGGCGTGTTGAGCGGCATCACGATCACGCTCTTGATGCCGAGTCGCGTCGCGTGATGGGCGACGCCCTGGGCATGGTTGCCGGCGCTCATCGCGGCAACGCCGGCGCGACGCTCGGCCTCGCTCAACTGCAACAGCGTGTTGAGCGCGCCGCGTTCCTTGAACGAGGCGGTGAACTGGAAATTCTCGAATTTCAGCCAGACCTCCGCGCCGGTGATCGCCGACAGCACGCGCGAATGCGTGCACGGCGTCACCACTACCTGCCTGGCGATGCGCTTGGCGGCGGCCTGCACATCGGCAAAACTCACTGCCACAGTCATTTCGCGCGCCCCTTTTTCTCGTAGAGGCTGACGACCTTGCCGTCGTGCAGGCTCACTGCCAGCCGCGAGCCGTCATCCAGCTGGTAAGTCCAGACCTCGGTGACGCGGCCCTTGCGGGTCTGGCGGCGCTGGCCCAGCGGCTCACCCATGATGCTGCGCACCTGCGCGGCGCTCATGCCGGCCGCGACCCGGCGCTGCGCGGTGGCGGCACGCAGACGCTCGTCATCGTCCTTCTGCGCCTGATATGCCTTATTGGACTTGGCATAGTCCTGGTCGCGCGCCTTGCGCTGCTGTTCCAGCTTGCTGCCAAGCGGTCGCGTCAGGTCCGGCACCTCGTCGTGCGGGATCACCTGCAGCGGCTGTGCCGGACGATAAGCCTCGGCGTTGGCGGCGCAGGGCTTGTCGCTGAACACGGTGACGCCGTCCTTCTGGCAGCGGTAAACCTCGGCCTGCGTCGCGGGTGCGAGCAGCAGCAAGGCCAGTGCGACGATGATCGGATATCCGCGCATGCGCTTCCCCGGTTGCGGTCTCATGGCACCGATTATAGGGTGACGGCTGACAAGGCCGGGGGAGTCACGGATAATCCGCGCCTCTCAACAGGTGTGACCATGGCCCAATACGTTTTCACGATGAACAAGTGCGGCAAGATCGTGCCGCCGAAGAAGGAAATCCTTCGCGACATCTCCCTCAGCTTTTTTCCCGGCGCCAAGATCGGCGTGCTCGGCTACAACGGCGCGGGCAAATCGACACTGCTGAAGATCATGGCCGGCATCGACAAGGAATTCGTCGGCGAGGCGCGGCCGCAGCCCGGTATCAAGATGGGCTACCTGCCGCAGGAGCCGCAGCTCGACCCGAAGAAGAACGTGCGCGAGAACGTCGAGGAAGCGCTTTCGCACATCACCGACGTACAGGCCGAGCTGGACAAGGTCTATGCCGCCTACGCCGAGCCGGACGCCGACTTCGACAAGCTCGCCGCGCGCCAGCAGGAACTGGAGGCGCAACTCGCCACCAATGACGGCCACAACATGGGCGTGATTCTCGACAAGGCTGCCGAGGCGCTGAACCTGCCGCCGTGGGACGCCGACGTCACCAAGCTCTCCGGCGGCGAGCGCCGCCGCGTCGCGCTGTGCCGCCTGCTGCTGAGCAAGCCGGACATGCTGCTGCTCGACGAGCCGACCAACCACCTCGATGCCGAGTCGGTGGCGTGGCTGGAAAAATTCCTCAAGGATTTCCCCGGCACCATCATCGCCGTCACCCACGACCGCTATTTCCTCGACAACGTCGCCGGCTGGATTCTCGAACTCGACCGCGGTCACGGCATTCCCTGGCAGGGCAACTACTCCAACTGGCTGGAGCAGAAAACCAAGCGCCTTTCCGAAGAAAGCAACAAGGAAGACGCACGCCAGAAAGCGCTGTCCGAAGAGCTCGAATGGGTGCGCAAGAACCCGAAAGGCCGTCAGGCCAAGAGCAAGGCGCGCATCAAGGCATTCGAGGAACTGGCGTCGCAGGAATACCAGACTCGCAGCGAGACCAAGGAACTCTACATCCCGCCCGGCCCACGTCTCGGCGACCTCGTGATCGAGGTCAAGGATCTCGGCAAGAAGTTCGGCGAGCGCACGCTCTACAGCGGCGTCAACTTCACCGTGCCGCGCGGCGCCATCGTCGGCATCATCGGCGCCAACGGCATGGGCAAGACCACGCTGTTCCGCATCCTCACCGGGCAGGACAAGGATTATCAGGGCGACGTGAAGATCGGCGAAACGGTGAAGTTCGCCTACGTCGACCAGAGCCGCGACTCGCTCAATGGCGACAACACCGTGTTCAAGGAAATCTCCCACGGCAACGACATCCTGCAGATCGGCAATTTCAGCATGCCGTCGCGCGCCTACATCGGCCGCTTCAACTTCAAGGGCGAGAGCCAGCAGAAGCGCATCAAGGAACTCTCCGGCGGCGAACGCAACCGTGTGCACCTCGCCAAGCTGCTGCTCACCGGCGGCAACGTCGTGCTGCTCGACGAACCGACCAACGACCTCGACGTCGAAACCCTGCGCGCGCTGGAAGAAGCCATCCTCGACTTCCCCGGCTGCGCGCTGGTGATCTCGCATGACCGCTGGTTCCTCGACCGCGTCGCCACCCACATCCTCGCCTTCGAGGATTCCGGCGAAGTGGTCTGGCACGAAGGCAACTACCGCGAATACGAAGACGACTTCCGTCGCCGCACCGGCAGCGAACCGGGCGTCAACCGCAGGGCGCGGCACAAGAAATTGGCGTAAAGGTTGGTTTAAGGCTGTTTTAAGGCCACCCGCTCTTGATGAGGGCGGGTGGCTTTTTATTTTTATTTATTAAACATATATAAATATAGATAATATTTTATAACCGTCTTGCATTGTCAACCAGTAAGAGCGGGTTGGGTGATTTTTAATGTGAATCGTAGATCGTAGGGCTCTACGGTTGTGTGTCAAATACCATTACTCCTTGAGGAATCTGATACCAGTCTTGTTTCTCGCGTGCCCAAACATGGATTGTTGGGTTGATGATGCTGGTGTCATTGAGACTGGATGGCTTGAGCATGATCTTGTCAGGGTGGTCGGGGCTCAAGTGATAGATGTGATTGCCGCAAGTTGGACAGAACATTGCGATGGATTCGCTTCCACTATCAGCGACTCTGCGCCATTCCTTGAGTTGTCCTTGGAACTCTACGGCGCTTGAATCCACCATTGCTGTGATGCTGAACGCGCTTGTAGAGAGTTTTTGGCATTGCTTGCAGTGGCAGGCAGCGATCGCTATCGGCGGCTTGTACAGCTTGTAGGTCACTTGGCTGCATTGACATGAGCCACTGATGGGGTAGTTCACTGCTGGGATTCCTTCGTGCGCTGCATAGACGGCTAACGCCAATTAGCTCTCAAAAATGAAGCCTATCACGGCAAAGGGAGCCAGCAGACAGTTGCCACGTCAGTAATTCAAACGCCTGCATCTCCACCCAAAAACACACCAGCCAACAACTCATAACTCCTCAACCGCTCCGCATGCCCATGCAGGTTGGAAACCACCATCACCTCATCCGCGCCGCTGTCGCGCACCAGTGATTCGATTGCGGCTTTCACTTTCTGCGGATTGCCGATGACGGTGCGGCTGCGGTATTCGCGCACGGCGTTGCGCTCAAGCTCGTTATAGGGATAAGCCTGCGCTTCTTCGGGGCTGGGCAGCGGGCGGAACTCGCCGCGGCGGATGCGCAGCCAGGCGAGGTCCATGGTGGTGGCGAGATGATCGGCTTCCTCGTCGGTCTCCGCGCAAACTACAGCAACACCGAGAATTGCGTGCGGCTTTTGGAACTGCGCCGAGGGCTTGAAGCTGTCGGCATAAGCGCTAAACGCCGGGCCGGCGGGCGTGGGGCTGAAATGGCTGGCGAAGCTGTAACCCATGCCGGCACTGCCGGCGAGCCTGGCGCTTGCGCCGCTGGAGCCAAGAATCCAGATTGGCGGCAGCGGTGAGTCGTCGGGAATCGCGAGCACCTTGCGATACGGATGGTTGGCCGGAAATGCCGTGTGCCCGCAGAACGCCAGCAGTTCCGCGAGTTGATCCGGGAAATCATGGCCGTCGCTGGCCTCAAGCGCACGGCTCGCCGCTGGGTCAGAACCCGGCGCGCGGCCCAGGCCAAGGTCGATGCGGTTCGGATGCAGCGCCGCCAGCGTGCGGAACACTTCCGCGACTTTCAACACGGTGTGGTTGGGCAGCATGATGCCGCCGGCGCCGACGCGGATCGTCCGCGTCGCGGCGGCAACATGACCGATGAGGATTTCCGGCGCGGAGCTGGCGACGCTGGGCATGCCGTGATGCTCCGCGAACCAGACGCGCACGTAGCCCAGTTTTTCAGCGAGACGTGCGAGGTCCACCGTGCAGCGGATCGCCTCCGAAGGTGTGGTGCCGGTCGGCACCGGCGCAAGATCAAGAATGGAAAGTGGAATACGCATCGTGTCGGATTGCGCAACTGGCATCACCGGCTGCGCAATATGCATCAGGCCGCCTTCTTGATGGTGTTGCCCGCCGCCTTGTCCTGTTTGAGCGTCGCCATGTCGATCACGAAACGATATTTCACATCGCTCTTGAGCATGCGCTCGTAGGCAGTGTTGATCTGCTTGATGTCAATCAACTCGATATCCGAGACGATATTGTGCTCGGCGCAGAAATCCAGCATCTCCTGGGTTTCGGCGATCCCGCCGATCAGTGAGCCGGCCAGCGAGCGCCGCTTGAACACAAGATTGGCAACCGCCGGCGACGGATGCGGATTCTCGGGCACACCCAGCAGCGTCATCGCGCCATCGCGCTTGAGCAGCGCGAGGAAGGCGTCGAGATTATGTGAGGCGGCAACGGTGTTGAGGATAAAGTCGAGACTGTTGCGCTTGGACTTCATCTGCTCCTTGTCCTTGGAGATCACCACTTCATCAGCGCCCAGACGTTTTGCGTCTTCGGCCTTGCCAGTGGTTGTGGT
This sequence comes from Stenotrophobium sp., assembly GCA_050739895.1. Lineage (GTDB taxonomy): Bacteria > Pseudomonadota > Gammaproteobacteria > Nevskiales > Nevskiaceae > Stenotrophobium. The sequence continues at coordinate 13,554 of JBOICK010000097.1, forward strand.
GAAAAGGGTGACGTGTGCGCCCATTGCATGTGCGAGCTTGATCGCCATGTGCCCAAGACCACCGAGGCCGACCACACCGACCTTGTGCCCCTTGCCGATTTTCCAGTGGCGCAGTGGCGAGAACGTGGTGATGCCCGCACACAACAACGGCGCGGCACCGGCTGGATCGAGCTTGTCCGGAATCCGCAGCACGAATTTTTCTTTCACCACGATATTGCTGGAATAACCACCAAAGGTATGACCGCCGCTGTGCTTGTCGGCGCCGTTGTAGGTGCCGGTAAAACCTTTTTCGCAATATTGCTCGAGCCCTTCGTTGCAACTGGCGCAGCTCTGGCAGGAATCCACCATGCAGCCAACACCGACCAGATCGCCCTGCTTGAATCGCCGCACATCCTTGCCGGTCCTGCTGACACGGCCGACGATTTCATGGCCAGGCACACAGGGGTAGAGCGTTCCACCCCACTCGCTGCGAACGGTATGCAAGTCGGAGTGACAAACGCCGCAGTAGAGAATGTCGATCTGCACATCATCGGCACCGGGTTCACGGCGTTGAAAATCAAGCGGCGCCAATGGGGAAGTGGCACTGCTGGCGGCATAGCCGTAAGACTGGGGCATGGGGTTCTCCTGACAGGAATGGAAAATGGTACTACGTCACGCTTGTTCAGACAGGCGACAGCACCTGCCGTTCACTCAATATCACGTCCGCGCGATTTTCTGACATAAAATGCCGCCGCCAATTTATTCCGCTCCCTGGAGAGCTTTGCCATGCACAGAATGTTGATTGCCGCCCTGCTGTCCGTGTCGCCAGTGCTGGTCCACGCAGCGGGTAACTTCACGCTGGGCAGTCCGGATATCGGGCCCGGCGCGATCATTAACAGTAAATATGTGTTCAAGGGCTTTGGTTGCGAAGGCGGTAATGTCTCGCCGGCACTGCAGTGGAGCAACGCGCCGGCCGGCACGCAAAGCTTTGCCATCACCGCCTACGACCCGGATGCACCCACCGGCAGCGGCTGGTGGCACTGGGTGGTGTTCGACATCCCGGCATCCGCCACGGGTCTGGCGGAAGGCGCCGGCAATATCCGGGGTACCGGCCTGCCCGCAGGCAGTGTTCAGGGCCGCACCGACTTCGGCGCGCCCGGTTACGGTGGCCCCTGCCCGCCGGCCGGCGACAAGCCTCATCACTACATCTTCACCGTCTACGCGCTGAAGGTGCCAAAGCTGCAGCTTGACGCCAACGCCTCGGCAGCGATGGTCGGCTTCATGCTCAATGCCAACCAGCTCGGCAAAACCAGCTTCACTGCGCTTTACTCACGCAAATGAAACGACCATCGGCCGCGGCAAAAAAGCGCGTCCGTCAATCGCGCGCCGGCAAAAAACCTCTGGCCTGGCGCTGGCACAACGGCGCGCTGCAAGCCATTGCCTTTCCGCAGGCGGTGCAGCTGGATGACCTGCTCGGCATCGATCGGCAGAAGGCGGCACTGGTGCAAAACACCTTGCAGTTCGTGCAGAAAAAGCCGGCCAACCATGTGCTGCTGACCGGCGCACGCGGCACCGGCAAGTCGTCCATCGTCAAGGCGCTGCTGACCAATTTTTCAGCGCAGGGATTGCGGCTGGTGGAAGTCGCCGCGCATGACCTCACAGCGCTGCCGGATGTGGTCGCGCCGCTGCGCGGCAAGCCCGAGCGGTTCATCCTCTACGTTGACGATTTCTCGGTTGCCGCCAACGACACGGCGTTGACCGTGCTCAAGACTGCGCTCGACGGTGGCATCGAGGATCCGCCGGAAAATGTGCTGATCTATGCGACCAGCAACCGCCGCTACCTGATGCCGGAGCAGAAGCGCGACAACCAGGAATATCACTGGGAGAACGACGAACTGCATCCGGGCGAGTCGACCGAGGAAAAAATTTCGCTGTCAGAGCGTTTCGGCCTGTGGCTGTCGTTCCCGCCGTTCAACCAGGAGCAGTACCTGGAACTGGTGCGCCTGCACCTGAGCAAACTGGGAGTCAACGCGCTGGACGAGGACGGCGAAAAACTGGCGCTGCGCTGGGCGCTGAACCGCGCCTCGCGCTCGGGCCGGGTCGCGCAGCAGTTTGCACGCGACTGGGCTGGACGGCACGGCGCAGGATAGGCGCATCAAGTCTGGTCACGCCGGATTCAAAGCGATAACCTTCCATCACGGGTATTGCCTGCCACCGGGGAAACGGGGCAGGTCTTGCCGTCATGGCAGTCCGCCATGGGGGAATCAGGAAATTCTGATTGCAAGGGAGTTGGCAAATGTATCCATACGCTACGCGCGCGGCGCTGTCCGCTCTGATCTCCGCCACGCTGCTGTTCACCAGCGTCACAGCACATGCGATCAGCTTCAGCATCGACTATGGCGACGGCATTTCCGGGGCGCTCGATTCCACGGTGACGGTCGGCGGCGCTTGGCGCATGGAGAACCGCGCATCTGGTCTTATCGGCAAGAGCAATCTCAATCCGAATGTCTGCGCCGGCCAGTTGCAATCCTGCCAGGGCGTGTTCATGGACCAGACCGCGCCGGCCAGGGCGCTGGCGGCCGCGCCTGGTGAATATTCGCTCAACGCCGACGACGGTGACCTCAACTACAACAAGCACGACCTGATCCAGGGTGTCGCCAAGCTGTCCCAGAATCTCAAGCTCAGCTACGACAACATCACCTTCTTTGCACGCTGGCTGTATTTCTACGACGCCGTCAACAACAATTTCACCGAATACCATCCCAACCGCGTCACGCCAGAGAATTTCAACCAGGTCGGCTACGCGCCCGGCGACCGCGGCTTCATCAACGCCGGCATTGCCACGCCGGTGGTACAGGCGCTGTATTTTCCGAACAATCGCGTGTTCGGTTCCGGCGGCGTGGTGCGCAACCAGCGTACTGACGGCGAAGTACTCAAGCAGGCCGGCACCAATTTCCAGATGCTCGATGCCTTCATCAGCGGGAAATTTCCGTTGCCCGGAAATCATTCTTTGACCCTCAAGCTGGGCCGCCAGACGGTAAGCTGGGGCGAATCGACGCTGCTGGTGATCAACAGCATCAACCAGGCCAATCCGATCAACGCCAACAACCTGCTTCGCGTCGGCTTCCAGCTCGAAGAAGTGTTCACCCCGGTCGGCATGCTGTTCGCCAGCACCGATCTGGGCCACGGCCTGAGCGTCGAGAGCTATTACCAGTATGAGTGGGAGCCGGTCGAAATCCCGACACCGGGCACGTACTTCAGCTTCCTCGACATCGGCACCCACAATGCGGGCCGCAATGTCTCGATCAGCTTCGGCGGCGCACCGGAGGATCCCTATGGTCTCGCCAAACCGCAGAACAATCCGCTGTCACTGATCGCCGGCACCTCGACCACCATCACGCGCCTGCCTGACCACAATGCGCGCAACAGCGGCCAGTACGGCGTGTCGCTGAAGTACTACGCCGACTGGCTCAACAACGGCACTTCGCTGGGCCTGTATTTCATGAATTACCACTCGAAGCTGCCGTATGCCAGCTTCTATGCCAGCCAGCAGAGCTGCGCCAAGAGCGCCACCAATTCCATTGCGCTACTGGCTGATTGCCCGGACTTGCCGCTCAACCGAATCCTGACGGGCCAGGACGCGCGACTGGCCACCAGCAGTGTGGCGCCGCTGGACAGCGCCAAGTTCCAGCTCGAATATCCGCAGGACATCAAGATGCTGGGTGTGAGCTTCAACACCACCGTCGGCGATGTCTCGCTGCAGGGTGAACTCGCCTACCGTCCGCACGCACCGTTGCAGGTCTCCACAGTGGATCTCGCCTTCGCCGCCTTCGGCCCGACCCTGACCAACTGCCAGGATCAGAGCGAGCATTGCTCCGGCTCCAGCAATGGCAGCATCGGCATTGACGGCCAGACCCACGGCAACAGCAATTTCATCAATGCCAGCGGCCAGAATCCATACCCCGACACCATCGACGCCGGTGTGCCGACGACCGCACTGCTCGGCATTCCCGGCCTCAGCCTGCCGGGCGGCCTGCCCAGCGCAATCTCGCTGGGCCATATCCCGGGTTCGGCGCGCTCGTTCCCGAATTTCATCATTCCGTATCGCGGCGGCACGCTGGGCGAAAACGCGCCGACCGACATGACCAGGCCTCTGGACGCCAACAACCCCGGCTACATCCGCGGCTGGGAATATTTCAAGACGCTGGAATACAACTTCGGCGGCACCTATGTCTCCGGCGCCAGCGATTTTCCCGCCTCCGCGCTCGGCGCCAGCCAGATCCTGACAGTGTTCGAGATCGGCGCGACGCAGGTGCCCGGCCTGCCGGCGCTGGACCAGTTGCAGATCGAAGGCCCCGGCGACTACACCTCCGCCAGCGCCGGCGCCGATGGTTCCGGCGCGGATGGCTCACGCCGCGCCTGCTCGGCCAATGTCTCGTGCACGGTCGGACCGGATGGCCTGCGTTTCAACCCGCACCAGCAGCGCGACGGCTGGGTCACGCGCTTTTCCTGGGGTTATCGCCTGATCAACATCATCAAGTACGAAAGCATCCTGCCCGGCATCAGTGTGCAGCCGCAGATCATTTTTGCGCACGACGTGCAGGGCACCGCGCCGGGCCCGGCGGAGAATTTCGTCGAAGGCCGCAAAACCATCAGCACCAGCGTCGAGACGCGCTACAAGTCCGCGCTGTCGTTCACGCTCGGCTACACCTGGTTCACCGGCGGCGGCTCGCACAATCTCTACCGCGACCGCGATTACTCTCAGGCGTTCGTCAAATACCAGTTTTGAGCGGATTTTCCTGACCAGACGCTCACCCGCTGTCACTGCTATTGCTACATTTTTAGTTTTATTATTTTAATAATATTAAATATAATATTATAATATAAAACAACTTGTGTAGCTCTCCCGGTAACAGCGGATGCTCCTCAGCACTGAACACTGAACACTGAACACTCTCTTAAGTTATATGGGCATGACGTAAAAGGGCGGCCGCAGCCGCCCTTTTACGTTTGTTGCGCACCCGCACGCGCTACTTGCCGAGCAGTCCTTTCACCTTGTCGATGTATTTCTGCATGGCGCTGTCCTTGGCAACACCCTTGAGCTTGGCCCAGGCGTCGTACTTGGCGCGGCCGACCATGTCCATCATGCCGGGACGCGCGCCGCTGGCGTCGCCGTCGGTGGATTGCTTGAACAGGGAATACAGCGCGAGCAGATCCTCGTTGCTCGGCTTTTTGGTCAGCGTCTTGACATCTTTGAGTGCCTGATCGAACAGCGCCTTGAGATCGGCCATGTGTACTCCGTAGCGGTGTATGGGATGGACGGGTTTTATAGCATGCCTACAACCGCCCGCCAAAGAAGCGTCCGCTGCCGTTGCCGCCATTGAGCGGAATCGCCCAGCCGGCCTCGAACTGGAAATTCACGAACCAAGTGATGCGCAGGCGCAGGCCGAGATCGAGACTGACGTGCATCGCGCGGAACAGGGCGGTATTGGCCTGGTCCGAGATATTGCCGGCCTCAAGCCCGGCCAATGCGCGCAGCCACGGTGCCCCGACCGGCCGCTGGTAGAACGCGGCGAGGTAGTAATAGGCGTTGCCGTTGAAATCGTATTTCGGAAACGCGCGCAGATTGTGCGAGCCGCCGAGCGAGAACCGCGTCACGCCCGCCGGACCGTCGTAGAGCGCGCCGCCGGCAACCGACAGTTGCAGGTTCTCGTAGGCGGCGCTGCCCACCGGCAGGTAGCGGTCGTAGGCGAAATTGACGTAGGTGTAGCCGTAATCCGAGGCCAGCCCGCGCACGGCAGTCTCTGTGCGGACATTGAAATCCTGACCTTCCTCGCTATAGATCAGATCATGCAGGCCGTTGTAGCCGACGAAACCAACCAGCGCATTGGCGGCGCCATAGGGCGGCGCGGCGCCCGGCCCGGCGCGGTTTTCGTGCACCGAGAGCCAGCCGCCGCCGGCGGTCCAGCCCTGGCTGGCGGGGCCGGTCGAATAAGTGCGTGAGCCATCCAGTTCCCAGGTGTTGAACTGTTCGACGTAAGGCAGTTGCGTGACGCTATCGGTCATCGGCTGGCGCGAATGGCTGGCGCTCGCTGAAAAGCCATACGGTGTATCGAAAATGAACGGCGCGTTATAGCTGCCGCTATAGCCGAACTGCTTGCCATAGCCCTGGCGATTGATATCGCTCTCGCTGACCTGCAGGTTCAGGCTGTGATTGAGACCCGCGACATTGTTCCATTCAAGTTCGGCGCCGTAACTGTATTGCTGATCGACATTGGCGGACAGGCGCGGATACGGCAGCACGTAATATTTTTCTTCGACGGTGAACACCAAGCGCACACCGCCGGGCATCGGTTCCTGGCGCACCTTCACGGAATGGAACAGGCCGAGATCCTGGATTGCCTGGCGGCTGCGTTCGATTTTTTCCGGATCTGCTGCATCGCCGACATGAATCACCATCTCACGCAGCATGGTCCTGGGCTGCGTGGTTTTGTTGCCCTCGAAACTGATCTCTCGAACGATGGCAAGGGGTTCATCAGCGGCGTGGGCAGCGGTCATCCATGACAGCAGGAGACACAATGCCAGCGCCAATCTCACTGCCTGCGCTCCAAAATAAGGAAGCTGTAGGGATATGGATGTTTTTCGTCCGCTGGAAAATCCTCACGGGAGACTTCGACGAAATCGTCTGGCGGAAATTCCGGGAACCAGGTGTCGCCCTGCAGCCGTGCATGCACGCGGGTGAGATACAACCGGTCCGCCAGTGGCAGCAACTGGCGGTATAACTCAGCGCCACCGATGACCATCAGTTCGCCCTGCCGATGCGCGGCGAGGACATCGTCCAGATGGTTGAACACACGGCAGCCGTCTGCGGCAAACCCGCGGTCGCGCGTCAGCACCCAATTGTCGCGCTGTGGCAGCGGCCGTCCCAGCGAGACCCAGGTTTTGCGGCCCATGAGTATGACTTTACCCAGCGTCAGCGCCTTGAAATGGCGCAGATCATTGGGCAGGCGCCACGGCAGATCACCGTCGCGGCCGATCAGCCGGTGATCATCCATTGCGACGATCAGGCCGACACTTTTGGGGACGTTTTTGGACTCGGTCATCATGCCACCAGTGTAGCCATCATCACGGTCCGAAATGTCGGGAACAACCGCCAGACTGCATCGCCAGGCAGCCAGCCGGTCGCTCTTGTGTCAGACTGCGACTTCGCCCTTGATATGCGGGTGCGATTGATAGCCGACGATCTCGAAATCCTCGAACTCGTAGGCGTCGATGGATTCAGGGCGGCGCAGGATACGCACCTGTGGCAGCGGATAAGGCTCACGCGTCAACTGCAGGTGCACCTGATCCAGATGATTCTTGTAGATGTGCACGTCGCCGCCGGTCCAGACGAACTCGCCGGGTTCAAGATCGCACTGCTGCGCCAGCATCAGCAGCAATAGCGCATACGAGGCGATGTTGAACGGCACGCCGAGAAATACGTCGCAGGAGCGCTGGTAAAGCTGCAGGTGCAGCTTGCCGCCGATCACCGCGGTCTGGAACAGGCAGTGGCAGGGCGCCAGCGCCATCACCGGAATGTCGCCCGGATTCCATGCCGAGACGATCTGCCGCCGCGAAGCCGGACTGCCCTTGATCTGGTCCAGCAGCTGCCGGATCTGGTCAATGTGATGACCGTCGGCCGAGACCCAGTCGCGCCACTGCTTGCCGTAGACCGGTCCGAGATCGCCGTTTTCGTCGGCCCACTCGTCCCAGATCGAGACGCGGTTTTCCTTGAGATAGCGGGTGTTGGTGTCGCCTTTCAGGAACCACAGCAGTTCATAGATGATGGAACGCAGGTGCAGCTTCTTGGTGGTGACCAGCGGAAATCCGTCGGCGAGATTGAAACGCATCTGGTGACCGAACACCGCCATCGTGCCGACACCGGTGCGGTCATGCTGCTCATGGCCCTCGGCCAGTACGCGGAGAATCAGATCGTGATACTGCTTCATGCAGGATTTCCTGTTTTGACGGCACTCGCCTTGCGGCGATATGCCAGTGTCATCAGCACAGCGCCCGCGATGAACATCGGCACGCACAGCACCTGGCCCATCGTCACCCAACCCCAGGCCAGGTAGCCGAGTTGCGCATCCGGCACCCGGACGAATTCCACCAGTGAGCGGAACGTCGCATACAAAATCAGGAACAGCCCCGACACCGCCATGCGCGGACGCGGCTTGGCGCTGAACCAGAGCAGGATCGCCAGCATGACCAATCCTTCCAGTCCAGCTTCGTAAAGCATGCTCGGATGGCGCGGCAGCGGGCCGGCGTTCTTGAACACCATGCCCCAGGGCAGCGTCGTCGGCGCGCCCCACAATTCACCGTTGATGAAGTTTCCGATGCGGCCGGTGAACAATCCTATCGGCACCAGCGGTGCCGCGAAATCGGCAATCCCGAAAAAAGTCAGCTTGTTATGTCGCGCGAACAGCGCAAAGGCCACCAGCACGCCGGTCAGCCCGCCGTGAAACGACATGCCGCCGTCCCAGATGCGGAAAATCGTCAGCGGGTCCTGCCACTCGATCCAGTGGCCCTGCGGATCGTAGGCGTAAAACAGCATGTAGCCGATACGCCCGCCGAGAATCACGCCCATCACGGCGTAGAACAGCAGGTCCCCGACCCGTTCTTTTGGCCAGTTGATGTGCGGCAGGCGCGCACGGCGGATGCCGAGCCACCACGCCCCCCAGAAACCCAGCAAATACATCAGTCCGTACCAATGGATGGCCAGCGGGCCAAGGTGCACGGCGACAGGATCAAAATCGGGATGGAAATACATGGCTCTATGGGTCAAAGACAAAATTTTACGAAACTGAACACCGGCTGAACAAAAGCGCGGCGGATTAAATTCTGATACCGCATAATAAAGCACCCGGAATCAACGGGTATCAACCAACTGGAGTTCAAGATGAAGAGCATTGTCACCGCCCTGGGCATCGCTGCCGCCGCCCTGATCGCTGTTCCTGCATTTGCTGCCGACGCCGCCGCTGCTGCCCCGGCCGCCGAAGCCGCGCCTGCTGCTGCCCCGGCCGAAGCCGCGCCTGCCAAGGCCGAGCACAAAGCCAAGAAGCACCACAAGCACCACGCCAAGAAGCATCACCACAAGGCCAAGAAGGCTGCCGCCCCGGCTGCTGACGCCGCCCCGGCTGCCGACGCCCCGGCTGCCAAGTAAGCTCAAGCTTATTTGAGTTTGCACGGCGCTGGTCTTCGGATCAGCGCCGTTTTTATGTACAGGATGTACGGTATGCTGCGGGCGCATGGATGCGCAGGAGCGGCATTCTCACCACGCATACTCACCACCGCATCAGACAATACGGCAATAGAACGTCTTGAGATAGCGCGTTTCCGGAATTGCCGGATGCACCGGATGATCCGGTCCCTGGCCGCCCTGCTCCAGTATCAGCAATCGACGCTTGGTCGTGCGCGCCTCGCGCAACAACACGCGCTGTAGCTGCTCAGCCTCGAGATGATGCGAGCATGAGCACGACACCAGCGTGCCGCCCGGCGCAATCAGCTGCAGCGCAGCGCGGTTCAGCGCCGCGTAGTGCTCCAAGCCGGCATCCGCATCCTTCTTGCGCTTGATCAGCGCGGGCGGATCGACAATCACCACGTCGAACTGGCGCTGCTGCTCGCGCAACTGCTTGAGCGTATCCAGCGCCTGGCCCTTGATGACTTCCAGTTCGACTGCATTCAATTTTGCATTGTGTGTGGCTGCTTCCAGCGCGCTCGCCGAGCTGTCCACACAAGCCACGCTGAGCGCGCCGAACGCGGCAGCGCGCAAGGCCCAGCCGCCGATATAGCTGAAGACATCCAGCACACGGGCACCGCGCACGTAGCGCGAAAGCCGCTCACGGTTGTCGCGCTGGTCGTAGAACCAGCCGGTCTTCTGGCCGGTCTTGACCGGGATATCGAAACGCACGCCGCCTTCGTCGATTTCCACCGTGTCCGGCACTGTGCCGATGACTTCGGTGTATTCCTGCAAGCCCTCGGCTTCGCGCATCGCAACATCGTTGCGGAACAGGATGCCGGCAGGCTTGATCACTGCCTGCAAGGCAGCAGTGAGTACCGGCTTGAGCGCTTCCATGCCCGCAGTACCGATCTGCACCACGAGAACATCGCCGTAGCGGTCCACCACCAGGCCCGGCAGTCCGTCGCCTTCGCCATACACCAGGCGGTAACAAGGGCCGGGATAAATCTTCTGGCGCAGATTCAACGCTGCCTGGATGCGCCGCGAGAACCAGTCCGCGTCGATGCTGGCGTTGGCATTGCTGGTGAGCAGGCGCACCGCCATCAACGCATGCGGGTTGACGTAGCCGACACCCAGCGCCCGCCCGCGGGCATCCAGCACGCGGCACAGGCTGCCCGACTCTATCGCGCGGAAACCTTCACTGGTGTCAATCTCGTTGGAGAAAATCCACAGGTGCCCCGCACGCAGGCGGCGCTCCTCGTTCGCTTTAAGCTTGATGGTGAGCAAAAGACTTCCCGGTGCATCCCGCTGCAATTGCAGGATCGTGAACGATCAGGACTTCAGGCCGGATCGTACTTGTATTCCTGCTTGAAGCGCTCGCGGAATTCCGCCGGCGTGGTCTTGTGGTTCTGCGTGCCGGGACGGCTGATGTTGAGCGCGCCCATCACCGCCGCGACGCGACCGATGGTTTCCCAGTCCATGCCCTTGAGCAGGCCGTGCAGCAATCCGCCGCGATAGGCATCGCCGCAGCCGGTCGGATCCGCCAGCGCGTCCGCCTTGGCGCAGGGAATCTCGTGAACCTTGCCCTTGGTATGGATGCTGGAACCTTTGCCACCGCGGGTGACAATCAGCGCATCGAGACGATCCGCAATCTGCGTCAGCGACCAGCCGGTGCGCTCCATCAACATCTCGGATTCATAGTCATTGACCGCCAGGTAGCTGGCCTTGTCGACGAAATCCTTGAGTTCGTCGCCGTTGAACATCGGTAGTCCCTGTCCCGGATCGAACAGGAACGGGATGTTGGCCTCGGCGAACTGGCGCGCGTGCAGCAGCATGCCGTCACGGCCATCCGGAGAAACCGTGCCGAACTTGACTCCCTTGGTGACGATGTCCTGCGTGTGCGCAAAATTCATCGCGCCTGGGTGGAATGCGGTGATCTGGTTGTCGTCGAGATCGGTGGTGATATAAGCCTGCGCGGTGTACTGGTCCTGCACCTGCTTGATGTGCGTGCGGCTGATGTCATTCTGGTCCAGCCACTCCGAATAGCGGTCAAAGTCCTTGCCGACCGTGCCCATCGGCAGCGCCTTGCTGCCCAGCATGTGCAAGTTGTAGGCGATGTTGCCGGCGGTGCCGCCGTACTCGCGCCGCAGTTGCGGCACCAGGAAGGCGACATTAAGGATGTGCACCTTGTCCGGCAGGATTTCATTCTTGAACTGGCCCGGAAACACCATGATCGTGTCGTAGGCGAAGGAACCACAAATCAGTGCAGACATTCTTGCTCCGTATCGGTTGTGAACGGGACTGTGCGGGTCATTCTATGCCCACCCGCTGTCGCCTCGATGCCACTGGTTAATGTTATAAATTAATTGCTTTAATTAAATTAAGTCAATAGTATATAACTTATAATTTTTATCTATGTCCATAGTGGATGAAGCCGGCCAACGTGTCAGCCGGCCTGATAACGCAGATCCAGTTGCCGCGCCGCGCGCACATCGTCGAGTCGCCGCACCGGCATGGTGTAGGGCGCGCCCTTGACGTAGGCGATGTCCTTTTTAGCTTCTTCCCAGATACTGCACAGCGCTTCGACGAAAGCGTCCAGCGTGTCCTTGTCCTCGGTCTCGGTCGGCTCGATCAGCAGGCACTCGGGAACCAGCAGCGGAAAATAAATCGTCGGCGCGTGATAACCGTAATCGAGCAGACGCTTGGCAACATCCGTAGCAGTCAGCTGTATCTCCTGCTTCTGACGCTTGAGCGTGATGATGAACTCATGGCTCGCACGGCGCGCCGGGAACGCCAGGTCAAAACCTTTTTCGCGCAGCCGCGCCGCCAGGTAATTGGCATTGAGCGTGGCGAATTCGGCGACGCGATGCATGCCCTCGCGGCCGAGGAGGCGCGCATAGATATACGCGCGCATCAGCACGCCGGCATTGCCCATGAATGCCGACAGGCGGCCGATGCTCTGCGGCAGATCGCGCTCGTCCAGCCAGCGGAAACTGTCGCCTTCGCGCGTCACCAGCGGAATCGGCATGAACGGCTTGAGCCGCTCCGACACACCCACCGCGCCCGCGCCCGGACCACCGCCGCCGTGCGGCGTCGAGAAAGTCTTGTGCAGGTTCATGTGAATCACGTCGAAGCCCATGTCGCCGGGCCGCACCTTCCCGAGAATCGCGTTGAGGTTGGCGCCGTCGTAGTACAGCAGGCCACCGGCCTGGTGCACGATGCCGGCGATCTGCTTGATGCTGCGCTCGAACACACCGAAGGTGGACGGATTGGTCAGCATGATGCCGGCAGTCTGCGGCCCGACCGCAGCCTTCAGTGCCGCGAGGTCAACGTCGCCATGCTCGTCCGTGGGAATCTCGCGCACCGTGCAGCCGCACTGCGTGGCAGTCGCAGGATTGGTGCCGTGCGCCGCGTCCGGCACGAGGATTTCGCTGCGCGCCAGATCGCCGCGCGCACGGTGGTAAGCGCGCATCATCGCGACGCCGGCGAACTCACCCTGCGCACCCGCCATCGGCGTCAGCGACACCCCGGCCATGCCGGTCACTTCCTTGAGAATCTCCTGCAGGTCATACATGCAGGCGAGGAAACCCTGGCTGTGGCTGGCCGGTGCCAGCGGATGGCGCGCGAGGAATTCCGGCAGCATCGCCAGCGTGTTGCAGGCGCGCGGGTTGTACTTCATCGTGCACGAACCCAGTGGATAGAAGTGCGTGTCGATAGAGAAATTCTGCTGCGACAGGCGTGTGAAGTGCCGCACCGCCTGCAGTTCGGAAACCTCCGGCAGCAACGGCTTGTGCTTGCGCCGAAGATGAGCAGGCACACCCGACAGGTCCACAGCAGTATTCGGCATCTGCGAATACGCCCTGCGTCCTGATGCAGACACTTCAAAAATCAGCTTCTCAGTCATTTCTGCAATCTCAGGCGAGCGCCTTCAGCGCCGCGTCGTAATTGGGCTCGTCGGCGATTTCCTTGACCAACTCGGTGTGCACGACCTTGTTATTTCCGTCGAGCACAACCACCGCACGCGCCGTGAGCCCGGCCAGCGGGCCGGTCTCGATCTGGACGCCATAGTCCTTGGCAAAGCCGTGGCCACGCATCAGCGACAGCGTGACAACATTGCTCAGCCCTTCGGCACCGCAAAAGCGCTTCTGCGCGAACGGCAGGTCGGCGGAGATGCACAGCACCACGGTGTCCTTGAGCTTGGACGCGCGCTCGTTGAATTTGCGCACGGAAGTGGCGCAGGTCGGCGTGTCGATCGAGGGGAAAATATTGAGGACTTTCTTCTTGCCCGCGTAATCGTGCAATGAGACATCCTTGAGATCGGCGCTCACCAGGCGGAAGCCCGGCGCGGCACTGCCTTTCTGCGGAAGATCGCCACTGGTTTCCACCGGATTGCCGTGAAGGGTGATCGTCGCCATTTGTTCTCTCCTGTCAGTGTCGCTGGATTTATGATGCTAGAGTCCGGCGCAGAGCGTCGGCGTAGGATTTGATTTGCGCATCGGTCTTGGTCTCGGTCGCGCAGACCAGTAGAGCATGACCCAACTCAGGATAGTGGCGCGACAGGTCGAATCCGCCCAGTATTCCCTCGGCTGCGAGCTTCGCCAGCACCGGCGCGACAGGCTTGGGCAGCCGGATCACGGCCTCGTGAAAGTGCGCGCCATTGAACCCAGCGCTCACGCCGGGAATCTGCGATAGCGCGGCAGCCAGCTTTCTCAGATTCGCCATGCTGACCGACGCGACACGTGCGAGACCTTCCGGCCCGAGCAACGACATGTAAATGGTCGCAGCCGTCACCAGCAAACCCTGGTTGGTGCAGATGTTGGAGGTGGCCTTGGAGCGGCGGATGTGCTGTTCGCGCGCCTGCAGGGTCAGCGTAAAGCCTGGTTTTCCGTCGAGATCGACGGTGCGGCCGACAATACGTCCCGGCATCTGCCGCACGAACTCCATCTTGGTCGTCAGGAATCCGAAGTACGGTCCGCCGGACGCCAGCGGCGCGCCCATCGGCTGACCTTCGCCGCAGACGATGTCGGCACCTGACTGACCCCATTGGCCGGGCGGCTTGAGCAGCGCCAACGACATTGGATTGACCACTGCCACCACCAACGCGCCTTGTGCGTGCGCCCAGTCGGTAAGCGCATCCACGTCTTCCATCACGCCGAAGAAATTTGGCTGCTGAATCACCAGCGCGGTGATGTCCTGTCCCTCGTAGGGTTTCAACTGCTCGGCCATCGTCCGGCCGCTCTCGGCGCAGTAGACCAGCGGCACCTGCACGATGCCCTGCGCGTGAGTGATGTTGTGCGCAGTTTCGCGGTAGAACGGATGTACCGCGCTGGGCATCAGGATTTTCCCGGACGCATTCCTGCGGTTGGCGCGCAACGCCATCAGCAGCGCCTCTCCCAGCGCTGAAGCGCCGTCGTACATCGACGCGTTCGACACATCCATGCCGGTCAGCGCTGTCATCATGCTCTGGAATTCATACAGCACTTGCAAAGTACCCTGGCTGGCCTCCGCCTGGTAAGGCGTATAGGCCGAGTAGAACTCACCGCGCGTGGTGATCTCCCACACCGCCGCCGGAATATGGTGCTCGTAAGCACCGGCACCGATGAAATTCAGCGGCGCGCCATCCTGACGCGCGCGCGCGCGCAGCAATGCGGACACTTCCATCTCAGGTAGACCCGCCGGAATCTTATCCAGCTTGCCGCTGCGCAGCTCCTGCGGAATCTCGTCGAACAGCTCGTCGATGCTCTTGGCGCCGATGGCGGAGAGCATGTCGCGGATATCGGCTTCCGTATGCGGAATGAACGGCATTGTTCTCAGCCCAGTTCGTCAATCAGTTTCTGGTAACCGGCAGCGTCCAGCAGAGCGTCCACGTCCGCCAGGTTGGAAGGCTTTAGCTTCCACATCCAGCCTGCGCCATAGGGATCGCTGTTGAGTGTTTCCGGCGCATTGGCCAGCGTGGCATTGCCTTCCAGCACCTCGCCTGCGACCGGCGCGTAAACATCCGAAGCGGCCTTGACCGATTCCACCACCGCGCAAGCCTCGTTAGCCGCCAGCTTGCGCCCCGCTTTGGGTACATCCACGAACACCAGGTCACCCAAGGCATGCTGGGCATGGTCGGTGATGCCGATCAGCAGCGTGCCATCGGCCTGCTTCCTCACCCACTCATGACTCTTGACGTACTTCAGATCTGCAGGAACCTTGCTCACGTTGTGTTCTCCAAAAAATATTTACAGGAAAATTTCTATGCAATTTGGTTTATACGAGCACTTTGCCATTGCGGACAAACGGTGGCTTGACCAACCGCGCCGCCACCCACTGTCCGCGGATTTCCACCTCGCAGGTACCCGTCGCATTGGCGTCCACGCGGGCAAAGGCGATTGAGTTTTTCATGGTCGGCGCAAAACCGCCGCTGGTGGTTTCGCCCTGGGCGTCGTTGGCGAAACGCACTTTCATGTGTGCACGCGCCACGCCACGCCCTTCCAGCACGAGTGCCACGAACTTACGTGTACTGTTGCCCCGCAGCGGTTCTATCGCCTTGCGCCCGATAAAATCACGCGGGATTGGCTCCCAAGCAATAGTCCAGCCCAGGCCGGACTCCAGCGGCTGCGTGGACTCGTCCATGTCCTGACCATAGAGATTCATCCCGGCCTCAAGACGCAGCGTGTCGCGCGCACCCAGACCACAGGGTTTTACCCCATCCACCAGCAGCCCCTGCCACAGCTTGACCAATGCAGCGTGCGGCAGAATCAATTCAAAACCATCCTCGCCGGTATATCCGGTGCGACCGACGAACCAATCGCCCTGATGCGTCGCCTGGAATACAGTCAGATTCATCACATCAGTGGCCAGCGGCGGCGGCAGGTGTCGCGCGACTTTCTGTCGCGCCTCGGGACCTTGAACCGCGAGGATGCCGAGGTCCGTGCGGTGTTTCACCTCTACGTCGAATTTGGTGGCGTACTGCCTGATCCAGGCGAGATCCTTGTCGGTGGTGCCGGCGTTGACCACCAGGCGGAACCAGTCCGCACGAACACGGTAGGCGATCAGGTCATCGATGATGCCGCCGTCCTCGCGCAACATGCAGGAATACAGCGCCTTGCCGGCGGGGACGCCCGCCGCTGCCAGTCGCGCGACATCATTGGCCAGCAGCTTGCGCAGGAAATCTTCGACGCGCGCACCATGCAGATCGACTGCCGCCATGTGGGCGACATCAAACATCCCCGCCGACTGACGAACGGCGTGGTGTTCGTCGAGCTGCGACTGGTACTGGATCGGCATTTCCCAGCCGGCAAAATCGACCAGGCGCGCGTTGAGCTTCTGGTGTTCGGGATGCAGAGCGGTTTTTTTGAGCATGCGGTTCCTGCGCAACCAATTGAGTTTGCGAAAACCGCCCCTCTGTCCATGGACCTGAAAGTTCGAAAGCGGCGAACCGCTCCTGCCTCGTCGGTGGTCCGTCAAAAACGGACACTCTCCAGAGTTTTACCGCAGCACCGCGCTCCGTTTGCCTGAGCGATTCCGAGCGGATTTGCGCCTTCGGCGCCACCGTTGCCGATGGTCTCTCGCGCGATGCTTGTACCGGCAGACATCTTAACCGTTACCTCGACGAGCGGAAAGACCGAATGCGCCGATGGAATAAGCGAGCCACACACGATCGCTCATGAATCGATTGGACGCCGTTGATTATTATAATATATTAAATTTATTAGCTGATTTTTTATTTTAATCATATCAGGAGCAAGCCCTAACGGATGGCCGCCAAATCAGTGAAAACATAAAATTCCGGTGATTATGGCGTGTGCATTTTTTTCAGTTTATAGTCCGAGGAACAGCTATTAACCGCTATCGGTATTAGCTGGACTATCCGGGGGGAGTCCATGCGCGTTGCAAAGCCCATCATTTTTATCTTTGCCATCGTCACTGCCAGCACAGCAATCGCCCAACAGGTACCTACTCCGGGACAGGTCAAAGAAAGCCTGAAAAAATCCCTGGAGCTGAAAATTCCGCCGCCGCAGATCCAGCCTGAACGTCAGCAGCGTCCAACGGCGGTCGAAGGCAAGAAAATCACCGTCAGACTGATTGAATTTTTCGGCAATACGGTCTACGACGAATCCACCCTTTCCGCTCTGGTCGCCTCCTACCTGAACCGGCCGGTTTCGCTGCTCGATATTTATGCTGCCGCTGATGCCATCACCGATTATTACGTCAAGCACGGCTACTCACTGGCATCGGTCAGCGTTCCGCCGCAGAAGGTAACGGACGGCATCATAAGCTTTGAAATCAGCGAAGGCCGCATCGACCACATTGATGTCGAAGGCAACAAATCCTACAAGAGCGATCATGTTCGCCAGGTTCTGGGCGACATGAAAAGCGGCACTCTCTATCGCGGCGACAACCTCGCCGATGGCGTTCACAGATTAAACGAACTGCCTGGACTCAAGGCCAAGGCCATTATCAAACCCGGGGACAAGGAGGGCACTAGCGACATCGTCATCCAGAGCACCGAGGATCGTGTCAATGGCGGCCTGTCCCTGGACGACTATGGCCGCAAGGATATTGGCGAATTCCGGCTGTCTGCATTCGCCCAGGTCAATAACACGCTTGGCATGGACGACCAGCTTCAGCTTCTCGCCTTGCGTTCCCAGGAAGGCTTGCTCACTTACTACAGCGGCGGCTACAGCGCAGCTGTGAATGCCAACAAGACGCGCTTCGGCGTGACTTTCGGGCATGCGACCTTTGGCGTGCGTGATTTGGCGGTGAATGGCAAGTACAACAACGGCGCTGTAACCGTTGAACAGACCCTGTTCGATACACGCCGCAGCAAGGCAACAGTCAATGCCGGCGTATCGAGAACAGTGGCCAATACCGACCTTAGCGGATTGCCGCTCAGCAACACCCTGATCACCTTGTTTCAAGTTGGCGGCTCATACAGCCACACTTACGATAACCAGGCCGTGACGCAAGTGGCGGCGAACGTACACACCAACTTCCAGAAACAGGATCCGGCGGCCCTTACGTCCGGACAGACGGTCCATGGCAATGAACTGTTCCGACTTGAGATCGATGCGCAGCATTTCCAGCCGATCTATGAACGCATCGGCCTGCTCACCCACATCGACGCGGTCTACTCTCCCGATGCACTGGTCGATACCGAAAAATTCGCCTTGGGCGGACCGCAAAGCGTGCGCGGCTATCAAGCCTCGCAAGTGCGCGGCGATCGCGGTTATCTGGGTTCCTTGAGCCTGATCCGTCCGTTTGGTATCGGGCCTGTCGACATGGTCGGCCGCGTTTTCACCGATTTTGGCACGGTCTGGAACCTCGCCCCCAGCAACAATGCGACGATCGCCAGCGCCGGTCTCGGCTTCGATGCACAGTACCGGTGGGTGAGCGCCAAGCTCGATTGGTCGATTCCGATCGACAACAACTACCAGACCAATGATGCCATCGATTACAGCTTCATTTTTGCAATGATTTCGGTTGCATTTTGAGGTACAGCGCCATGAACAAACAAATGAATCTTCGCCCGATTCCCTCTGTCTTGAGCGCACATCGAGTGCAATTCGCTTTGGCTGCCCTGCTGGCGCCGGCAATGGCCTTTGCCGGACCTGCCGGAGGAGTCATCGCCGCCGGGCAGATTGGAATAACCAATCCAAGTGCCAACACCACGGTGATCAACCAGACTTCACAAAACGCCGTCATCAACTGGCAACAGTTCAATATTGCCGGCAACGAGTCGGTGACCTTCAACCAGCCGAATACTTCGGCCGTAGTGCTCAACCGCGTGGTCGGCGGTTCGCCATCTGAAATCCTCGGCGACCTCAGCGCCAACGGTCGCGTTTTCATCGTCAACCCCCAGGGCGTGGTCTTCGGTGCCGGCGCGCAAGTCGATGTCGGCGGACTGGTGGCGTCGACCGCAGACATTGCCGATCAGGATTTCATGGCCGGCCACTATGTTTTCACCGGCGGCACCGCCGCGCCGGTGACCAATGCCGGCAATATCACCGCCGCGCAGCACGGCTACGTCGTCCTCGCCGGTGACCACGTCAACAACAGCGGCGTTATCCAGGCCAAACTTGGCACGGTGGCGCTTGCTTCGGGCTCGGCGATGACGCTGGACATGAATGGCGACGGCCTGGTCAATCTCAGCGTCGATCAGGCCGCGCTCAGCAGCCGCGCCGGCGTCGCCAATCTCGGCACGCTTGCCGCACAGGGCGGCACCGTCATCATGACTGCGTGGGTCGCGCAACACCTGGCGAGCACTGCGGTCAACAACAGCGGCGTGGTCAATGCCAGTGGCATCAATGAGCAGGGCGGCAACATCTACCTCACAGCAGAGGGCGGCGACATCGCCAACAACGGCAGCCTCAATGCCAGTGGCAGCAACGGTCAGAACGGCGGCAGCATTGATGTGCGCGGCGACGGCAACATCCTGCTGGCCGCAGGCTCGAAGATGGACGCCAGCGGCGACAGCGGCGGTACGATCCACGCGGTGGCCGGACAACTGCTCACACTTGAGCAAGGCGCGAGCACCACCGTCGCCAATACCGGAAGTGCAGGCAAGGGCGGATTCGCCGAACTTTCCGGCCACAAAGTCAAGCTGCGGGATGTGGTCGATCTGGGCCACGGCGGGCAATTGCTGATCGATCCGGAGGACATTACCATCGGGCCGTCGGACAGCGACGACTACAACCAAGCAACGCTGACCAGCCAATTGCAGAGCGGTAACGACGGCAACGACGTCCTCATCATCGCCGACAACAGCATCACCGTGCATACGCTCACCAACAGCATTCTCGATGGCCGCAACAACGGCAGCGGCGCGGGGTTGATCCTGGCTATTGGTAGCCCTGTGTTCTGTGACTGTGACCGTCCCACCGGCTTCACTCCAGGCGGCACCAGCACCAGCTTCATCAGCTTCCAGACGCCGACCGATACCATCGCGGTCGACGGCAATCTGACACTGAACGCCGGCAATGGCTCGATCAATGTCGGCAATCTGCTTGCGGGAGGCAATGCATCGCTGATCGCGGGCGGCACCATCCAGTTCGACGGCCTGACCGCGGCTGACACGCTGGTGCAGGCCGGCAGCGACGTCACCATTCCGGGCGTGGTCCACGTGAGCGATCTGACCGTCGTCAGCCAGAGCGGCAACATCGACCTCACCGGCTCCAACATCGTCGTCGGCACCGGCCAGGCGTCGCAAGGGGGCGATCCGGGACTGGTTTCGGTCCTCGCCAACCACAGTCTGGCGCCGACGTCTCCCAAACCCAACGCTTCGTTCATCTCCGACAACGGCGTGTTGACCTTGGGCAACAGCCTGACGATGAACGGCGACTACCTCTACTTCGAGGGGCAGAACATCTTCAATCCCAACGTCGCCCTGCTGCACAGCGGCGGGGCGCTGTTCTTCCAGGAATTCTTCACTACGTCCGAAGTCGGGCTCAACGGCCTCACTTTTTACGCGACGCTGGCCGAGAACTACCTGACCAACAACTCACCGCACTCGAACACATTGAACCAGCGTGCAGCCAACACAGCCCACATTGGCCCGGTGCTGACGCTGGCCTTCGGCTCCAGCGCCGACGGCAACACCCAGTCGATTGACACCGGCGCCACCGCCACGAGTCAATTGAACATCAGCACCACGACCACCAATTTCATCTTCGCGACTAACAGTCCCGGCACTGTCACCAATGCCCAGTTCATCCAGACCAGTGGTCAGGTCGCGACCGTGTTGAATGGGACTTTCGCGATCATTCAGCCAGCGGCTACGACGACACCACAGCCGCCGACCAACTCCAATAATCAGGCGAACACGCCGCAGCAGCAGGCATCGAATGCCGCCAATTCGGTGAGCAATGAAGTCTCCGGCCTGAACCAGCAGAATCCGAATCCCGGTAACGGGCTAGACAACTGGCTGCAAGGAAATCCTGACCATATCGAAACGCATTCCGGAGACAACGGCACTCTGGAAAACTGCAATTAAAGCTTAAGGTCCAGTCATGAAAAATTCAGTAGTTCTGGTGGGTTGCCTGGTGTTCAGTCTGTGTGTATATGCAAACCTTGCGTTTGCAGCCGCTACCGCCGCCGGAGAAGTCACGCTGTTGACCGGACATGGCACCGCCACCGGACCGGACGGGGTAATCCGTCCGCTGAGCAAGGGCGCCCCGGTCTATTCGGCCGATATCGTCAACACCGGACCCGGCAGCTACATGAATCTCAAGTTCGTGGATGGCGGGTTTGTCCTGCTGCGGCCCCGCAGCCGCTTCCAGATTCAGGATTTTAGTTTTCACGAGAAGGCTCCGGCTGTACCACCATCGGTCGCTACGGCGAAACCCCTTGCACCATCGGTGACCGTTGCAGCGCAAACGCCGTCGGCCTCCGGAGCCTCGCGCGCGTTCTTCAGCCTGCTTAAGGGCGGCTTCCGCGCGGTGTCGGGCCTGATCGGCCATATCGATCGCGCGGAATACCGTGTGACCACGCCGGTCGCCACCATCGGTATCCGCGGCACGGATTATCTGGTGGTGCTGTGCGACGAGGTGTGCAGCAAGGATCCGAGCATCACCGACAACGTCCCGCCGGGCAGCACGGTCGAGGGCGGCATCGTCGTCGGCGTGATCAGCGGAGGCGTGTTCGTCGAAAATCAGGCCGGTCAGGGGCTCAATCTCGGCGCCGATAAATATATGTTCACCCTGCCCAACGGCACCCTGATTCCGCTGCCTGCCGAGCCAAAGTTCCTGCGTATCGATCCAATCCCGAATCCACAGAACTGTAGTGGTTAACGCTCATCCGCCACATGCCAACGGCCCCATTGGGGCCGTTTTTCTGTCACCCGCTATGCGGCTGGCGGCCGGGATAATTTTATAAAATATCGTCTATTTATTTTTATAGTCTATATTTACGCACAGTGTGACTGTGCTCGACTGAGCCAGCGGGCGGCCACAAACAGCGTTCGGAAGAAGATGCGCTTCGAATTCCGGCCCGCACGTCACGGACCGCCAATCTCAGGAACCGGCCGCCCGCCGCGCCAGAAGACGCATGAGTGGCGTCAGCCGATTCACGGTACTCATGCCCAGGCCGCGCAGACTGTCCCAACCTGCGGCGCGGTAGCCGAACGCTCGCTGCAATCCGTCGGTCACCGCGAGCATTTCAAGATTGTCCGCCTTGCGCGCGCGCTCGTAGCGCTTCAAGCCGCGTAGCGCGCCGACATCGCTGCCGCTGTGCCTCGCATGAATGATGACTTCGGCCAGAGCCGCAGCATCGGCCAGGCCCATGTTGACGCCCTGCCCGGCCAGCGGATGCACCACATGCGCGGCATCGCCGACCAGCGCCAGCCGCGGTTGCACATAGTCGTGCGCGTGCAGAAGGTGCAGAGGGTAAGCCACACGACGCGTACATGCGGCAATCGCGCCCAGCTGAAATTGCGCAGCCGCGGCCAGCCGGTTGCAGAACGAGGCATCGTCCAGCGCCAGCAGTTCCGCCGCATGCGTCGCGGACCAGACAATTGACGAGCGTCCGTCGGCCAGCGGCAGAAACGCCAGCGGCCCTTGCGGCAGAAAGCGCTGCAGGGCGGCGCCATCATGCGGCCGCTCGCTGCGCACGTGGCAGACCACGGCCTGCTGCGGATAACGCCAGCGCACACATTCGATGCCGGCCCACTGGCGCAACTGCGATTCCGCACCGTCCGCCGCGACCACCAGTCGCGCTGTCATCTCGCGACCATCGTCCAGTGTCAGGCGTGCGGCGTCGTCATCCAGCAACAGTCGATTCAGGCGCGCACCCAGATATTGCGGCACAGCGTCCAAGTGTCGCCACAGCGCATCCTGGATCAGGATGTTTTCAACGATGTGGCCCAGTTGTGGCTGCGCCTGCCCGGAAGTATCGAACCTCAGCGCGGATGCGGGCTCATCGTCCCACACGCGCATCGTCTGGTAAGGGCTGATACGTCGTGCGGCGATGTCGGGCCACACGCCAAGTCCAGTCAGCAATTGTGACGATGCCGCCGAGATCGCGTACACGCGCAGATCGTAATCCTGCGCGTCCCAGCGAGGCGGGCGTGCACCGCGTTCCAGCAGCGCCACATCGACGCCGTCACGATGCAGCGCCAGCGCCAGCGCGGCGCCGACAATGCCGCCGCCGACAACGACAACCTCGTGGCTGAGATCCGAATGCGGCATGGACTCAGGACGAACTTGCCGGACGGACGCGCGCCAGCGCCGGCGTGACGCCGGCATAGCCGAGACTCTGTTGCATCACGCGAGCCTTCACACCCGGTGTCAGATCCAGCGCCAACAAGCCCAGATGTCGCAACCCGCTGAGTCCGGGAACGCGGTTGGAAAATGTGCGTACCAGACGGTCGGTGAATTCGGCCATGCGTGCGCGATCCTGCGCGCGTCGCTGCGTGTAGTCCGCCAGTATCGCCGCCGCGCCCGGATCGCCGGCATCGCCAACCCCGGCCAACACCTCGGCGGCCGCGGCGACATCGCGCAATCCCAGGTTGAAACCCTGAGCCGCCACCGGGTGCAGCGCCTGCGCGGCGTTGCCGATGAACAGGGTGCGCGGCGCGCTCAGCGTGTCGCTCATCACTCGCACTAACGGATGCGCATTGCGACGGCCGAGTTCGCGGAATTGACCCAACCGCTCGCCGAACATCTCCTGCGCGGCGTCGATAAATTCTGCTGGCGGGCACGCGAGTAGCTGCCCGACCTTATCCGTGGGCACAGTCCATACCAGCGAGCAGGCGTTATCTGGCTTCGGCAATACCGCGAAAGGGCCGTCCGGCGTAAACCGCTCGTAGGCGATGCCTTGATGCGCACGCGACGGCCGCACCGCGGTGACAATGGCGGACTGCCGATAGTCGTGCGTCCCTGCGCCCAGTCCCAACAGGCCACGCACCGCCGATTGCGCGCCGTCGGCGGCCACCACCAGCCGCGCGCTCAACGGCCGTCCATCGGCCAAAACCAGCGTCGCCTGCGTGTCGCCTATCAGCAGCGACTGCAGCCGCGCCGGGCAAATCAGTTCGGCGCCGGTGTCCAGCACCGCCTGCCACAACACCTGGCCGATATGGCGGAATGGAATGTTGTAACCCAGCGCCGGCAAGCCCGCTTCCGCGGCGCTGAAACGCGCAACGCCGAAACGGCCGCGTTCGGAAATATGGGTGGCGACGATCGGCACCGCCGCCGCCTCAAGCTGCGGCCACACGCCCAGCGCGGCGAAGATGCGATGGCTGGCGTCATTGATGGCGATGCAACGTTCGTCCCAGCTCGCCGGCGCATCCGGCGGCGGTGCGGCTTCTACCAGCGTCACCCGCAGATCCAGTGGTGCCAGTGCAACCGCCAGACTGGCGCCAACCAGTCCACCGCCGATGATGACAACGTCGCGGGTCGAAGCCGGATCGGTCAAGCGCTTCAGCTCCGCGCGGCCATCAGTTTTTCGATCTCGCGGACGGTCTTGGGCACGCCGTGGGTGAGAACATTTGGCGAGGTGCCGGTAATCAGCACATCGTCCTCGATGCGGATGCCGATGCCCCAGTATTTTTCGTCCACGCCTTTGCTGCCCGGCGGGATATACAGACCCGGCTCCACTGTCATCACCATGCCGGCCTCGAACTCGCGATACTCGCCGTTGAGTTTGTAGCGGCCGACATCGTGCACGTCCATGCCAAGCCAGTGGCCGGTGCCGTGCATGTAAAACTGTTTCTGCGCGTCACTGCGGATCAGTGCCTTGACCTCGCCCTTGAGCAGACCCAGATCGACCAGGCCCTGGGTCAGGATGCGCGTCGCAAGCTCGTGAGGCTTGCCCGCATTGACGCCGGGCTTGAGCAGCTTGATCGCCTGCTGGTTGGCTTCCAGCACGATTTCATACACCGCCTGCTGCGCCCTGCTGAATTTGCCGTTGACCGGAAACGTGCGCGTGATGTCGGCGGTGTAACCCTGCCACTCACCGCCGGCGTCGATCAGCAGCAGGTCGCCGTCGTTGAGCCGCGCATTGTTCTCGACGTAGTGCAGGATGCAGCTATTCTCGCCGCCGCCGATGATCGAGCCGTAGCCGCACTCCATGTCGTGCGTTGCGAAATGATGGTGAATCTCCGCGCCGACCTGCCACTCGAACAGTCCCGGCCGTACATAACGCATCGCACGGCAATGTGCTTCCGCGCTCCACGCGCAGGCTTGCGTCAGCACGGCGACTTCGGACGCCGACTTGATCAGGCGCAGCTCGTGCAGGCTGGTTTCCAGCGCGACGAACCCGGTCGGCGCAGCCGCGCCCCGGCGCGACACTTCGCGGATCTGCCGCACGCAGCCGGTGATGACCTGATCCAGTTCCAGATGCTCGCCGAGGGTGTAGAACACCTGTTCTCGACCTGTCAGCAGGCCGGGCAATTCCTGCTCGAAATCCTCGATGTTGTGGGCTTCATCTGCGGCGTAATCGCGCACGGCACCTTCGGGTCCGGCACGGCGGCCATCCCAGATTTCGCGCTCGGGGTTGCGCTCACGCACGAACATCACAAACTCGCCCTGCTTGCGCCCGGGTGCCAGCACGATGACCGCATCCGGCTCCAGAAACCCGCTGAGATAACGGAAATCGCTGTCCTGCCGGAACTTGTAATGGGTGTCACGCGCGCGCACCACTTCGTGCGACGACGGGATGATGGCGATGCCGTGGCGGCCTATTTTTTTCATCAATCGCGCGCGACGCGAGGCGTATTCGCGGAACTGAGATCGGGTCGGTTTCATGATGCTCCTCGTGCGGATCAGTGCAGTCGTGCGGATGCGGCGGGATCGGGCGTCGGCCGGCACCGCAGCTCCATGTAGATCAGTTGCGCACCGACACGGATATATTCGACCAGTTCGGCATAGGCGGTTTCCTCGATTTCGGCGTCGTCTTCCTGCGCGATGCTGGCATGCGTGAACTGGGTGAAATCATGAATGATCTCACGCGCTTCTTCCGAACAGGTCTTGATGTCGAACCGCGGCCGGCTGGCGAGACCGAACAGAAAGCCCTCGCACCAGGCCGATAGTGCCTGCACGCGCGCGGCCAGCATGGCCTCGTCATCCGGCAACAATGGCGTGAAGCCTTTTTCATCATCCTGCAATGAGTGCAGCGACTGATCCATCAGCCGTTGCAGCAACCGGCGCGACGCACTGTCAGGGACATTGATAGTCTGCTCGCCGGGAGCCAGCAAATCCTGAAAATTGATTTCTGCCGGAGCGATCACGCACAGCGCGCCACAGAGTGCGCCGTGATAGCCGGCAGCGTCTTCGTCGTAATCCAGACGCACCAGCGTCTGCTGCAAATCGTCGTAGGTGATAGCCGGTTCCATCGGCGAATTATACGCCGGGAGCCTGCCGGTTCTGATGTTATGGCCGCTCGCGGCGCTCCGGCTCGCGCTCGGCGGGCGGGCGTTCGCGCGGTGCCGGCCGCTCACGCTGCACTGGTGGCGACGGACGCTGCATCTCCGGACGCACTGCCCGCTGCGGCGCGGGCGGAATGACCTCCGGCCTGCGCTCGACCACTTGCGGGCGCTGCTGCTGCACTGGCGCGGATGGCCGTCCAACTTGCGCGGTGCCCTCGCTACGCACTTCGGGCCGTGTCGTATACGCCGGCGCATGACCCGGCCTGGCTCCGGTGCGCGCGCGCGGAGGTTCCACTGATTCGCTGCCCGCAGGATTATTCATGCCACGCGGCGCGAACCGCGAGGGCGGCATCTCGCCCGTGCGCAACGGTTCGCGCGCGGCCGGCGCGGCTGCTTCCAACCCTGGGCGCGATGCCGGCGATTCGGTTCGGAGCACAGGCATTTGCTGCGGCTGCGTGCGGATACTTGGCATATTCGGCGGCACCGGCTGCTCAACGCGGTCACCGCGATTCGCCAATGGCCGCCTAAACAGCGTCTCCGGCGCGGGCAGCACGCGGGCATGCGGGCTGGTACGCAGCCCCAGACTTTGCGGCACCGGCTGCACAGCGGGTGCGCTCAGCACGTTGGCGTGGCTGAGCGCGGCGGCATCAACCTGTATCCGCGCGCTGTTCACAGGGCGCGCATGGACAAAAGAATCATGCGATACCACCGTCATCGCGCCGGGCAGCTTGTGATAGCGGTAATCGATGTTCGCGCCACGATTGCCCGATCCATTGTTGTTGTAGTAATTGTTGATCGTGGTGTGGTTGATGTTGGTGACGTTGGTGACGTTGACGTTGGTGAAATAATTGTGTGTCACGCGATATGGCGGCACATAGACTTCGCCCGGCCCCAGCGGGCACCAGCCGACCGGCCCGCCGCCGCTGCCGACCGAAACGCCCTGGTGGCTGCCGCCGTAGAACGCGACCAGCGCCGGCGCATAGACCGGGCGCATGTGCGACGGCCCCGGCATCCAGCCCCAGCCGTTGTTCACATAAACCCAGCGGCCGTAGTGAAACGGTGCGAAGCCCCAAGGCGCATTGTCGATCCAGGTCCAGCCCCACGGCGCAATCCAGGCCCAGTGGCCGTAGCGATACGGCGCCCAGCCGACCGCCACTGTGTTTGGAAACCACACCGGGCCGTAGCTGCCGACCGCCTGCCATTCGCCATACGCATCGAGATCGCTGGCGCCGACCACGTCCGCCGAGACATAGCCCTGCGACTCGACGCGGCTCTCGGCGTCATCGCGCTCGAAGCACCAGCGGTCGAAGTCGTCAGGCTCGGCCAGCGACATCGCCGCAACGTCGGTCAGAGCAGCATCGCCGAAGCGATAGGACTGCCGCCCGTTCAGCGCATATTGGCTGCCGCCGCTGCCATAAACCGTGGCGGCACCACTGTAGACACTGACCGTCGCGCTGCCGTCGTCGTTGTCGATATCGATGCGGTATTCGCCCGTCGTGCCGATAACCAGCGCCACCGTCGGCGTATCAATCTCATAAGTCTCGCCATCGTCGAGATGCCGCACGTCAAGATTTAGCGTGCCCTGGCTGATTTCAACCTGGGCAGTCTGCTCGTCCAGCGCGAGGATGCTGGTAGCCGTGTTCGCCGACAGCCGCATGCTGGCGCCGCCAAACTGCATCTCGACACGGGAATTCTCACCGCTGAGCAGGCGGTCGCCGGTCGCCAGAGGCCGGTTGATGTCAATGTCGCTCCAGCTATCCTGTCCCGCAGGCGCGAAACTGACCTCGCCCTGCAGCACGCTGAGCCGCGCCACACGCGCCGGCGGATCGTCGGCCAGCACCGTGCCGCAGCACAGCAGCGCCAGCAGTGCGCCGGCCCACAGGAATGCACGCCGCGATAACGGCGTGGCAATTGAGTTGCGACGAACCTGAAATGTCGGGATACGCATGATCGATTCCTGGCCGATGGCAACGCGCGACCAAGCTTGCGCGGATGCCTGAGACTCCTGAGCTTATGACAACACACGGTGGTGAATGTCTGCTGAATATGCATCTGAGGCCGCAGCCACACTTGTAAGTTTATGCAGCCCTTCTTGCCCGCTATCCAGATGTCGCTATAAACAATTGTTATATTATATAATATATTTATTATATTACATTATGTTATTACACATTATTCCAAACCGCAGACGGCACAGCGGGCAAGGCACAAGGACGCCGAAACCGCACGTCACGTTCCTGCACGCAACCATGTCTCTATAATCCGTGTATGAATCCGACCGATTTCATCTCCGCCCTGCGCGGCTGCGCGCCATATGTGCACGCACACCACGGCTCCGTGTTCGTTGTCGCCTTCGGTGGCGAGGTTGCGGCACGCGCGGATTTCGACGCCTTCATCTACGACCTCGCGCTGCTGCACAGTCTCGGTGTCAAGCTGGTGCTGGTGCATGGCGCGCGGCCGCAGATCGACAAGCAGCTCACCGTCAACGGCCTGAAGACAGCCTACAGCAACGGTCTGCGCGTCACCGACCGCGCCGCGCTGGAATGCGTCAAAGCAGCCGCCGGCGCGCTGCGCATGGACATCGAAGCCAGACTCAGCACCGGTCTCGCCAGCACGCCGATGGGTGGTGCGCGGTTGCACATTGCCAGCGGCAACTGGGTCACGGCACGGCCGGTTGGCGTGCGCGGCGGCGTCGATCACCAGCACACCGGCGAAGTACGCCGCATCGATGTCGACAGCCTGCGCGCGGTGCTGGTGCAGGATCGTATCGCGCTGCTGTCCAACACCGGCTACTCGCCGACTGGCGAGATCTTCAACCTGCGTCACGAGGACGTGGCCACCGCCACCGCGCAGGCGTTGGGTGCGGACAAGCTGATCTTCGTGGTGCCATCGGATCCTGACCACTGGAAGCTGGCCGACGATGCCGGCGACGACGGCCAGATCTCGCTCGCCGCAGCCGAAAAGCTGCTGAGTGGCAGGCATCTCAAGGATCAGGATCGCGCCTACCTGCACGCCGGCATCACCGCCAGCCGTGGCGGCGTCAAGCGCGTGCATCTGGTTGGAGCCGACAAGGACGGCGCGATCCTGCGCGAGCTGTACACGCGCGATGGCGTCGGCCTGATGCTCTACGCCGACGAGGATTACGAAGCAACGCGCCAGGCCACCATCGAAGACGTCGGCGGCGTGCTGAGCCTGATCAAGCCGCTGGAAGAAACCGGGGTGCTCGTGCCGCGCTCGCGCGAGCAGCTCGAACTCGAAATCGGCAACTTCAGCGTCATCGTGCGCGACGGCACCGCCATCGCCTGCTGCGCGCTGTTCCCGTTCCCGCAGAACCAGATGGGCGAACTCGCCTGCGTCGCTGTGCATCCGGATTATCAAAGTGCCGGCCGCGCCGCCGCACTGCTCAAGCGCGTCGAAGCCGAGGCGCGCAAGCGCAAGCTCAAAAAATTGTTCAGCCTGACCACGCACACGCCGCACTGGTTCATCGAACACGGCTTCGAGCGCGGCAAGATCAAGGACCTGCCGGTGCAGAAGCAGCGGCTCTACAACTACCAGCGCAACTCGCTGGTGCTGATCAAGAGCCTGTGAGCAACGCCGATTGGTCCGCCCGCAGCCGCGCGCGCGTGTGGAATCCCTGCACGCAGATGAAGGATCACGAGTGGCTGCCACTGGTCCCGATCAAGAAAGCTGAAGGCGTCTGGCTGGAAGATTTCGACGGCGGACGCTATCTCGACGCCATCAGCTCCTGGTGGACCAACATCTTCGGCCATCGCCACCCCCACATCGTCGATTCGCTCAAGCAACAGCTCGACGAAATCGACCACATCATGCTTGGTGGTTTCACTCACCAGCCGGCGGTGGAACTGGCCGAGCGCCTGTGCAAGATCGTGCCGCCCGGACTGGCGAAATGTTTTTATGCGGACAACGGCTCTTCGGCAGTCGAAGTCGCATTGAAGATGAGCTTTCATTACTGGCGCAATGTCGGCAAACCGGCCAAGCAGAAGTTCATCGTGCTATCCAACGGCTATCACGGCGAGACGCTGGGTGCGCTGGCGGTCGGCGACACCGGGCTGTATCGGGAAACTTACGCCACACTGCTGATGCAGCCGATCGTGGTGCCCTCGCCCGACTGTTACGAGCGCAGGCCCGGCGAATCCTGGGAAGACCACACGCGTCGCCAGTTCGCGCATATGGAAACGGCACTAGCCAAGCACGCGCACGAGGTCAGCGGCGTCATCCTCGAACCGCTGGTGCAATGCGCCGGCGGCATGCGCATGTATCACCCGATTTATCTGTCACTGCTGCGCGAAGCCTGTGACCGCCACGGCGTGCACTTCATCGCCGACGAAATTGCTGTCGGCTTCGGCCGCACGGGGAAAATGTTCGCTTGCGAGAACGCGAAGGTCACGCCGGATTTTCTATGCCTGTCCAAAGGACTCACCAGCGGCACGCTGCCCTTGGCGGTAACGCTGACGCGCGAAGACATCTACGCCGCGTTCTACGACGAATACAGCAGCGGCAAGGCCTTCCTGCATTCGCATTCGTACACCGGCAACCCGCTGGCCTGCCGTGCCGCGCTGGCGACGCTGGACCTGTTCGAGCAATCCGATGTGCTGACGCGTAATCGCCAGTTGTCGCAGCTGATGTGGATGGCGACCAACGATCTGCGCCGTCATCCGCGCGTCGCCGAGGTCCGTCAGCAGGGCATGATTCTCGCCATCGAACTGGTCAAAAATCCACGCACGAAAGAACCTTACCCCGCAGACGAGCGCCGCGGCTTGCGTGTTTACCAGTACGGACTGAAACACGGCGTGCTGCTGCGGCCGCTCGGCAACGTGGTTTATTTCATGCCGCCGTATGTCATCACGCCTGAAGAAATCGGCCTGATGTGCCGCATCGCCGGCGAGGGCATAGACGAGGCCACGCGTGACTAGCCGCGTGTACGTCGATTCCGCGTTGGCCAGCGGCACGACGCTGACGCTGCCTGAAGCGGCCGCGCGCCACCTGGTGCAGGTGCTGCGCATGCGCGTCGGCGAAAGCTTCATCGTCTTCAACGGCCGCGGCGGCGAATACGCGGCGACCTTGAGCACCGCCGGCAAGCGCGATGCTCAGGCCATCATCGGCGCGCACGACCCGGTCGAGCGCGAATCGCCGCTGCGCATCGCCCTCGCCCAATGCGTGTCCAAGGGCGACCGCATGGACTACACGCTGCAGAAGGCGGTGGAACTGGGCGTGAGCGAAATCCAGCCATTGTTGTCGGCGCGCAGCGTGGTGAAACTCGATGCCGGGCGCTGGGACAAAAAACTCGAACATTGGCGCGGCGTCATCATCTCGGCCTGCGAACAGTCCGGCCGCACGCGCATTCCCCTGTTGCAACCGGTACAGCCGCTGGATCGCTGGCTTGCCACCGCACCGGCCGATACGCTCAAGCTGACGCTGGCACCGAATGCCCATGCCAGCCTGCGCACATTGCCGCCGCAGAAATCCACGATCCTGCTCGTCGGCCCTGAGGGCGGGCTGAGCGAAGCTGAAATCAGCCAGGCACAGCGCTCAGGATTTTTACCAATCACACTCGGTCCGCGCATACTGCGCACCGAAACTGCCGGCGTCGCCACGCTGGCCGCCATGCAAGCCCTGTGGGGCGACTGGAGCACACCATGCTGATCACCAACGCACACGTCATCAATGAAGGCCACGAAAAGGCCGCCGATGTCCTGATCAAGAATGGCCGCATCGAAAAGATCGCGGCGAACATCAGCGCTCCGTCCGGTACCGCCGTTTACGACGCAAAAGGCCAGTGGCTGCTGCCCGGGATGATCGACGACCAGGTGCATTTCCGCGATCCCGGCATGACCCACAAGGGTGACCTTTCCACCGAATCGGCTGCGGCGGTGGCCGGCGGCGTGACCAGCTTCATGGACATGCCCAACACGATTCCCAACTGCACGACGCGTGCGGCACTGGCGGCGAAATACGCGGGCGCCATTGGCCGCGCCCACGCCAACTATGCCTTCCACTTCGGCGCCGCCAACGACAACCTTGAGGAGATCAAGGCGCTGCGGCCCGGTGACGCGCCAGCGGTCAAGATCTTCATGGGCGCATCGACCGGCAACATGCTGGTGGATAATCCGGAAACGCTGGAAGGCATCTTCGCGCACTCGCAATTGATCCTGCTGACGCATTGCGAAGACACGCCGATGATCAAGGCCAACGAGGAACGCTACCGCGCGCAATATGGCGAAGATGTTCCACTCTCTGCGCACCCGCTGATCCGCTCGGCCGAAGCCTGTTACAAGTCGACCGAACTGGCAGTCGGCCTCGCCAGGAAACACAACGCGCGCCTGCACGTGCTGCACCTGACCACGGCGCGTGAACTGGAATTCTTCAGCGCCGGCCCGATCAAGGGCAAACGCATCACCGTCGAAGCCTGCGTGCATCATCTGTACATGGACGAGTCCTGGTACGCCGAGCGCGGTAATCTGGTGAAGTGCAACCCGGCGATCAAGACCGCCGCCGACCGCGTCGCGCTGGTCAAGGCCGTGCACGACAACATCATCGATGTGGTCGCCACCGACCACGCGCCACATACCGCCGAAGAAAAGGCGCAGAAATATTTCAAGGCGCCGTCCGGCCTGCCGCTGGTGCAGCATGTCCTGCTGATGCTGATCGACCTGGTCAAGCGCGGCGAACTCAACATGAGCACCGTCGTCAACAAGACCAGCCACGCGGTTGCGGAGCGCTTCGGCGTGAAGGAGCGCGGCTACATTCGCGAAGGCTACTGGGCCGACCTCGTGCTGGTCGACCCGCATGGCAGCACCACCGTGCAACGCGACAACGTGCTGTACAAATGCGGCTGGTCACCGCTGGAAGGCCGCACCCTGCCCGCACGCATCAACGCCACCTGGGTCAATGGCGAACTGGCCTATCGCGACGGCCGGGTCAGCCCCCAGCGCTACGGGCAACGCCTGCAGCTTTAAAAGCCTTTCCTCTGGGTTTTGCGCCTGCCACGGGCCGGTGGTATATCTACGCTGCGCTAAAAATACACACAACCGCGCAGGAGTTTTTATGCAGGCCCATGGGATCATTGCTGCGGCGGCCGACAGCACCAATCTGGATCGCGTGATCCAGGCGTTCTATACCGCGGCGGTCGAGGATCAATGGCTGACTTTTCGCCCGCATGCGCTGCAGATGCTGTGCGAATGGCTATGCGCCGACAGCGCCGCCTGGCATACGCATTCCAGCAGCGCCCTGCCCGGCGAATTCACTGATTACCCATCCGGCAGTGGCCTGACGCGCGAGCAACTGCAGGCGCTGCCTTTTGGTCCCGGCCTGCGCGAACTCGTGTTCAAGCCGTTGCCGGGCGAATTGCAGCCGGGCAAGCCCGCTCACGGTTATCACGGCTATGCCGTGCATTACGCGCATCGCGGCAGCGGTGACCTCTGCAGCACCGTGCTGCTGCGCCTGCCACCGGATGGTACCGTGCGAAAGCTGGACGATACCCGCCGCGCCATCGGCCACATGGTCGAGGCCGATACCCTGGCGCTGCGCAACTTCATCCAGCGCGACGAGTGGTTGCACTCGCTGGGCCGTGCCAACCGCGGTTGCGCGGCATTGATCGACATGCACGGCGCGATCTACGCCGCCTCCGCGCGCTTCCGCGAACTGCTCGGCGACGAATTCAAGCTCGACGGATTCAACGTGCTGCCCTGCCCGGTGCCGGCGGACGCGATCACCGAAGAAGGCACATTCCGGCACGGCAGCCTGCACTTCCGCCTGTCAAAACAGGGACCGTTGTACATGATCTACGCGCGTCGCATCACCGCGCTGGACGGTCTGTCACCACGCGAACAGGAAATCGCGCGCGCGCTCAGCACCGGCAAGACTTTCAAAAGTGTCGCGCGTCAATTCGACATCGCCATCTCCACCGTCGCCAACCATGCTTCGCGCATCTACAAGAAACTGGGCATCTATCGCCGCGAGGACCTCGCCGAACTGACTCGCGTCTCGGCCAAGGGCGAATCGCTGTCGCAGGAACCAGCCGAATAATTGTTATTATATATTGACTATAATTATAAATAATTAATATAATAAAACAAGACCATGAACAGCCATTCACATAGCGGGCGAACTTGAACCATGATCCGGACACCATGAAACCCAAGTGCATGCTGCAACTTCTGCGTCACATCTTGTCCTGCACAGCGCTGCTGGCACCGATGGCTGCGCTGGCAATTCCTGAAGGACCCGCCTATCCGTCGGCGGCGTGGACCCAGCGCGAAGCCGCCAACTACGCGATGGTGCTGCAGGCGCCGCTGGAGGAAGCGGGCAATCCGGCATTCCTGCAGCAGTTTCAGCAGCAAAGCCTCGCCAACCTGCAAAGCTACATCGCACGTGATCTTGCCGATCCGAGTTGGCTGACGGTGTCGTCTCCGGCCATCACCGCCCTGGTCAATAGCGCGACTGCGCCGGCGACCGCGGCACAGGCATTGCAGAGCGCCATCGCGCAGATCCAGCAGAATCCGGCCAGCGCAGTCGCTGTGCCGCTGAACGCACCGTTGCTGCCGCTGTGCACGACCTGGTCGGGGCCCTGCACCGGCGACCCCTATCTTTATCCCGGCACCGACAGTTTCTATACCAACGAAGCCGATGTGATTCCGGTGGTGTTCTACGACGACGGCTGCGCACGCCTGTCCGGCCGCGTGTGGGCGCCCAAAGGGACACAGCCCGGCGCCAACCTGCCGGCCGTGGTGATCGAGAACGGCTCCATCGAAGCGCCCGAAACACTCTACTGGTGGATGGCCAAACTGCTGGTACAAAACGGTTACGCCGTGATGACCTTTGACCCGCGCGGGCAGGGCCGCTCCGATCAGGAAACACCCAGCGGCGGCCAGGGCACCAACATCAATTCCAGCGTGTTCTGGACCGGCCTGGTCAATGCCATCGATTTCTTCCGCTCCAGCGCCGCACATCCCTACCCCGAAAACCTGACCTGCGCCGGCACCTATCCGACGCAGGTTGCCGTCTACAATCCGATCAGCAACCGCATCGATCCCAATCGCCTCGGCATCGCCGGCCATTCACTGGGCGCCACCGGCGTCTCGGTCGTGCAGGGTTATGGCGCACCGGGCGCAGCGCCGTGGCCGGGCAAACTTGATGCAAGCAATCCGGTCAAGGTCACCGTCGCCTGGGACGGACTGCTGGCGCCGGATGGTGTCAGCGATGGCGGCGCCGGCGGCAATCTGCCGCTGCCCGGCGGAGCCGTCGGATCAAGCACTCCAAATTTCGGCATCCGCGTCCCGGCAATGAACCAGGCTTCGGAATATGGCCTGGCCCCGGTGCCCTTCACGCAGCCACCCAACCCGGACGGACACAAGGGTGCGTTCGCGGAATGGGTCAAGGCCGGTGTGCCGGTGTACTCGATCACCATCCAGGGCAGCACGCACTATGAATGGTCGCTGCTGCCTCTGTTCCCCGCCAGCAGCTGGTGTCCGAGCGTGGTGAACAACGCCTGCGTCGGCGGCTGGGGTAACCCGCTGGCGCAGTACTACACCCTCGCCTGGTTCGACCGCTGGCTGAAACATCCCGGCGAAACCGGCTACGACACCGCCGATGCACGCCTGCTCGACGACAGCGGTCCGCAAGGGGCGGCGAAGATGAGTTTCTACTACCGCTCCGCGCGCAGCTTCAGCGCCCGCGACGGCAGCGTGCATGACTGCGCCGACATCCGCGCCGGCTGCAGCGACATCGCCGCGTCACAAGCCGGCAACGGCTCATCCGGTGGCGGCGGTATGCCGCCGTTGACGCTGCTGGTTTTGCTCGGCGGCGTGCTGGTCCGGCGCGCACGTCAATGCAAGTCCTGAGAATCGTTGCCAACATCGAGACCGCGGACATATCGAGGGCCGATGCTTTCTACCGCGATGTGCTGGGCCTCGACCTCGCCATGGACCACGGCTGGATACGCACCTACGGCTCCGGCGCAAAAATGACCGTGCAAGTCAGCTTCGCCAGCGAAGGCGGTTCGGACACGCCGGTGCCGCGGCTTTCGATCGAGGTCGACGATCTCGATGCCGCGCTGCGAAAGGTCAGGAAAGCGCGTATCCCCATCGAGTACGGCCCCACCAGCGAACCCTGGGGCGTGCGCCGGTTCTATGTGAGGGATCCGTTCGGCCAACTGATCAATATCCTGCAACACGAATAGGCGTCCGCACACGTCCGCCGGCCCTTGCGCCGCGCTTCATCCCTGCCTAAACCCGTTCAACTCAATGCTTGGCGGGAAACACCGGCATCTTCACGGTGAACACATCCGTACCGAAACTGGCCTGACCGGCCGTACTGGCGTAGCCGAGATATTGCAGGCCGAAAATATCCTCGACCGAGCGCAGCATCGAGTAGTGGTTATACGGCGTCGAAACCGTGCCCGGCTTGATGAACGGCGACAGCAGCAGCGCGCCGATCTTGCCGCCGCCGAGCCCGGCGAGACCCGGCAGTGGGGCATTGGCCGCCGGACCTTCGCCGCAGCAGGCGCTGGCATCGCTCTGCGGCCCGCTGGATTCGTCGAAGGTGATGATCAGCAAGCCGTCCTGCCTGAACGCCGGCGAATTGACGATCTTCGGCACCCACTCGCTGAGGAAAGTGTTGGCCGAAACCAACCCGCCGGGTTCGCCGTCGGCGCAGGGCGCGTCGTGGCCGTCATGGCAGAGGTTGGGCGTGATGAAGCTGTAATTCGGCGTGGTCGCAGTCGATTGCAGATCGCCATCCAGCGCCTTGAGATTGACCACACTGGTGTCGCACACCGGCTTGTCGATGATCGAGTGGAAATAGACGAAGGGATTGTGCCGCGTGGCGTACTGGTCGGCGGCGGTCGCGGATTGGGTGCCGTCCTGACTATTCAGCGCCGGATGTCCGCAGGTCGCAGCCTCGCGGCTGGGTGTATTGCCCATGTCCTCCATGTAGGCTTTCCAGGTGTAACCGGCCGCACCAAGCTGGTCGACGACCGTCGGCACGCTGGCCGGAAACACGCAGCCCTGGCCGACGGCCTGGCCATTGACCATCGTCTGCGGCCCGCTGCCGATGAAGTCGGCATAAATCTGGCAATCGGTCTGGTTCAGCGCATTCGGTCCCTGTCCGCTGATCATCGAGATGTAGTTATCGTTGCTGAGATGGCCGGTGCCGTAATAGTTCTGCAACAGCGCACCCTGCGCCGGCAGGGTCGTGGCCAGATACGGCGCCGGCGAATTGGCGGCGAAGGAATTGCCGTAGTCCTCATTCTCCAGGACGATGATGAAGACATGGCCGATGCGCGTCGCCGGGGTGGCGCCGGCCGTGCCGGACAGCGCATTGCCGGTGCCGCAGTTGGCGAGCAGCAGCATGAACGCGGTGGCGATGCCCAGTGGCGTCAGCTGTTTAAGAATTTTGAGCATGGCAATCCTGTGTGCTGAACGTGGAATGTCGGCGCGGCAGCGCGGCTCATTCGCCCGCGAACAGCGCCTTCACGCGCCGCTGCATTTCTTCCGGTGAAACATCTTCGCGGTGCGTGGCGAACCACCAGATGTGGCCGTAAGGATCCTCGAACTTGCCGCCGCGGTCGCCGTAGAACTGGTTCTCGACCGGTCGTAGGACCTTGACGCCCGCAGAAATGGCCTGCGTCGCCAGCGCATCAACGTCCTCGACGTAAATGTGGATGGCGACCGGCGAGCCACCCAGCGTCTGCGGGTCCCAGATCTCCTGGTCGGGAAATTCGTCCGCGAGCATCACCAGCGCACCGCCAATCCTGATCTCGGCATGGCCGACGCGGCCGTCGGGCATGTCCATGCGCAGGGTCTGCACCGCGGCGAACGCCTTCTTGTAAAACTCGATGGCGTTGGCCGCGTCGCGGATCGTCAGGTATGGCGTCGCGCCGGCGTGACCATCGGGGATTGCCTTGACCTTGTCGCTCATGGACTCCTCGCTTGTATGCGCGGCTTAACTATCCCGGCCGCTTGATGTTTGAGAGTATTTTGGCCTGCGGCCCAACGCAACCTCGCGCGTAATCCAGGCGATCAAGGGCGATCCAATAATGGTGGGGAGTATCCAGACCCACCAGATGTTCCTGCCCAAATTCACCACGAGCACCGCTGTAGTCATGGCGATATACGAGCCTCCTTGTCCGGCCAGATGAAAGCGCAGCCAATGATTCCACCGCAACTTTGCCGCGAGATAGCCGAGCAAAGCGAACGCATACGAAAACCCGGCGAGCGGGACGAACCACCACAGCCGCGGCCAATCGAGAGCGGCGAGAATGCAGGCCGATATGAAAATGCCCACAAAAAGCCAGTGATAAATCTCGCCGGCAACGGTATGCAATCCCGGCAACTTCCTTGCGTACATGGCAACCGGGCCGAACGCCAGAGCGCAACCGCCGCAGACGATATGAATTGTCAAGACCAATCCATGAATCGTCATTAGGTCAACACCGCGCTGTCCGGATTTTTCGAGATTTCAAGCATCGCCACAAAACCCGCTGTGGCGACGAAGGCGCAACGATATCCCCGGCGCTTTGCTGTGGCAACCATGCTCGGCGTGCTGTACTTTCTCTTCATCATCCTTCGACCCGCTGTACGGTCACGGCACACCGGAATGTTTTTATTTAATAACTTAATAGTTTTTAAGATAATATTATTTAACAGAAAGCCTTCATCCGCGTAGCATAGCGGGCGCGGCCAAGATCGCATTTTCGTATGCCACTGGCGGCAGGTGTCGCCGTCATTCAGCATGTTCGGTATATAACAGCCCAGTGCCCATCTGCCACGGCCCATGGAATTCGCCAACCAACTGATTTTCGCCGTCGGGTTGCTGTTCCTGATCAGCATCCTGGCCACGGTCATCACGCCGCGCCTGGGCGTACCGCTGCTGCTGGTGTTCATCGTCATCGGCATGGTCGCGGGCGAGGACGGGCTCGGCAAGATCCGCTTCAGCGACGTGCGCCTGGCCAATCTCGCCGGAACCGCGGCGCTGGCGGTGATCCTGTTCGATGGCGGCCTGCGCACTTCGTTCAAGACTTTCCGCGTCGCGCTAGGGCCGGCGCTGAGCCTGGCAACGGTCGGCGTGACCC
This sequence comes from Stenotrophobium sp., assembly GCA_050739895.1. GTDB lineage: Bacteria > Pseudomonadota > Gammaproteobacteria > Nevskiales > Nevskiaceae > Stenotrophobium. The sequence goes on from JBOICK010000097.1 coordinate 53,184, forward strand.
TGACCACGCTGATGGTCGGCGGCTTCTGCGCCTGGCTGCTGCACCTGCCGCTGGCGGTCGGCATGCTGCTCGGCGCCATCGTCAGTTCCACCGACGCGGCGGCGGTGTTCTCGCTGCTGCACA
>JBOICK010000098.1:0-7737 GCA_050739895.1 Stenotrophobium sp.
TGTGGAAGCCGTCCTCCGCCGACCTGCCCGGCTGGGATTCACCCTGGGGCCGCGGCCGTCCGGGCTGGCATATCGAATGCTCGGCGATGGCCGAAGCGCTGCTCGGTGAAACCATCGACATCCACGGCGGCGGTCACGACCTGGTGTTCCCGCATCACGAGAATGAGCGCGCGCAATCCACCTGCGCGCACGGCGGCAAGACCTTTGCGCGCTACTGGCTGCACAACGGTTTCGTCACCATGAACAGCGAGAAGATGAGCAAGTCGCTGGGCAATGTGCTGCTGGTGCACGAGATGCTCAAACACGCACCGGGCGAAGCGATCCGTCTCGGCCTGCTCACCGGCCACTACCGCCAGCCGCTGGACTGGAACGACGACACCATCGCCGACGCGCGCCGCAAGCTCGACCGGCTCTACGGTGCGTTGCGCGATGTGGCTGATGTGCCCGCGTCAGACGACAAGGCGCCCGCTGTGTTCATCGCGGCGCTGGAAGACGACCTCAATACGCCGGCGGCGCTGGCGGAACTGTTTGAACTGGTGCGCGCGCTGAACAAGGCAGAAAGCACTACCGAAAAAGCGCGCATCAAGGCGCAGCTGCTTGATGCCGCGTCGCTGCTGGGGCTGCTGCACCAATCGCCTGCTGCATGGTTCGCCACGGCAACTGCACACAACGGTCAGATCGGCGAGGCTGAAATCGATGCGCTGGTAGCGGCACGGCTGGCCGCGCGCGCCGCGAAAAACTGGGCCGAGTCCGACCGCATCCGCGATCAACTCAAAGCCCAAGGCGTGCTGGTGGAAGACTCCAAGGACGGCCAGCGCTGGCGCCGGATCTGATTCTGCGCCAGCGCTTTATCCCGCTTATTGCAGCAACTGCGAAACGTAATTGCCGTTGCCGTCGTCGGCCATGAACAGGATCTGCGCCGGAACCATGTTGCTGCCGGTGCCGGACGCCGGGAAGTACGTCGCCAGACCAACGAAAGGATCCGCCGGGCCGCTGCCGCAGGTGCGATTGAAGTTCTCGAGGTAGGCGTTGAAATTCGAATCGACCAGGCTGAAATTGCCGCTATAGGTGCAGCCGGCGGAATCCGTGCCGGTAAACTGGCCGGCGTTCTGGATGTTCAGGCTCAGCGTGGCGCTGCCCGCGGGCGGACAGTTCGCGGTGCCGCTGGCGCAGCCGATGCCGTTGTAGGACGTGCTGACGGTATGCCAGCTGCCCTGCAGCGTCGGCAGGCTGGAGGCCTGGTTGTAGACCGGGTCGAAATTCAGCACAGCCGTCACCGTGTGATTGCCCGCGCCATTGAGGTTGAGGTTGAGGCCAGCCTGCGTCAGCCCGCCGGAGATCGAACCGGTGGTGGTCGCTGTGCTGCCGGCGGTGAAGCCCTGGTAGCTGCCATTGAGACTGTTGCCCGAGGTGCCGACGCCCATGTTGTAGTAGCTGCCGTCCTGTCCGCTCAGGGTGCCGTCGCCGTTTTCATCGATGATCGCCACCACCGGCGTGGTCTGGCTGGTGATGTTGTCGGTGGCGTAGCCCTCGTAGATTCCCGAGGGATCGGCGTTGCAGTTGTAATAGTCGCAGTAGCCGTTGTCGCCGTAACCGCAGCCGCTGAGTGCGAACGCCGCGGCAGCGAGCAGCGCCGCAGTGGCAAGCCTGTTGTTTTTCATTGCACCGCCCTCCTGCATGATCCGTTGTGGCAGGTTAAACCCAAAGACTGAACGCAATCTGAATCGTAGTGCGCGGCAATGCCGGATTCACAAATATTTACCCGCGGTCTGCGTCACCCGCTGTCGGCGATTCCAACTCCATAATGTGCATATTTATTGTTCATAATTTATATATAAATATATTTATGCACATTCTTGTCTGGACAATCCGGCACAGCGGGCGACGGCGACCAAACCTCATGCGCGGACCTGCCAGACAGTGCGGGTCTTTTCGACAAGCCGCATTGAGCTTATAACTAGACTTTGGAAACCGGCGCCAAGGCGCGCCGGCAAGGGAGGCGGGCCATGAACAACGGCACATCGCATCGCGCGACATCGATCCTTTCCGGCCTGCTGGCCGCGCTGCTGGGCGCGGCGACAGTGCTCACGACCGCACCGCCCGCGCGGGCGCAGCAGGCGACGCCCAATGTGCTGCTGGTCGGCACCTTCAACAACATCCCCGGCGATTACACCGACATCCAGGCGGCGGTGAACGCGGCGCAGCCCGGCGATTACGTGCTGATCGCGCCCGGCGACTGGCATCCGAGTGGCAACGGTGGCCTCGCCGGCGTCTACGTCACCACGCCGAACCTGACGATCCGCGGCATGAATCGCAATACCACAATCCTCGACGGCACCCTGCCGGGCAGCGCGACACCCTGCTCGTCCGATCCCAAGGCGCAGGATTTCGGCCCGCTCGACAGCAACGGCAATCCGCAGGGCCGCAACGGCATCTGGGTCTATCGCACCAGCGGCGTCTGGATCGAGAACATGACGGTATGCAACTTCGTCGGCAGCGGCCTCGACGGCAACGGCAACCAGGTGTGGTTTGACGGCGGCGAGGACATGACGCCGATTGTCATGCACAGCTGGTACGGCTCATACCTGACGACCTCGTCAAGCTACTTCGACCAGAACCACTTCGGCAATTACGGCCTGTTCACTTCCACCTCGGACGGCCCCGGCTGGTTCAAGCACAGCTACGCCAGCAACATGGCCGATTCCGGCTTCTACATCGGCGCCTGTCCCAACTGTAATGCACTGATCGACGATGGCCACGCGCAGAACAATTCGCTGGGCTATTCCGGCACCAACTCCGGCGGCAACCTGATCATCCAGAATTCGGAATGGGACAATAACAACTCCGGCATCGTCACCAACACCCAGAGTTCAGGCGACCCGCCACCGCCGCAGGATGGCGCCTGTCCCAGCGGCGTCACCGCCGGTCCGACCGGCACCGGCAACTGCACGGTGTTCCGCAACAATTACATCCACGACAACAACAATCCCAACGTGCCGAAAGTCGGCCTGACCTCTGAAGGCCCGGTCGGCACCGGCCTGGTCATCGCCGGCGGCCGCAACGACATCATCGCCAACAACATCATCGCTAACAATAATTCCTGGGGCGTGCTGGTGACGCTGTTCCTCGACCAGCCCGAACCGGCGGGTGGCACGCCGCCGCCCGCGCCCGGCACCGACAAGCAGCCGGATTGCGGTTCCAACATCGGCATCAATGTCCCCGGCGTCGACTGCCTGATCAACGCTTTCGGCAACGAGGTCAGCGGGAACATGTTTATCGATAACGGCGCTTACGGAAATATCACCAACGGCGATCTTGCCGAGCTCACCAACCCCGGCGTTCCCGGCAACTGCTGGCATGACAACACCGATCTGTCCGGCACGCTCAGCAGCGAGCCGCCGCTGATCCAGACCACTCACGGCACCTGCGGCATCCCCAACACCGGCGATCCGCTGACCAGCCCGCTCGGCATCCAGGTCGTGTGCAACACCCAGGCCCTGGTCGCCTGCCCCAGTACCGCGATCGCCAACTATCCGCGACAGACGCAGATCGTACTGATGCCGATACCCAACAACCTGACCACCATGCCTGACCCCTGCGCCGGCGTGCCGGCCAATCCCTGGTGCCCTGCGCAGGGCGGCGGCAGTAGTAGCAGTAGCAGTTCCGGCGGGAGTTCCAGTTCCAGTGGCGGTTCTTCCAGCAGCAGCTCCGGTTCCAGCAGTGGGTCTGGCAGCAGTTCGAGCGGTAGCTCCGGCAGCAGCTCGGGTAGCAGTTCCAGCGGCGGTAACGGTGGCAGCTCAGGGAGCAGTTCGAGCAGCAGCTCTGGAAGTAGCTCCGGAAGCAGTTCGGGCAGTGGTTCCGGCAGCAGTTCTAGTTCGAGCTCCGGCGGCGCCACAAGCAGCAGTTCCAGCGGCGGCGCCACTGCCACCCCCACGGATACCGGCGGCGGCGCCATGTCGCCGGCGTTGCTGGGGCTGTTCCTGCTGATGCTGGGTTTGCGCGGCTTCAGCGCGCGGCGCCGGCGTTGCTGAAGCTGTCGTTTGCCTGAGCAGTTTCCATCCAGCGCAGATACGCGGCGGCGGCGGCGGCATTTTCCGCCGGTGCCCAGTCAGCAAACTGGGTGATGCGTGCGGCATCGTAGGGGCCTTCCTTGACCTCGAAAAAGGCAACGTGGTCGGTGACCGGCACGTAGCTGTGCCAGGTCTCGGGCAGCAGTTCCACTGCGAGGGTTTCACCGTTTGCGGCCAGACGCATGCGTTCAATGATGCGGCCGTGATTGTCGAACAGGAGGATGTCGATCTCGCCTGCCAGCACCAGCGTCATCTCCCATTTTTTCAGGTCGTAATGCCGGTGCGGCCGGATATAAGTGCCGCGCTTCAACTGCAACACCAGCCTTTGCACCAGCGATTCCGCGTCTTCGTGGAAATTGAAATTCGTGCGCATGCGCGGGCTGGCGTCGGCCTTGGTCGCGAGGTCATTGAGAAAAGCACGGGAAATGGTGCGCAGGTTCATGGTTTTTTTGAGGTCTAGTCGAGTGGATGATGGCGCGGACAGGTCAACAGGTGGTCGTTGACCATGCCCACTGCCTGCATGTACGCGTAGATAATCGTGCTGCCGACGAACTTGAAACCGCGCTTCTGCAATTCCTTGCTGATGCGGTCGGACAGTTCTGTCCTGGCGGGAACATCCTGCATGGTCTTGCAGCGGTTGATGACCGGCTTGCCGCTGACATGTGCCCAGAACCAGCCGGAGAAGCTGCCGAATTCCTTCTGTATTTCCAGGAAAGCCTGAGCGTTGCTGCGCGCCGATGCGATCTTCAGGCGGTTGCGGATGATGTCCGGATTGATGCGCAACTTTTCCAGCTTCGCATCACTGTAACGCGCAACCTTCCGCACATCGAAGTTATCGAACGCCGAGCGGTAGCCTTCGCGCTTGTTGAGTATCGTGCTCCAGCTCAGGCCGGCCTGCGCACCTTCCAGCACCAGGAACTCGAACAGCACGCGGTCGTCGCGCTGCGGCACGCCCCATTCGCGGTCGTGGTACAGCTGCATTTGCGCTGTGTGTATCGCCCAGGCGCAGGGCTCACCTGCCTTGCTCATAAGCTGTTCCGTGGTGATGATGCGCCGATGATAGACGAGAACGGGCCGCACAATCCGCGTAGCAAACTGGGGCTGCTGGTGCACGAAGTGCGCGCTTGCACGCTGTGCGCAGCGCATTTGCCACTGGGTCCGCGGCCGGTGCTGCAAGTGGACGAAGCCGCCCGCATCATGGTCATTGGACAGGCGCCGGGTACGCGCGTACACGCCACCGGCATCCCGTGGAACGATCCCAGCGGCGACCGTCTGCGGCAGTGGCTGAATATCGACCGCGCAGCGTTCTACGACACGCGTCAGTTCGCAATCATGGCGATGGGTTTCTGCTATCCGGGTCGCGGCAAGGACGGCGACCTGCCACCGCGCCCGGAGTGCGCGCCACTGTGGCATCCGCGCCTGCGCGCGCTGCTGCCGAACGTGAGGCTGACCTTGTTGATCGGTCAATACGCGCAGGCCCATTATCTTGATGCACGCAGCGGCACCATGACAGCGACGGTCCGGCGCTTTCGCGATTTTCTGCCGCAGGGCTATTTTCCCCTGCCGCATCCGTCGCCGCGCAACACACACTGGCTGCAACAACGGCCGTGGATGGCGTCGGACGTAATCCCGGCGTTGCGCGAACAGGTGCGGCTGGCGCTATCCGGTTAAAGCAACTGGCCGCCGGATACGAAACCATGCCGCATACAGCGCCGGCAGGAACAACAGTGTCAGCGCGGTAGCGGCGATCAGACCGCCCATGATTGCCACCGCCATCGGCCCGAAGAACACGCTCTGCGACAGCGGAATCATCGCCAGCACGGCTGCCATCGCTGTCAACACGATAGGCCGCAGGCGGCGCATGGTGGCGTCGGCGATCGCATCGTATGGCGTGGAGCCATTGGCGATGTCCTGCTCGATCTGGTCAACCAGGATCACGCTGTTGCGCATGATCATGCCGGACAGTGCGATGGTGCCGAGCATGGCGACGAAGCCAAACGGCAATCGGAAAAGCAACAAGCTCACGCATACGCCGATTACGCCCAGCGGCGCGGTCAGCACGACCATCATCACACGCGAAAAACTGCGCAATTGGAACATCAGCACCGTCAGTATCACGGCTATGAACAGCGGGATCCCGGCATTGACCGAGTTCTGGCCCTTGGCGCTTTCCTCGACGGTGCCACCGGTCTCAATGCGGTAGCCCGGCGGCAGGTCGGCACGTATCGACGCGAGCGCCGGCAGTATCCGCGCGGTTATCACCGGCGGCTGCACGTTGTTGTAGACATCGGCGCAGATGGTAATGGTCGGAATGCGGTCGCGCCGCCAGATGATACCGTCCTCGAAGCCGTATTCCAGCCGTGCGATCTGGTTCAGCGGCACGGTGCCGCCGCCGTCGCGTGGAATCGCGGTATCGCCGAGCAGCGACAGGCGCGCACGTTCGGATGGCGGACCGCGCAGCAGCACGGAGATCAGTTTGTTGTTCTCACGCAACGTGGTGATCTGCGCGCCGGACAGCGATGCCTGCATGAACTGCGCGACAGATTGCGAACTCACGCCCAACGCCCGCGCGCGCGTCTGGTCGATCTCCAGCCTTACGATCTTGCTGGGCTCGTCCCAGTTCTGATGCACATTGACTACATCCGGGTCCTTGCGCACGACTGCCTCGATCCGGACTGCCAGTGCGCGCAGGGTTGCGGGGTCGTCGCCGCTGACGCGGAATTGCACCGGATAACCAACCGGCGGGCCGTTTTCCAACCGCAGAACCCGTGTGCGCAGATCCGGAAATGCAGCCGGAAACAGTGCGATCAGATGCGCGCGGATGCGCTCGCGGTCATCGATATTTTTGGCGGTCAGAACAAACTGAGCGAAATTTTCAGCAGGCAACTGCTGATCCAGCGGCAGATAAAAGCGCGGCGCACCGCTGCCGATATAACCGACGTAATTATCAATTCCTTTTTCCTGCGCCAGAATTTTTTCCAGACGTAGCGCGGCGGCGGCGGTGGCCTGTAGCGAAGCACCTTCCGGCAACTGGAGATCAACAATCAGTTCCAGCCGTGTCGAGGCTGGAAAGAACTGCTGTGGGATCAAGCCAAAAGCCGCCACCGACAGCAGGAACATCACTACGGTGATGCCGATCACGGTCTTGCGGCGATCCACGCACCACACCACCAGTGCGCGGAAGCGCTGGTAGAAGCGGGTCTGGTAGGGATCGTGGCCACCCGGTTCGCCGGCCCCCGCATGGTGGTCCGACAGCAACTTGTAACCGAGATACGGCACGAATACCACCGCTGCGATCCATGAGATCAACAAAGCAATGGTGATCACTTCAAACATCGAACGGGTGTATTCGCCGGTGCTTGATTTCGCGGTCGCGATAGGCAGGAAGCCCGCCGCCGTGACCAGGGTGCCGGTCAGCATCGGAAAAGCGGTGCTGGCGTAGGCATGCGCGGCGGCGCGAATCCGGTCCCAGCCCTGCTCCATCTTCACCGTCATCATCTCGACCGCGATGATGGCATCGTCCACCAGCAGCCCCAGCGCCAGCACCAGCGGGATCGTCAGCGCCACCACCAAGCCGGGCCTGAAACCCAGTGTGAAAAAACTGACCAGCAGCACGATAATCACGGCTTCGGTCAATGAGCGAATGAACTCGCGTACGCCTTCTCTC
>JBOICK010000099.1:0-19018 GCA_050739895.1 Stenotrophobium sp.
CTAGGCTGACGGCCTGAGCTTTGAAATCATCCGTGTATTGACGACGGGGAATGCGTTGTTGCATGGGAACCTCCAAGAAATAACAGAAGTGTCGCTTCTTGGCGTCCATTTTTGCGGGACAGGTTCAGGTGTGCCGCATGTCCTGCACCCGGATCCGACTAAACCCCCGAGGACAGGCCCTACCGATCCGCCGCGGATAAGCCGCCGCTGCATCTCGTCGCGCCCGCTTCCATGCCGAGTTGTAGATCTTGGTTACTGGCCCCCCTTGAACGTAAAAACGAACTCGGGATGTTTTCCTCGACAGCGATTCACTGCTGTCCTGCCAAAGACTTCTCGTAGCGATCCAACTTTGCGTTTGCCCATGCGATGATGGTCGTATGGGCATGAGAAATCGTCTATTTGCTATAAAACATTATTTATGTGATTTATTGCCTATATAAACAAATTCAAACATGGCGACACTGCAACTCATATCCAATATTGATTTGGAGGAGAGTGGCGCTAGGCCGTTTGAACTGGGTGCACGCGGACACAAGGTCCCAACATCGACGAAATTGGCGCAGCGGCAGCTGAAGGCTGGGCGCGCAGACCTTCGTGTCGTTCGGCCGATAGGCGATGAAACTATTGCAAGCTGTGGGCTACCGGCACGACTCACATGATGTGTTGTAAGCGCAAGTACACCCGTGCCTAGATGATTGCTCAAACATACAAACTTGGATACCGCAGATCGACCCCCTGCAATTCATAGGCTAAGCCATTTCAAGACCATTTAATCAGTCCTGTTTATAGGTGCTAAAATAAGCTAGCACTTAACACTTGAGCAGTGTGAACATGAAATTCTCCGAAGATGTCATCCCACTGACCGACCTCAAGATGAATCCCGGAAAGCTCGTCAGGCAAGTGACGAACGAACGTCGCCCCGTGCTGCTCACCAGTCGCGGCCGCGGAGTTGCGGTCATGCAGTCACTGGTTGATTTTGAAGCGTCCGAAGATGAGCGTTTATTCATGCGTGCGGTCGTGGCGGGTCTTGCAGATCTTGACTCGGGGCGAGAGGCGTCCCTCGAACAGGTAAAAATGCGTCTCGGACTTCGGTAAGAGATGAAGAAGATCCTGATCAGCTTCGCAGAATCCGCCCAGTTGGATATTGAAGCGATCAAACAATGGTACGTGGAGCAACAGGTTCCTGAAGTCGGCGAACGCTTGATCACCGAGATTTTTAGACGGATCGAAACATTGGCAACACATCCCGATGTCGGGCGCGTTGTCCCGGAGTTCAGGCAAAAATTCCTGCGGGAACTGATCCACCCACCGTTTCGGATTGTCTACCGACGCGACCCAGGCAGGGTTCGCATCGTTCGCGTTTGGCGCAGCGAACGGATTTTGCTCCTGACATGAAAGCAAAAACGGTTGAACTGCGCACTGGAGACCTGGTGGATATGGCCGTGGCGCCTGGTTTATCACGCGCGCTGATGACACAGATGTCGTCCAGTGTCAGTGCAAATTCGATGACGTTTTCGACTATTGAAGTCTCGCTCAGTGGTAATCCTCTTCACGCTGGTGGCGCACAGCCAGCACGGTGACAGTGGTGGTGTTGTCGATCTCGAATAGAGCGACGTAGCCAGTGCTGCCAAATGAGATGATCAGTTCCCGCAAGAGTGGGTTGGCGTCGTCTACTTTGCGCCCCATGAACGGCATGTCTGCCAATAGCGCATAGCCTTTTTCGATAGCGGCACGCGCGCGCAGAGCGGCGGCGTAGTCTTTGGGCGCGAGAAAATCCAAGAGCCGTTCGAGGTCTTCCTGAGCGGCCTTGCTGATGCGAACGCGGTAACTCACACCGATTTAGGTTTGTGCTTCTGGAGGATGGCATCCAACGCTGCCATGGATTCCTCTACGCTGTAGGTGATGCCTGTGCGCTTCACCTCCTCCCGCGCTGCCAGCCCACGAGCAATGAACTCCTTCTGAACGCGGCGAAAATCAATCTGCTTGCGCACGGAGGTTTCGACAAAGCTGGAGAGCGTCTCGCCGTCTTGGAGCACGCTTTCGGCAGCATGACGAAGATCGGGTGTGACCCGCAGCGGCGGAAGGGTTGCGGTTTTCATGGACTCATTCCTGTATTGCAGATGCGATACATTTTATGAGATTTTTGGTGCCGTTTATCTCGCTATATCAGAAATATATTTGACCCTGCTCACGCCCGTGAGCATTGGCAGTCCCTGCTCTAAGCAACACAAGACTCTAGCTTAGAATCATAACGCCCTATTTTTTATGTTCCCGACCGGTAACTTTTATTTGGGTTTAGGTTAAAACTTACTGGATGTATCATGTCAGAATCTTGTTTGTTCCCGATATGATACATTCCGAGTAAATAGGGCACACTGCTAGCTAAAATGACCCAGCTCGGGAACAATCTTATTCCTCTTCGCACCCCGTCAGACATCGGCGCCTTAGTCAAACGACGCCGCAAAACGTTGGGGTTGAGCCAAATGGCCTTGGCGGATCAGGCAGGCGTTGGGCGCCGATTCCTGATCGAGTTGGAGGATGGAAAATCCACTGCGCAGATTGGGAAGGTGCTGTGTGTGTTATCCATGCTGGGCATTGCCGTCATGGCCAGCGAGTCATGAGAACGCTCGACGTATTCCGTGACGGCCAGCTCATCGGCCAGCTCCGCGACGTCAATGACGAGATCGAGTTCGAGTACGCCCCCAAATACCTTGCCCACCAACCCCGGCCAATCTCGGCCTCGCTTCCGCTTGATCCGCCTCTCACGCACGGCGCGCGTGCGCGGTCATTCTTTGGAAATTTATTGCCCGAAGGGGACGTCCGCACCGCGCTGAGTCGGCAGTACAAACTCGACGCTGCTGATGATGTTGGAATGCTTGCCAAGCTGGGCGCCGACTGCGCCGGCGCCTTGGTCATCCTGCCTGCCGGTGAACAGCCGCTCCCTGATGACGCACCCTTCGAGCAGCGGTATGTTCCCGTTGCTGACGAATACGAATTCGGCCAGTTGATCGATGCCTTGCAAATGTCACCCACGGCGGCGTTCAAGGGCATCCTGACGCGCATGTCACTGGCGGGCGCCCAGAGCAAGACCGCCATCGCAAGGTTCTATCCCGACCCGAGAATCTACCGGAGCCTTGGCGGTGCCACGACCCACATCGTCAAGTTCGGTGGACAGCTAGACCCGCGCGGAAGCGAGGTGTTTCCGGGCATCGTCTTCAACGAATACTACTGTTCAAAAATCGCTACCGCCTGCGGCATCCCCATTCGCGACGTAGAGATTCTGCCGTATCAGACCTTCCGCGACGGACCGCGTGAGTATGTATTCTGTATCGAACGATATGATCGGCAGGTCAGCATTCGACATCGCCCGACTCAGCTTGAACACCGGGTCACTCGCCTGCAGCAAGAAGATTTCTGTCAGGCTCTTGGACGCCCACGCACGCAGAAGTACGAGTCCGCGGATGGCATCTCGCTTGAGCTGATGTTCCGCTTCTGCTCCGACCCGGACCAGATCATCATTCCCGCCGTGGCCCGCAAGCAGCTGCTGGAGCTCGTGCTGTTCAATCTGCTCATCGGCAACCGTGACAGCCATGCGAAGAATTATTCTCTATTGCGCAGTGGCTTCAAGGCCGAATTGGCTCCGGCATACGATCTCGTCTGCACCGAAGTCTACGAAGGCATTGATCGTTCTCTTCCACAAAGCATCGGCGGCGCGTCGACCTTTGACGAGGTCGGCAACGCTCAACTCAAACGCTTTGCCGACGAGATCGAGCTTCGCCCCGCTGTCATCCGGCGGGAAATCTCGCGGCTGTCAAAGGCCATTCTCAAAGCTGCCGCAAAGGTCCGAGCCGAGAGCGCGGAGCAGCCTTTTGCAAAGAATGCCCTCCCTGTCATTGACCAAGTCTGTGCGCGTGCTTCGAAGAACATCGAAGAAATGCGTGCTCGATTAGCGCACGCCTGATCTTTCTTGCACTACAGTTGGGACGAGACGCAGGGGTTCTATTCTCCGCCCGATCATCGAACTAGAGGATGCGAAAATGCCGCGAGGCGGAATACGAGTCGGGGCAGGTCGTCCCCAAGGCTCCGGCAAGCGAGTCGAGTCATCTCAGCTGGTACGAATTCCGCACAGCCTGCTCGGCGAAGTGTCCGCCATGCTTGCAGCTCATAGAACCCCTTCACAGGATCGGGATACAACAAAGCAAGATAGTGCTTTAACGATTCCAGTCCCAAAACCGGGATCCGCAGAGATCGTCGGCCCCATCCCTGCCCTGAAGTTTTTGGAGCAACTTGAACGCCAGGGAGTAAAGGCAAAAGTCGTGATGCTGGATCCTTGGTATCGCGTGAAGAACGCGAAGGGCCGTGCAACCTACCTGCGTGAGATGGTGCCGCTGCTGGAAGCGGCTAGCCGCGTTGGCGACCACGTGTTCGTCTGGGGATTTCCTGAAGCGGTGGCAAGGCTCGTTGATCACTGGCCAGAATCACTGCGTTTCGCCGGCTGGGTCACATGGTTCTTCAAAAACGCACCGTCGCGCGCAAAGGGTTGGCGCCCTTCGCAACAGACGTGTTTGCACCTGCGTCGGAAGAACGCGCGTCTCTACCCGGAACATTTCTACAGCGAGCGGCAGAAGGCATTCGCGGAACAGGGAAAGCTCGAATTCAAGATGACGCCATTCAGTGTCATCGAAGCGGGTCTGCTCAGTGGGTTCATCAAAAAATCCGAGCAAACCGGTTACCCCGCACAAAAGCCGAAAACCGCACTCGAACCCTTGCTCAAGATGACGATGAAGCCTGGTGATCTGGTGATTGATCCAACATGCGGAAGCGGGACTACGGGTGAAGTCGCCATAGAAATGGGCTGCGCCGCGTTGCTTGGCGATGAGTCGTCCCGTGCACTGAAAATCACCCGCAAGCGCATCGAAAAAACCATGCGCGCGAGTGGGCGCGCCGACGATGTTGGCCGGATGAAACCTGCCGCCGGCTAAGATGCTGATCTGCTCTTACTGTAAAATGCGTGCTGGGCCAAAATTCGGGCCAAAACCTGTGCATAAGTGCCTATATTTTGGACATTCACATAGTTCTCTGTAGTTTTTAGGTTTTTTTGTTATATCACCGGATGAGCGTTTAATTCTTCTTATTTCAATAGGTTATTTTATTTTCTAAGGTTATTTTTGAGTTGGTGAAGTACGTCTGACCGCTAAAAACCAGAACTCATAATGCCGAGGTCGGTGGTTCGATTCCACTCATCACCACCAGTCTAATCAAAGCATTACGAAGCATGGCCGCTTTCGGGTGGCGCTGCTGTAGCAGACTTGCAACGTGGACCGCTACAGCCGCTTCAACCCGTTCACTTGCGACCTCCATGCACTCGGCATGCGGTAAAAGGTCCCTGGCATCGTCGTGTCAATCCCTATTTACAAATGGGCGGATTCCGGATAATTTAACTGCCTAAGCTGTTATTGTTTAGGCAGACATGAAGCATTACTCCGCCGAAAAATACCGCGCACGCAGCAGCATCGGCTATCTGGTCAAGCGCGCGCATGGATTGATGATGGATCGCGTCGAAGCGGCTTTCGTCGGCCACGACTTCACCTTCATGCAGTGGGTCGTGCTGATGTACGTGCGCGACGAACTCGGCTTCACCGCCACCGACATCTGCCGCGACTACCGCCACGACAGCGGCGCGCTGACCCGCGTTATTGACCAGCTTGAATCGCGCGGCCTGCTGGAGCGCCGGCGCAGCGACGAGGACCGCCGCGTAGTACGCCTGCACCTGACCGCACAGGGACGCAAGACGGTCGAATCGCTGATCCCATTGGTGGTCGAGCGTCTCAACTACGCACTGGACGGGTTTACCGCCTCCGAAGTCTCCGAGTTGACCCGCCTGCTCGGCAAGTTGATCAGCCGTGTAGAACAGAGCTGACGACATTTGGACTTAGGACGCGCGAGAAAACACATGAAATCTCATATCTTGCCGGTGTCGCTGCTGACGATTGCACTGACCGGCTGTGTGCTGCCGCCGAGACTGCCGCCGCAAGCGACGCCGCTGGCTGCGAACCGGCTCGGACTGGATGGACCGGCGCAGGCGCGTGCGCCCGACGGCTGGTGGCAGGCGTTCGGTGATCCACAGCTCGACCGGTTGATCGGCGAAGCTTTTGCTGCCAATCCGAGGCTGGCCGAGGCCGCGGCGCGGGTGCGCATGGCGCAGTCGCAGGCGGATGCCGACAGTGCCGCATCGAAGGCCGGAATCAGCCTCGACGGCAACGAGATTTACCAGCGATTTCCCGAACACGACATCATTCCACCGCCACTGGGTGGCGGGCGCTACTGGCGCGGACAGATCGCGTTCAACCTTGCCTGGGATCTGGATTTCTTCGGCCGCCAGGCGGCAGTGATCGCGCGCAGCAACGATCTCAGCCGCGCCGCCGCACTGGACCTTGAAGTCGCACGCCATGTGCTGGCCGGTGCGATGGCGCAGGCGTATGTCGACCTCGACCGCGCCTGGACGGTGTCGGATATCGCCCAGCGCGCCGAGCAACAGCGGCAGTCGCTGCTCGATCTCGCCACCAGTCGCGTCGATGCCGGCCTCGATGACCAGAGCCGTCTGCGCGGCGCCGAGGCCGCGCTGGCGCAGGCACATCTGGCGCGACTGCAGGCACAGGCCAATATCGCCATCGCCGTACACCGGCTGGCTGCGCTGACCGGCCGTGGCGCCAATGCCTACGCTGATATCGGCCGTCCACATCTCGATCTTGCGCGCGCGCTGCCGCTGCCGGAACAGTTGCCGTTCGACCTGCTGTCGCGGCGACCGGATGTGCTGGCCGCGCGCGCGCGCGTCGATGCCGCCAGCCAGGGCCAGGCAGCGGCGAAGGCGGCGTTCTATCCCGATATCAACCTCACCGCTTTTGCAGGATTCGGCGCCATCGGTCTCGACAACCTGTTGCGCAGTGATGACCGCGCATACGGCATCGGTCCGGCGTTGCATTTACCGATCTTTGAATCGGGCCAGCTCAAGGCCGGCTACCGGGCTGCCTCCGCAGAATCGGATGCCGCCATAGCCGACTACAACCAGACGGTACTGCAGGCGGTGCAACAGACTGCCGACCAGCTCAGTCTGATCGCGTCTTACAAGAGCCAGATCGAACAGAGCATGCAGTCACTCGCCGCCAGCAAGGACGCATACCGAATCGCACAGTTGCGCTATCGCGCCGGGCTGATCAACCGGATCGCGCTGCTCGACGCCGAAACCGCCGTGCTCGACGCGCACCATCAACAGATCAATCTCGTCGCCGCGCAGGCCGTTGCGCGCGTCACCCTGCTGCTCGCGCTGGGCGGAAGTTTCGACCCCGCCAGCATCAACGCCGTCACCGGAGCATTCTGATGAACACCTCTGCACTTGCCTCCTCCAATGGCGTCGCGCGCCGCCGCGGCTTGCTGACGCTGCTGGCGGTCGTGCTGATCAGCGCGCTGGTCTGGGGGGCGCACTGGTTCCTGTATGCGCGACATTTCGAGTCCACCGACGATGCCTATACCGCCTCCGATCTGGTGCAGATCACCAGCGAAACCGCCGGCACCGTGATCGCGATCCATGCCGACGACACCCAGAGCGTGAAGCAGGGTCAACTGCTGGTTGAACTCGATCCGGCCGATGCAGAGCTGGCGATGGCCAGTGCCGAAGCCGATCTCGCCCATGCCGTGCGTCAGGTACGCGGCACGCTGGCACAGGCCGGGCAACTGCGCGCCACCATCACCGAGCGCGAGACCGCGCTGGCGCGAGCGCAGTCCGACTACGACCGACGCAAGGCGCTGGTCGCGCAGGGTGCGGTCTCAGCCGAGGACCTCGCGCATGCGCGCGATACCCTCGCCGGCCTGCGCGCCAGCCTCGCCGCCACGCACCAGCAACTCAACGCGACGCTGGCGCAAACCCAGGGCACCACCATCGAGACTCATCCGCTGGTACTGCGCGCCGCCAGCGCGGTGCGTAACGCGGCGCTGGCGCTGCGCCGCACGCAACTGGTGTCGCCGGTCGACGGCGTGGTCGCCAAGCGCACGGTGCAGATCGGCCAGCGCATCGCGCCGGGCGAACCGCTGCTGGCGGTGGTGCCGCTGGGCGATATCTGGGTCAATGCCAATTTCAAGGAAGTGCAGTTGCAGGACATGCGCGTCGGCCAGCCGGTGTCGTTGACCGCCGATCTCTACGGTGGTGATGCCGAGTATCACGGCCGGCTGGCCGGGTTGGCCGCAGGCAGCGGCTCAGCATTTGCCCTGTTGCCGGCACAGAACGCTTCCGGCAACTGGATCAAGATCGTGCAACGCGTGCCGGTGCGAATCACGCTGGAGCCCAGGGAACTGGCGGCGCACCCGCTACGTGTCGGCTTGTCGATGAATGCGACGGTGGACGTGAAAGACACTTCCGGGCCGGTGGTGGCGTCGCAGGTGCGCGCGGTGCCATTGCCGGTGCGCGCCAGCGACGATACGGATGACGCGAAAATCCAGGCGCAGATCGACGGCATCATCCGTGCCAACGCCGGCGGCAACTGATTCCAGCCGAATCCACCGGATTGCGCCGTGACTACGCACAATACGCCGATGGGGCTCGCGCCCGGTGACAAGACCATTACCGCGCTGGCACTTGCGCTCGGCACCTTCATGCAGGTGCTGGATTCGACCATCGCCAACGTCTCGATTCCGACCATAGCCGGCAATCTCGGTGTCAGCCCGGATCAGGGCACCTGGGTCATCACCTCGTTCGCTGTCGCCAATGGCGTCTCGGTGCCGCTGACCGGCTGGCTGATGCAGCGCTACGGTGTGGTGCGCACGTTCGTGCTGTCGGTGTCGATGTTCACCATCGCCTCGGTGCTCTGCGGCATGGCCTGGAGCATCCAGTCGCTGATCGCGTTCCGCGTATTGCAGGGCGCGGTGTCGGGGCCGATGATTCCGGGTTCGCAGGCGCTGCTGCTGGCGATTTTCCCGCCGGAAAAGCGCGGCACCGCGCTGGCGATCTGGTCGATGACCACGCTGGTCGCGCCGATCTGCGGGCCGATCCTCGGCGGCTATATCTCGGACAACTGGAGTTGGCCGTGGATCTTTTTCATCAACCTGCCGGTGGGAATCTTCAGCGCCTACTTCTGCTGGCGCTACCTCGGCAAGCGTGAAACGCCGACGCGGCAACTGCCGGTGGACACGATCGGGCTGGGCCTGCTGGTGCTGTGGATCGGCGCATTGCAGATCATGCTGGATCGCGGCAAACAGCTCGACTGGTTCGCGTCAACCCAGATTACAGTGCTGGCGATCGTGGCCTCGGTCGGCTTCATCGCTTTCATCATCTGGGAGTTGACCGAAGATCACCCGATCGTCGACCTGTCGCTGTTCAAGGACCGGAATTTCACGCTCGGGACCATCGCGCTGTGCTTCGGTTACGCCACTTTCTTCGGCAACGTCGTGCTGCTGCCGCTTTGGCTGCAAACCCAGATCGGCTACACCGCAACCTGGGCCGGACTGGTAGCCGCGCCCAGCGGCGTGGTTGCGGTGCTGATCTCGCCGTTCGTTGGCAAGTACCTGCAGCGCAGCGATGCACGATGGTTCGCTGCGTTCGCGTTTGTCACGCTGGCGCTGTCGTTCTACATGCGCTCGCTGCTGACGGTGGACGCCGACTTCTCGGCGTTCGTTGCACCGATGCTGGTGCAGGGTCTGGCGATGGGCACTTTCTTCATTGCGCTGGTGGCGATTTCGCTGCACGGACTGGAACCCTCTCGGATCCCCGCAGCCTCGGGCATGTCGAACTTCCTGCGCATCACCGCCGGCAGCTTCGCAACTTCGATCACCATCAGCTTCTGGGACCGCCACGCCGCATTCCATCAGGCGCGTCTGTCGGAAGCGTCCAGCGTCTACGACCCCGCGTTGAAACAGGCAATGACGCAACTGCATCATCTCGGATTCTCCCACGATCAGTCGCTCGCGCTGCTGATGCGCGAATTGGTGAGCCAGGCTTATCTGCTTTCGACACTGGATTATTTCTGGATCACGTCCTGGATCTGCGTTGCGCTGATCGGTCTGGTCTGGCTGTGCAAATCGACCGTCGGCAGCAACGTCACGGCGGCTGCGGAATGATGGCCGCCACCCGCTCTGGTTAGAATGATCCAGAATTTAGTTTTATTTTATATAATTTATTTATAATTATTATATTTTATATAACTAAGATTGTTGTACCGGAACCGGCAGCGGGCAACGGCTTTCGGCCGATTCGGGAGACATGCGCGAGATGAAACGGGATTTACGGGTGGCGGGCGTGGTCGCGGCAGGCATGTGCGCATTCTTCGACATGTACATCACGATGGCCTTGCTGCCGGAACTGCGACAGGTGTTCGGCACCAGCGTCTCCGCGGTCAGCCTGACCGTCACCGCCACCACGCTGGCCGTCGCATTCGCCGCGCCGCTGGCCGGATCGCTGGCCGACCGTTTTGGCCGTCGCCGCGTGCTGCTCACTGCCATCGCCCTGCTCGGCCTCGCCACGCTGGCCGCGGCGACCGCGCCAACGCTGTCGTGGCTGATCGCGTTTCGCGCGCTGCAGGGGTTGATGATCCCCGGGATCTTCGCCAGCACCGTGGCATATATCGCCGAGGAATGGCCGATGAACAAGGCCGGTTCGGTCGCCAGCCTGTACATCGCCGGCACGGTGCTGGGCAGCCTTTGCGGGCGCGTCATTGCCGGGCTGATCACGGCGGCTTGGGACTGGCGCGCGGCATTCGTGGTGATGGGCCTGATCAATCTCGCGTTCCTGCCGCTGGTGGCGCGGCTGTTGCCGCATGGCCGCGAATCAACGCAGTCGTCATCGATGCGCACATCGCTCAACGGCATCGGCCTGCATCTGCGCAACGCGCCGCTGCTGGCGACTTACGCAATCGGTTTCCTGATCCTGTTCGCGCAGGTCGCTACCTTCACCTATATCAATTTTCACCTGAGCGCCGCACCATGGCATCTGGGCACGGATGCCTTGTCCTACATCTTCTTCGTGTTCCTGATCGGCATCGTGGTCACGCCATCGGCCGGCGGCTGGGCGCGGCGCTGGGGGGCACATCGCGTCGCCGCCACCGCAATGTGCATCAGTTGCATCGGTTTGTTGCTGACACTGCTGCAAGCACTGTCGCTGATCGTGTTCGGACTGGTGCTGAGTTCCTGCGGCATATTCGTGGTGCAGGCGCTGGCGACTGCGGTAGTGCCGAGGCTGGCTCTCGGCGGACGCTCCGCCGCAGTCGGCCTTTATATCTGCTGCTACTACCTGGGCGGCAGTTTCGGCGCGACCTTGCCGGGCAGCTATTGGACACAACTCGGCTGGGGCGGCTGCGTCGCGCTGGTGCTGCTGGCACAACTCGCCGCCGCCGCACTCGCCTGGAACATCTGGGCCAGGAGCTTCGGCACCGATGGCATGGCGCCATCGACCCCGGTTCAGGCTGCCGCCTGAGCCTTGCGCGGACCGCCGTCGATCAGGCTGGGCGCGGTCTCGTCCAGTTCCAGCATCTGCGCGCCGGCGGCGATGATGCGCAGCATGGTGATGATCTGTTCGGCAATTTCAGCGCGACTGCCAGTGGGCGAATTCATAGCGGTGGCGCCCATCGCGAACACCAGCCGGGTCATCGCCTTTGCGACCAGCGAAGGATGAACCAGCCGGGTCTTTTCGGTCGCCGCGATGCGTAGCAGATCCTCGCGCAATTCCACTTCAAAAAATTGCAGCTCGCGATCCACCGCGAGCTTGAACTCGTCGGAACCGACATGGCCCTCGCGCAGCAGGATGTGCAGCAGCTTCTCGTCGGCTTCGAGCTGTTCCATGAAAGCTTCGATCGAGGTGCGGATGACGCTGCGTTCCGCGGATACGCGGTTGCGCGCCTCGCGGATGATCTTGCGTAACGTAACGCCGGCCTGGTCGATCAACGCCACTGCTAGTTCGTCGACATTGCGAAAATGCCGGTAAAAACTGTTGGGTGCGATGCCTGCAGCGCGCGCGATTTCGCGCAGACTCAGCGAGGACACACTGCGATTGGGACCGAGCAGTTTGAGCGCAGCAGCGATCAGTTCGTGACGCTCGACCTGCGCGCGTCGCGTCGGCCGCTTTTTTCGCGTCGAAGGGCGTGTGGTTCTGGTGATCTTGCGGTCCGGCATTTCTGCGTCCTGTTCAATCGCCCGGCAGGATTCCAGCGGACGGCAATTTGCCTGCGATCTGGTGCGCAGGCATGTTAGCAGCAACCGGGGCCAGTCTCCTGCACGACGCCTGCAGGCGCACAATCGAACAAGCCATAGTGCACGCGCTTGTCGCCACTGACACGGAAATGCGGCGCATAGCGCGTCGCGCCGATCATGTCGGCGGTGTTGCCACAGACCAGCATCGGCTGTCCGGTACGGAACAGATGATGATCGTCCAGTGCGAATTCATGCGGATATTCCGGCAGCGTTCCGAGGTAATACGCCACCTGCCCGTAATCTTCGCAACGATCCTCCAGTGACAGCTTGAAGGCGCGCACGGTGTTTGAATAAAACCCGATCATTCCGGCCTTGCGTTCGATTTCGGGATTGTTGAGCGTCAGACGCGAAGCCGAAACCGTGCGCACGTCGAGAAATCCCGCCTGCGCCATCAGGCGGCGGAAATCCTCGGCATACAGCGCACCGCCCAGACATTCGCCCAGCAGTACCGGATCCTGCGCCAAAGCCTGGGGCACGCGGCGATCCGCGAACACATCCGAAAAATACAGTTCGCCGCCGGGCTTGAGCACGCGGTAAATCTCGCTGAACACGCGCGCCTTGTCCGGCGACAGGTTCACCACACAATTGGAGATCACCAGATCGACCGATGCATCGGCGATGCCCGCACCTTGCAGGTCCTCGATATAACCTTCGCGGAACTCGACGTTGGCGTAGCCGAATTTATCCGCATGCCAGTCCTGATGACGGCGCGCGACGCCGAGTTGTTCAGCCGTCATGTCCACGCCGATGACGAAGCCTTCCGGCCCGACCAATCTGGACAGCATGTAGCAATCGCGGCCACTGCCGCAGCCCAGATCCAGCACGGTGACGCCCTCCAGCGCCGGCGGCATCGGCGAACCGCAGCCGTAGAAACGCTCGCGAATTTCGGGGTGGATTTCGGCTACGATCGCCGCCAGCCGCGGCGGCATCGCATCCGCCAGACAGCAGGCCGAGGTCTGGAGGTCGGCCGAAGATTTCAGCACCTTGCCGTAGTAGTCCCGCACCGTCGCCAGCACATCCTGCGTATCGCCCATATTGCCCTCGCCGTTCAATGCACCAACACCCGCGCCGCCAGCATCATGCCGCCGCCAATCGCAGCGGCCAATGGCAACGTCAACACCCAGGCCAGCACGATACCCGCAATCATTTTTCCGCGCGCCTGACCGGTCACCGAGCCGATACCGAACAGCGCGCCGACCGAGACATGCGTGGTCGAGACCGGCAGCGCCAGCGGCGATGCCAGGATCACCAGCGTTGAAGTCACCAGGTTGGCGGTCAAGCCCTGACCGGCATTCATCCGGGTGATTTTCTGCGAAAGCGTCCGCGCCACACGGCCACCGCTCAACAGCCCGCCCGCCGCCATGATGACTGCAATCATGATGAAGGACGGCGCGCCATGCAGCGTGGGCATGCACAGGAGGCCCAGCCCGACCAGTTTGGGCGTGTCATTGAGGCCGCGCGCGAACCCCACCGCACCGGCGCTGAGGTAATGCAGGCTGTCGATCATCGAATCGGCGGATATGCCGATCAGGCGGCCGGCGTAGCGCTCCTCGCACTGCGCCTGCTGTCCGGTACTGATACTGGCAAATGTCACCGCCGTCCCGTCCAGACCTCCCACGACCTCCTGCCCCGCGCAGACACAACTCTGCTTGGTGATGCCGAGCCGCTGACGGCTCCAGCGCAGTATCGGATACAGCGGCATCGCCAGCAGGATAGCCAGCAGTGGGCTGATGACCAGCGGCAGGAACACCGATTTGCCGACTTTGTCCCAAGCCACCCCGCCACCGGTCGACACCACCACCGCCGCGCCGCATAGCGCACCGATCAGTGCGTGCGTGGTCGATACCGGCAGTCCGAAACGAGTGGCCAGCAGCACCGTTGCCGCAGCGCCCGCACAAACCGCCAGCGGGAACCCCGGCATCGCCAGTACCTGCTGCGCGATGAACAGCTTGCCGCTGAAAGCCGCGACCATTGCCGAGGACAGCCACAGTGCAGCAATGGCACCGGCAAAGGTCGTCACCGTGCCCCACAACAATGCCCTGCGATAATCAGAGGTGCCGCTGCCGAACAGAGTGGCGACACCCTTGAAATTGTCGTTCGCGCCGTTGGCATAGGTCAGCAGCAGCGCGCAGCCCAGTGCAATCCATACGCTCATCTGTCCGCTCCGGTTGGTTTGTTATCTGTTCTGATGCTGACGCAGCAGGATTGCATCCTGTTACAGCGGCCCGTAACAAATACCGGGCCGAAGCGTCAGTATCCACGTCATTCTTCACGTCACGCGGGCATAATCATGACAGTTCAACCGACCCATACGGACCCCGCATGCCCGCGGATTCACCTGAAAGCGATGACCGGGAACAGATTCGCCTGCTGCTGGCGCGTGACGCGCGGGCCTGCGAAATCACCATCCGGCGTTATCAGCCGCTCATGATGTCCGTCGCCCGCGGCATCGTCAGGGATACCCAGATCGCCGAAGAGGTGGTGCAGGAAGCGTGGATTTCCGCTTTTCGCGCACTGCCGGGTTTCGAGTACCGTTCCAGTTTCAAGACCTGGCTGCTGCGCATCGTCTCCAACGAGGCCAAGGACCGGCTGCGCGGCAAGCCACGTGAGGTTTCGCTCGAAGACATGGCACAGGGGCCGGCCAGCCTCGGCAATGACCGCTTCGACAACAGCGGCCATTGGCGCGAACCACCGGCACTTTGGGAACAGGACACGCCGGAGGCGCTGCTCAGCGAGGAGCATCTGCGCGATTGCCTGCAAAAGCACATGGACCTGCTGCCCTCGGCGCAGCGCGCGGTCATGATCATGCGCGAACTGGAGAGCCTGGATTTTGAGGAGATCGCCGTCACCCTCGCAATTACCGAGCAGAACGTGCGGGTCATGCTGCACCGCGCGCGGCTGCGCATCTACGGCATGATCGAGCGCTACCAGGAGAGCGGCGAATGCTGAACTGCCGCGAGGTCAACCAGCGCGCGACCGATTACCTGGAACTGCAGATGAACTGGCGCGAACGCCTGGCGGTACGCATGCACCTGCTGATCTGCTGGACCTGCCGCCGCTTCCTGCGGCAACTGGACCTGACCCGCAACACGCTGCGGCGCATCCGGCTCAAGTCCAGCGACGCCGACGAGGCCGCGGTGCGGCGCATCCAGCAGGCCGTGGCCGCGCTGCCGCCGGATAATCCGCCGCAGTAAGTCCCCGGAATGGGCTCCACGCGACGCTTATCCCGCTGAATCCGCTTGAGTTGCGCGGGCAAGATCATTACAATTCGCGACCCTGCCATCTCTGCGTCCGGCGGACGGACGTTGTTGCGGGCAGATCGGCTTGAACGGGGGAATTGAGTATCGCTGCGGAAAAAGATGACCGGCGCAATGAGGAAATCACTGCGCATCAGGTAAGGGTAATCGGCTCGGATGGCTCACAGGTCGGCGTCATGTCGACCGCAGGCGCCATTGCCAAGGCTCTGGAAGAAGGTCTGGATCTGGTCGAGATTTCGCCAAACGCGGAACCGCCGGTTTGCAAGATCATGGACTACGGCAAGTATCTTTATCAGAAAGATAAAGCGATGCATGCCGCCAAGCGCAAGCAGAAGCAGATCCAGGTCAAGGAAATCAAGTTCCGCCCAACCACCGATGAAGGCGATTACCAGACCAAACTGCGCCAGTTGCGCGGCTTTCTCGAAGATGGCGACAAGGTCAAGATCACGGTCCGCTATCGCGGCCGCGAATTGGCGCATCAGGAACTGGGCCAGGCGCAAATGGAACGCGTCAAGGCCGGCCTCGAAGATCTGGGCACTGTCGAACAGTACCCAAAGATGGAAGGCCGTCAGTCGATCATGGTGATGGGCCCGAAGAAGAAATAAGTTTTATCTCCTCGCCGCTCGCGGCGGGGAATGAAGTAGGAAGTCCTGCCGAGTGTTTCGGCAGGCCCGGCCAGCTCCCAGACGGGATGTGAAACCGGCAACACTGAAAGGAGGCATTTATGCCCAAGCTGAAAACCGTGAAAGGCGCGGCCAAGCGCTTTGCCAAGACTGGCAAAGGTGGCTTCAAGCGCGGCCATTCCCACAAGCGTCACATCCTCACCAAGAAGTCCGGCAAGCGTATCCGCCAGCTTCGTGGTGAGGCCCAGGTCTGCGGCAGCGATGTTCGCGAAGTCCGCCAGATGCTGCCGTACGCTTAAGGGAGAATAGAACATGGCAAGAGTAAAACGTGGTGTAACGGCGCACGCGCGCCACAAGAAGATGCTGAAGAAGGCGAAGGGCTATTACGGCGCCCGTTCGCGCCAATTCCGCTCCGCCAAGCAGCAGGTCATCAAGTCCGGCCAGTACGCTTTCCGCGACCGTCGCGTCAAGAAGCGCGAGTTCCGCGCACTGTGGATCATCCGCATCGGCGCCGGCTGCGAACAGAACGGCATTTCCTACAGCCGCTTCATCCATGGCCTGAACCTCGCCGGCATCACCCTGGATCGCAAGGTGCTTGCCGACATGGCGCTGCACGACATGCCGTCGTTTGCGAAGATCGTCGAACAGGCCAAGGCCAAGCTCGCCGCTTAATCGCAGCACCTGTCGTACAGAGGTATCCCAAGGGGAGCGGCGTCCAGCCCTCCCCTTTTTTATTTTCCGAGCGCGAACTCATGTCATCGAATCTGGAAGAGCTGCAAGGCAAGGCACTGGCGGAAATCGCTGCCGCAGCCGACGCTCGCGTGCTGGAACAACTGCGCGTGGACCTGCTCGGCAAAAAAGGCCGTGTCACCGAACTGCTGAAACAGCTCGCCGGCATGACGCCGGACGAGCGCAAGACTTTTGGCGAGCGCATCAACCGCGTCAAACAGGCGCTGACGGAGGCGCTGGAAGCCCGCGCAAAGTCGATGGCCAGCGCCGATCTCAATGCGCGGCTGGCGGCCGAACATATCGACGTTACCCTGCCCGGCCGCGGCGAGCCGCTCGGCGGCCTGCACCCGGTGACGCGCACGATCCAGCGCATCGAGCGCCTGTTCGGAGATCTCGGTTTCGAGACGCGCGAAGGCCCGGAAATCGAGGACGACTTCCACAATTTCGCCGCGCTCAATATCCCCGAACTGCACCCGGCGCGTGGCATGCACGACACCTTCTATGTGAAGAACGGCGGCATGGTGCTGCGCACGCACACCAGCCCGGTGCAGGTGCGCACAATGGTGGAACTGGTCAAGGCCAAGGGGCACCCACCGATCCGCATGATCGCGCCGGGTCGCGTCTACCGCTCCGACTCGGATCGCACCCACAGCCCGATGTTTCACCAGATTGAAGGCTTGTACGTCGGCGAAAACGTATCGTTCGCAGACCTGCAGTACGACCTCAAGACGTTCCTCTCGCGCTTCTTCGAGCGCGAGGCGGAAGTGCGTTTCCGTCCGTCGTATTTCCCGTTCACCGAACCGTCGGCAGAAGTCGACATCAAGGACGAAAACGGCCGCTGGCTGGAAGTGCTCGGCTGCGGCATGGTCCATCCGAAAGTGTTCGAGGCGGTCGGCATCGACCCGGAGCGCTACACCGGCTACGCCTTCGGGCTCGGCGTGGAGCGTTTCGCGATGCTGCGCTACGGCGTCGATGACCTGCGCAACTTCTTCAACAACGATCTGCGCTTCCTGCAGCAATTTCGCTAACGACAAACGCCGAAACGGCCACCCGCTCTGCCATTGATCAAGATTATTAATGTTATATTTTATTAAATTAATATAAATATACATTATAATTTATAACATTAATTTGTGCTGATATGCATAGAGCGGGTGACGCTAAAAGCAGGTAGAAAAACATGAAACTGAGCTACAACTGGCTATGCGAGTGGGTCAATCCGCAGATCAGCGCTGAGGATCTGGCTGCGCGCATCACGCTCGCGGGCCTGGAGTCCGAAGCCGAAACCATGAGCGGCGAAATTCCGCGCGGCGTGGTGGTCGGGCGCATCGTCAAGACCGAACGCCATCCGCAGGCGGATCGCCTGCAGGTCTGCGAGGTCGACGCCGGCAGCGGCACACATCTGCAAATCGTCTGCGGCGCACCCAACGCGCGCGCCGGGCTCAACGTGCCCTGCGCCAAAGTCGGCGCACGCCTGCCCGGTGGTCTGGAAATCGGCGAAGCAAAACTGCGCGGCGTCGAGTCCTTCGGCATGCTCTGCTCGGCCAAGGAACTCGGGTTGTCGGAAAAATCCGAAGGCCTGCTGGAACTCGATGCCGATGCCAAACCCGGCACGCCGATCGAGCAATACCTGAGCTTTTTGGACAGCATCCTCAACCTGGAACTGACGCCCAACCGCGGCGACTGCCTGTCGGTGCTGGGCCTGGCGCGCGAAGTCGGCGCACTTTACGGCCTGCAGATCAAGCGTCCGAACATCCCCAGCGCGGTGGTCGTCGGACACGCGCAGTACAAGGTCGAGATTGAGGATGCCGCAAGCTGCCCAAACTATGCCGGTCGTGTCATCTCCGGCATCAATCCGAAGGCGCGCACGCCGGACTGGATGCGCGAGCGCCTACGCCGCTGCGGCATCCGCTGCATCCACCCGGTGGTCGACATCACCAATTTCGTGCTGCTGGAGCTGGGCCAGCCGCTGCATGCCTTCGACTGCACGCAACTCGGCGCCACGGTGCACGTGCGCAAGGCCCGCCCCGGCGAAACCCTCGCGCTGCTCAACGAACAAACCGTGACGCTCAACCACGGCGAACTGGTGATCGCCGATGAGCGCCGACCGCTGGCGCTGGCCGGCGTGATGGGCGGCATCGAATCCGGCGTCGCCGAGACCACCACCCGGATCTTCCT
>JBOICK010000100.1:0-77495 GCA_050739895.1 Stenotrophobium sp.
GGACTGAGCAGATGCCGTCGCCGAGACCGCGTCTTCCGAACCTGTCCGTTCGAGCTTCATGACCGCCTTGTTGGCCATCCGCGGCAGGAAAACAATACTAGCGTACTTTTAAAAGCTCGATTGCGAATACAGCCAATTGGTTAATTTGAGCGCGGGCGGGGCTTTTCCATTGGGTGCGTGGCCCTATAATGCGCCGCTTCCTCACGGGTGATTTGCCCGCCCAACCATCAGGGAAGCATGCCCAGCAAAAAGCCGCTCGTCGGCCTCATCATGGGAAGCCAGTCGGACTGGCCCACCCTCAAGCCCGCATCCGAAACCTTGAGCGCGCTCGGCGTGCCGCATGAGAGCAAGATCGTCTCGGCGCATCGCACGCCCGAACGCATGGCGTCCTATGCGAAAAGCGCGGCGGGCCGCGGCCTCAAGGTGATCATCGCGGGCGCCGGCGGCGCGGCCCATCTGCCGGGCATGTGTGCCGCCAAGACCACACTGCCGGTGCTGGGCGTGCCGGTGCAATCGAAGGCACTCAGCGGCCTCGACTCGTTGCTCTCCATCGTGCAGATGCCCGCCGGCATCCCGGTGGCGACCCTGGCCATCGGCCAGGCGGGTGCGGTCAACGCGGCGCTGCTTGCGGCCGCCATCCTCGCCAATGGCGACAAATCGCTCGCCAGCCGGCTTGCCAAGTTCCGGGCGGCACAGACCGGCAAAGTCCTGAATGACGAGCCACTGAAGCTATGAGGGCCTTGGAAAACGTCGCGAGCGAAGGCGGGCTGCGCGTGGCCGGTACGCAGCAACCGGAGTTGACGCTTACGTCAATGAGGATTGCGAGTACCGCGCGCGCGCTGGCCGTCGAGCGCAGCAGGTTTACAAAGACCTCATCATGAAAATCGGAATACTGGGGGCTGGCCAGCTTGGACGGATGCTGGCCCTGGCGGGGTATCCGCTGGATTTTGATTTTGTTTTCCTCGATCCGGCGACGGAAGCCTGCGCGGCGCCGCTGGGCACGCACATCAAGGCCGACTACACCGACGAACAGGCGCTGGCCGAATTTTGTGTGGCGGTCGATATCGCGACCTATGAGTTTGAAAACGTCCCGGCCAAAACCGCCGAGTTCGTCGCTGCCCGCATCCCGCTGTTGCCCGGTGCGTCTGCTTTGACTGCGGGGCAGGATCGTCTATCCGAGAAACAGCTATTCGACCGGCTCGGCATTCCCGTGCCGAAGTACATGCCGGTCAACACGCGCGAGGCGCTGGAATTCGCGGTCCGGACCACCGGCCTTCCCGCGGTACTCAAAACCCGCCGCATGGGTTACGACGGCAAGGGTCAGTGTGTCCTGCGCAAGCCCGCGGACCTGGACGAGGCCTGGGCCCATCTTGGCGGCCAGCCGCTGATCCTGGAAGCCTTCGTGCCGTTCGAGCGCGAGTTGTCCTGCCTGTCGGTACGCACGCGCCGCGGCGAAATGGCGTTTTATCCGGTCGTGGAAAACCAGCACCGCGAGGGCATTTTGCGTATCGCTATCCCGCGCGTGAATGATCCGTTGCAGATGGCTGCAGAAGATTACGCGACGCGCATGGCCGAGCATCTGGATTACGTGGGCGTGCTCGCCTTCGAGTTTTTTGTCGCCGGCGGAAAACTGCTCGCCAACGAGATCGCGCCGCGCGTACACAACTCGGGTCACTGGAGCATCGAAGGCGCGGTGTGTTCGCAGTTCGAAAACCATCTGCGCGCGATCGCGGATTTGCCGCTGGGCGCGACTGGCTTGCGCGGCCCTTGCGCGATGGTGAATTTCATCGGTGACGCGCCACCCACTGTAGAACTGGCGGCGATCCCGGACTTGCATATTCACCATTACGGCAAAACGCCCAAACCGCAGCGCAAGGTGGGGCATGCGACGCTGCTGGCGGACAACGCCACAGCACTGCAGGAGCGCCTGGCTCAGCTCAATACGCTGATCGCCAGAACGGGACGCTAGGCGGACCCGTTAGAACCGCAGGCTTTGCTTGGCCTCCAGCCAGAGTCCAGCATAGGCCAGCAAGGCTGAGTCATCCGACGGGGCGTAGGCGGGCAGGGGCACGCGATGCTCGCCCATGCGCTCCACGGTCGAGGAATACGGGATCACGGACTCACAGCCGTGCGCCATCGCCTTGGGTGGCTGTTCAAGCAGATCGCGATGCAGTGACCGCCGCCGGTCCGCCATGGAATAAAACGGCCGCAGCTTTTCCGCTTTGAATCCTTCCTGCTTGAAATAATCCTGCACCTGTTCGAATGCACGCAACGACAGGAATGTCGGCACGACCGGCGCCAGTATCAGATCGGCCGCAGTGAAGACGTTGTCAGCAAGATGGGACAGACTTGGCGGACAATCAAGGACGATCAATGAATATTGCTCGCCAAATGGTTTCAGCAACCGCTTCAGGGCCTCGCGCGGCGGCTCCACCTTCTTGAGCATGATGTCCAGATAGCGGTAGGCGAAATCGGCAGGAATGATTGCAAGGTTGCGGTAAGGCGTCGGCTTGACCAGCCGGCCTATCGGCGTTTCACCCTCCAGCACTTTTCGGGTCTTGACCGCCGCCGGCTCTCCGTGGAAATACCAGCTGGCCGCACCCTGTGGATCGAGATCCCAGAGCAGCGTCGGCACATCATCGGCGGCGGCGAGATAGGCAAGATTGACCGCCGCAGCGGACTTACCGACCCCGCCCTTGAGGTTATACAGCGCCAGGGTTTTCACGTGGCTCTCCTCTGTCGAGTGCTTCCGCCGTCACTGGTGCCGTGAACCGGTCGCGCTTCAACCACCAAAATCACGAAGTTCGCCGCCATAGGCGATGGCGACACAGCCACCACCGGCATTGACCGCCGCGGTCGCCGACATCACGCTGCTGAGTATCCTGATCTTGTGTTCCCGGGCGACAGCCTCCAGCACCGTGTAGCCCGGCAATTTTGGAATGTGATCCGCTTCACCGCCGTAGCTGATGCAGACATGCTGCGTCGAAATACCTTTTTCAATCTGCTGCGCGACATGGGTGAACATTTTTTCCACGGCACGATCGTAGCCGAGGATTTTGGCCACGGGTTTTGTTTCCGCCTGGTAACACTGGATGACCGGCTTGATATCCAGTGCGCTGCCGATGGCGTAGGTGAGCAGGCCGACACTGTTCTCGCCTTTTTTCTTGCCGCGCGCACGGATGTAATAAAGGTCGCTGGGCACCATGTAGCCGCAGATGTTCTCGCGCAACTCATCCAGCCGGCGACGGATCGTGTTCGGCGATTCTCCGGCTTGCGCGAGCAGCGCCGCTTCCGCCGCGAGCACACCGGTGCCGCAGAACATGCTCTTGCTGTCGACCACGCGCAGGGCAAAAGGGCCAACCACTCCAGCTTCTGCGCGAATGCTTTTGTAATCGTTGAGGATGGCAAAAGACGCGCGCGTCGCGTTCTCGAAAATCGGACTGCGCGTCGCGGTAATGGTGATGCAGAAAACGTAGTCGTAATCGACCACGATGCGGTCAAGAAACTTGGCGCGGATCTGTTCGGCCGAGAACGCGGATGTTTCCGCGGACAGGCCCTTGGCTGCGAGCTGCTCGGTGTAGAACTTGCGGGTTACGCCGGGCTCGCGTTCATCCACCACGGTTTCATCGCCGAGCCGGATGCTGATCGGGAGAATGCTGATGTCGTGTTCTTGAAAAAACGCTTGCGGCAAATCGCAACTCGCGTCCACGACAACTCCGATGCGCATCACAGCCCCCGGTGCTTGGTTACATGCGCGGCATTATGCCTTGCATTTTTCCATGAGCGCACGCCGAGGTCCGAACATCCGCATACCGCAAACAACTACGCCGGCAGCATCACTCAGAGGTCGAGGTTGCCGACCAGCAAGGCATTCTGCTCGATAAAGTCGCGGCGGGGTTCGACCTGCTCGCCCATCAGTGTGGTGAAAATCTGATCAGCCGCGACCACGTCTTCGATCCGCACTTGTACCAGGCGGCGTACTTTCGGATCCAGTGTGGTTTCCCAAAGCTGCTGCGGGTTCATCTCGCCCAGGCCCTTGTAGCGCTGGACATGCAGCCCGCGCTTGGCCTCTCCGATCAACCACTGGTAGGCGTCGTCGATGCTTGAGACTTCCTGTTTACGTTCACCGCGCTGCACAACCGCGCCTTTTCCGATCAGCCCAAGGGTGGCTTCACGCAAGGCCGAAATTCGCCGGTAATCCGGTGACGCAAAAAAATCACTATTAAAATTAAATACTTGTGTGTTTCCATGAGCATTGCGGCTGACCAGCAATTGCAGGCCTTCGACACCCATGCGCGTTTCCGCGCTGAAGCTTCCGTTGACTTCGGCACCATTAAGTTCATTCGCAAATGCAGTCGCCCATTCCGCGAGCACCAACTCCTGGACTGGCACCGGCGCGCGGCGCGCCAGAACCTGCACGACATTGAGATCGTAGCGACGCGCAACACGCTCGACCACGCCATCGACCGCCGCACGTTCCCGCATGATCTGCGACAGGCGTGAAGCCGGCAAAGGCTCTTGGCCTTCAGCGGGTGTCAACGTCGCTTCGTTGAGTGCGGCGGATAGCAGCCACTCATTCAATTCGCCATCGTCCTTGACGTAGGTTTCCAGTTTTCCGGCTTTGACCTTGTAGAGCGGTGGCTGCGCGATATAGATGTGGCCCTTCTCCACCAGTCCGAACATGTGGCGGTAGAAAAACGTCAGCAACAGCGTACGGATATGGGCACCGTCGACGTCGGCGTCGGTCATGATGATGATGCGGTGATAGCGCAGTTTTTCCGGCTTCATCTCGTCGCGGCCGATACCGCAGCCCATGGCGGTAATCAGCGTCGCCACTTCCTGAGATGACAGCATCTTTTCGATGCGGGCCTTTTCCACATTCAGGATCTTGCCCTTGAGCGGCAGGATCGCTTGGAAATGCCGGTCGCGGCCCTGCTTGGCGGAACCACCGGCCGAGTCGCCCTCGACCAGGAACAGTTCTGATTTCGCCGGATCCTTTTCCTGGCAATCTGCGAGCTTCCC
The DNA here is from genome assembly GCA_050739895.1 of Stenotrophobium sp. GTDB lineage: Bacteria > Pseudomonadota > Gammaproteobacteria > Nevskiales > Nevskiaceae > Stenotrophobium. Next base: position 5,023 of record JBOICK010000100.1, read on the forward strand.
CGGCAAACCGGCAATATCCAGCACTGATTTGCGTCGATTGAGGTCGCGTGCCTTGCGCGCGGCTTCGCGCGCGCGCGCGGCTTCGCAGACCTTGGCGACGACCAGTTTCGCCTCGCGGGGATTTTCCAGCAGGAAATTTTTAAGCTTGTCGCTGACCACGGTGGAAACGACTGGCGTGACCTCCGAGGAAACCAGCTTTTCCTTGGTCTGCGAAGAGAACTTCGGGTCGCGAAGCTTGACCGACAGGACCGCAGTAAGGCCTTCGCGCGTGTCGTCGCCGGCCATCTGCACTTTTTCTTTCTTGGTGACGCCCTCGGACTCGAGGTAGTCCCCCATGGTGCGTGTCAATGCGTTTCGGAAGCCGGTAAGGTGTGTACCGCCATCCTTCTGTGGGATGTTGTTGGTAAAGCAGAACACGTTTTCCGCGTACGAATCGTTCCACTGCAGGGCAGCCTCCACGATGACGCCATCCTGCTCGACCTCCATGTAGAGAACGCTCTCGTGAACCGGCGTCTTGTTCTTGTTGAGATACTCAACGAAGGCACGGATTCCGCCCTTGTACTCAAAAATATCCTCACGCGAGCTGGTTTCCTCGCGCAGAACAATCCGGACACCAGAATTTAGGAAGGACAGTTCCCGCAAGCGCCGCGCAAGAATGTCGTAATGGAATTCCAGATTGGTAAAGATTTTGGCACTGGGATAAAACCGGACAATCGTCCCGCGCTTGCCGTCCGCTGAGCCGACCTGTGCCAGGGGTGCCACCGGCTCACCCATTTTGTATTCCTGATGGTGATGTGCCCCGTCTTGATAAATGTCCAGGATCAACAAGTCTGAAAGCGCATTGACCACGGAAACGCCCACGCCATGCAATCCACCTGAAACCTTGTAGCCACTGCCACCGAACTTACCACCGGCATGCAGGATGGTCATGACGACTTCCGCGGCGGAACGTCCTTCTTCTTCCATGATGCCCGTGGGAATGCCACGTCCATTGTCGGAAACACCCACGCTGCCGTCGCTATACAGAATGACCTGCACTTCCGTGCAGAATCCGGCCAGTGCCTCGTCGATGGCGTTATCCACGACCTCGAACACCATGTGATGCAGGCCGGTGCCGTCATCGGTATCGCCGATGTACATGCCAGGCCGCTGCCTTACCGCTTCAAGCCCTTTAAGGACCTTGATGCTGGTCGAGTCGTAAGTGTCGCTAATTGGTTCGGTCATGATTGAGACCTATGCGGTAATTTTTGATTTTAACACTGACGGACCTGCCCATGTTCCACGTGGAACATAGCTATATCCTGCAGATCCTTGAACACTTCACTCATCCCAAAAGCAGTTAAAAAGACCTGCCCTGGGTACTCCTTGAGCATATCCAACAATACCTTTTGATAATCGGTCGCCAGCTCTGCAGAAAAATCGTCCACCAATAAAACCGGTGCCCGCTGGGTCTGCTGGTGGATCAATCTGGCCTGGGACAGTATTAGGGCCGAGATCAAAAGTTTTTGCTGGCCACGACTGACCCGGTTCTTGATCATGTGTTGGTCCAGCCTTAGGCGCAACTCGGCCCGGTGTGCGCCATCAACCGTCATGCCCATGCGCTTATCCCGTTCCAGCGTTGTTTTCAGAACCTGCAGGTATGGAACATCCTCAGGCCATCCCGCGTCCAGATCTGCAGACCAGTCCGATGCAGTAAACCACTTCGCTACATATGTGGTCATCAGCGGCGCCAAAGATGCCAAGTGCTGCTTGCGGAAAGCCTTGAGGGATTCCGCGCATTCCGCCAGTTCAGTATCCCAGGCGGCAACCTCCCTGTTTGGAGCTTTCTGTCTCAGCGCGCGATTACGCTGCTTGAGCGCACGCTGGTGCCTGCGCCAGACCGGAAAGAACTGATGTTCCACGTGGAACACTCCCCAATCCAGAAAACTGCGCCGGTATCCTGGGCCATCCTGGAGCAATCTGTGCATGGTCGGATCAATCACTTGAACGGGAATTGATTTGATCAGTTCCGCTGCCTTGATCTCCGAACCCTGGGCGGACCTTATGTCCGTGCCTTCCGGAGTCCAGTTCACCGATGTCTTGGCCGCCGGCATTCCCGCTTGCTGTGCCCTTCCGCTGACCCGCCAATACCGGCCCTTGGCGCCTGCCAGTTCCGCCGGGCTGCTGCCACGGAATGACTTCGCTCTTCCAAAACAGTAGATGGATTCCAGCAGGCTGGTCTTGCCTGCGGCATTCTCACCAAAAATTAGGTTGAAATGCGGATTTGGCTTCAACTCCAAGTGATCAAACAGGCGAAAATTTTCACCCTGCAACAGGGCGATATGTGTCATTGCCCGACCAACTCAGAGCCTCATCGGCATCACGACGTATTTGCTGGAAGGATCATCAAGCGCGTAGATCAGCCCGCTGGAATCGGCGTTTTTCAGTTCCATGATGAACTCTTCGCTGGTCAGCGCGCCCAAGGCATCCAGCAGGTAGTTGACGTTAAAACCGATTTCCAGTGCGTCGCCTGCATAGGCTACATCCAGCGAATCTTCCGCTTCCTCGTTCTCAGGATTGTGCGTCTGCAGAGTCAGCTTGCCGTCTTCCAATTGCAGACGCACGCCGCGAAATTTCTCGTTGGAAAGGATAGCGGTCCGTCCCAGCGCACGCCTGGCCATCTCGCGATTTCCCTGCAAACGTTTGTCGCCAGACTCCGGGATCACCCTCTCGTAATCCGGGAAACGACCATCGACCAGCTTGGTCGTCAGGCGCACCACATCGAGGTCAACCTGTAACTGCCCGGCAGCGATTTTCAGGTGGACTTCGCCCTCGCCGGTATCGAGTTGACGCACTAGTTCCATAACCGCCTTACGCGGCACAATAATTTGTTCGGATTGTTCAAAACCGGTTTCGGTATTGATTTCGCTAAGCGCCAACCGATGACCGTCGGTCGCCACGGTGCGAACAAGATTCGGTTTAACTTCAAGCAACATGCCGTTAAGGTAATAGCGCACATCCTGCTGCGCCATGGCGAATTGGGTGCGTTCAATCAGGGTTTTCAGTTGTCCGCGTTTAAGCACTAAGGTGCGTCCGGTTTTAACCAGACCCATCGCAGGATATTCGTCGGCTTTCAGGCAGGCCAGTTGATAGCGGCTGCGTCCGGATTTCAGCGTTGCACGGTCGCTGCTGGATTCCAGGCTGATTTCTGCGCCTTCCGGCAAAGCCCGGCAGATATCGAACAGTTTTCGCGCAGGAACCGTGATTTTCCCTGGCACGAAGTTTTGTACGCGCGCCCGGCTTTCCAGTTCAATTTCAAGGTCAGTTCCGGTCACCACCAGCTCGTCGTCACGGGTTTCCAGCAAAAAGTTCGACAGCACCGGAAGGGTCTGGCGCCGCTCTACTACGCCGATCACTGATTGCAGCGATGACAGCAACTCATTTCTCCCCACTTGTATTTTCATTTCGTCACCAATTAAAACGAAGGTTTGCAAAAATAATAAACAGTAGTAGTAGGCGCGGCTACTTTCTGTGCGTATTTTTTATTTGTGGTTCATAAACAAATACATGCAGAAGTTTTGAAGCATAATTTCTTATGGGCATGTCCGGGTGTTGCCTGGGGATAAACACTGTGTCGTTTTCCACTCAGTGTTTTTGCAGGGTTGGTCCACAGTTATTCAGCCGACATGTTCACAACTTATCAATATCCCAGTTGGCGTAACAGGTTTTCGTAGTCTTCGCGAATCTTGAGGTCCTCCTCCTTGAGTTGCACCACTTTACGGCAGGCGTGCAGCACGGTCGTATGGTCCTTGCCGAAAGCTTCGCCGATTTCGGGAAGGCTGTGCTGGGTAAGCTCCTTGGCCAGCGCCATTGCGATCTGCCGCGGGCGTGCCAGTGAGCGCGTTCTCCGAGGTGAACTGAGATCCGCCAGGCGAATGTTGAAATAGGTGCTGACGATCCGTTTGATGTTATCGATTGTCACCATGCGCTCATATGCGGCGAGCATATCGCGAAGGGTAGAGCGTGCAAAATCGACGGTCAGGGGCTCACCCCTAAGCCGCGCACTGGCGGAAAGTCGGTGCAGTGCACCTTCCAGTTCACGGACGTTGGAGCGGATCCGCTGAGCGACGAACAACGCCACATCCTGAGGCAGATTGACCCGGGATTGTTCGGCTTTAGCCAGCAGGATCGCTACGCGGGTTTCAAGTTCCGGTGGTTCCACAGCTACCGAAAGTCCCCATGTGAAGCGTGATTTCAGTCGCTCGTCGATGCCGCCCACGTCTTTAGGATAGCGGTCGCAGGTCAACACAATCTGCTTGCGGTTGTCGATCAGTGCATTAAATGTATGGAAGAATTCTTCCTGAGTGCGTTCCTTGTTGGCGAAGAACTGGATATCGTCGATCAACAGTGCGTCGACCGAGCGAAAAAAATTTCTGAACTCATCCGCGCGGCCGTGACGAATCGCAACAACCATGTGATTCATCCACTGTTCCGCCCCCAGGTACGCAATACGCATGCCTGGATCACGGCTGACGATGGCATTGCCGACTGCATGCATCAGATGAGTCTTGCCGAGGCCGGATTCGCCGTAGATCAGCAGTGGGTTATAGGCGGCGCCTGGCGTTTCAACCACATGTTGCGCCGCTGCGTGTGCATGCGCATTGGACTTGCCGGCGATGAAATTAACGAAGGTATAGCGAGGATCGAGTTTGGCGGTGAACGGCGACGCGGGTTCTTCCAGCGTGCTGCTGTTACTGCCGTTTTGCGTGGGTGCAGTGCGGATTTCGGCGCTGCCCACCGCCAGTTCGACATTCATGCCCTCGCTGCCGGTGCTGGCTTTGACTGCACGGCGTATCGGTGACAGGAACTCGGCTTTCACGCGATTCAGCACAATCTGGTTGGGTGCCAGCAGTAGCAGTCGGTCGTGCGCCGCAACCGGTTGCAGCGGGCGGATCCAGGTGTTGATGTCTTTGTCGGGCAGTTCGCCTTCCAGCCATCGCACGCACTGGATCCAGAGTTCTTCGTTTTGCATTATTAAATTAATAGTTATTCGTTGGTGCCGGGCGCATCGGAATCGTTGCGCCGACCCCGAAGTTTATCCGCTCGCGGCCGAGTTATCCACAGCACGATAACTTGAACCCTGCGGGTTGAGGCGCTAGAATCCGCGCCCTTTTTGGGTTTTGAAATTTTCCGGTGTCTCGATGAAACGCACATTCCAGCCGTCCAACCTCCACCGTGCGCGTACGCATGGTTTTCGCGCGCGCATGGCCACGGTCGGCGGCCGCAAGATTCTCGCCCGCCGTCGCGCCAAGGGCCGCAAGCGCCTGATTCCGTAGCACCTGAGGTCTGGTGTGAACGCCATGGCGCGCTTCCCACGGCGCGCCCGCCTGCTCAAGCCCGACGAGTTCAAGGTCGTTTTTGAACAGGGTAATCGCGAGCAGACACCATTGTTCACGCTTGTTGTCAGCAATAGTCAACAGTCTCACGCACGCCTGGGTCTGGCGGTAGCCAAAAAAAGCATCCCGCTTGCAGTATCGAGGAATCGCGTCAAGCGACACATTCGCGACAGCTTCAGGCAGAATCAGCACCGCTTGCCGCCAGTGGACCTGGTTTTCCTGACCCGGCCTGCCGCCGCCAAGGCAACGGCCGCAAGCATCCGCCAACAACTGCAACGGCTGTGGACCCGTCTCGCTGAAAAATGGCCACCGCACTGACTTTTCTGATCCGGCTGTACCAGACATTGTTGAGCCCATTGCTGGGCCCGCGCTGTCGTTTTTATCCCTCGTGCTCCAATTACGCGCTGCAAGCAATCCGGCAGCATGGCGCGGTGCATGGCAGCGTGCTTGCAGCGCGCAGGATTTGCCGCTGCCATCCGCTCAATCCGGGCGGTATCGATCCCGTCCCCGACAAGCTGAAATAACAGAGATTCGAGATGGAAAACCGCCGCTTCATGCTCATCGCCCTGTTGGGGGTTGTGCTCTTTTTCATCTACCAGGCCTGGGAAAAGGATCTGGCGCCTGCTGCGCCCACCGCACCTGCAGCGCAGGGCGCAGCGGCGAACCCCGCGAGCGCCGCAGTCGATACCGATGAAGCGGTGCACGTCGAGGCGCCCGCTGACAGCAAGACGACGACCGCGGCCGGCAGCGCAGAAATTCGCGTGCAGACCGACAAGTTCATCGCCGAGATTTCATTGACCGGCGGCGAGTTGCGCAGGGTCGAACTGGTCGGTTATGCGGTGGCCAAGGATCAGCCGAATACTGATCTGGCGCTGCTCGACGACAGCGACCAGCACCGTTACATCCTGCAGAGCGGACTGGCAACGCCGCAACAGACCCTGACCGGGCCAGAGACGCTTTATACCTCGGCTCAAATGACCTACCAGCTCGCGCCCGGCGCTGACAGTCTCGAAGTGCCGCTGGATTATGTCGATGCCAACGGCTACAGCGTGCGCAAGATCTATCGCTTCAAGCGCGATTCTTACGAGATCCAGCTGCAGCAGGACGTAAAAAACACCGGCGGCGCTGTTCTGCAAGTCAGCCCCTACGTGCGACTCTGGCAAACCCCGCCCGCAGTCAAGCCGAAGTCGCATTTCGGCGGCGTCAGCACCTTTGACGGGATTGCGTACTACGAGCAGAAGCCCGGCAGCAGCAATTACCGCTTCGAGAAGGTCAAATTCGAAAAGCTGGCCGAGGATCCGGTCGCACTCCAGCAGAAAGGCGGCTGGCTGGCGATGCTGCAACAGTATTTCATCGCGGCAATCATTCCGCCGGCCGGCGAAGACGGCAGTTTCAGCGCCAAGCCAGGTGCCAGCCAGGGCTATGTTGCGCAATACGTCGGTGCCGCAGCGGCGGTCGCGACGCAGGGCGGACACAGCTTCAACAGCCAGATTTACCTCGGCCCGATCCTGCAAAAAACCATCGGCGCGGTTGCGCCCGGGCTCAACCTCGCAGTCGACTACGGCATCCTCACACCGATTGCGCAGCTGATCTTCTGGTGGCTGAGCTTCCTGCATGGGCTTACGCACAACTGGGGTTTCGCCATCGTCCTGCTGACACTGACCGTGCGTGGCGCGATGTTCAAGCTGTCCGAGGCGCAGTACCGCTCGATGGCGAAGATGAAAAAATTCGCCCCGCGTATCGCCGAACTCAAGGAACGCTACGCCGGTGACCGCGAGGCCATGAGCAAGGCGACCATGGCGCTGTACAAGAAGGAGGGCTTCAACCCGTTGGCCGGCTGCTGGCCGCTGGTGATCCAGATGCCGGTGTTCCTCGCGCTGTACTGGGTGCTGCTGGAAAGCGTCGAGCTGCGCCAGGCGCCGTTCATGCTGTGGATCAACGACCTCTCTGCCGCCGACCCCTACTTCGTGCTGCCGGCGCTGTATGGCATCAGCATGTTCCTGCAGCAGCGGATTTCCGGCCAGCAGATCGCCGATCCGATGCAGCAGCGCGTGATGCAGATGATGCCGATTTTGATGACCGCGTTCTTCGCATTTTTCCCGGCCGGACTGGTGCTGTACTGGTTCGTCTCCAACCTGACCGGCCTGACCCAGCAGTGGATCATCAAGCGCCGGCTGGACCGCGAAGACCTGGCGCGCAGTGCCGCGCGCTGAGCGTGACGCTCGATGCGAAAGCTGTGCCCGCTGTCGCAGGCAAGCAGATTGGATGTGTTTGTTTTTATATAATAAATATAATTTATTAATATAATTATAAACATATCTCCATCGGATCGGCACGACAGCGGGTGCGTGCAAAATAGCGCCATGTCACCCGCCACCGACACCATCGTCGCCGTCGCCACGCCCTCCGGGCGCGGCGCGCTGGGCATCATCCGCCTTTCAGGTCCGCAGAGCGGGCAGATTGCTCAGGTAATGACCGGCGCAGCGCCGCTACCGCGCGTCGCCACGCTACGAGATTTCCGCGCCGCCGATGGCACGACGCTGGATCGCGGGCTGGTGCTGTGGTTTCCGGCGCCGCACTCCTACACCGGCGAAGACGCGATCGAGCTGCAGGGCCACGGCGGCCCGGTGGTGCTCGACCTGCTGCTGCGCGCTGCTTGTGTCCTCGGCGCGCGGGTGGCGCGGCCGGGAGAGTTTTCCGAGCGCGCGTTCCTGAATGGCCGCATCGACCTGGTCCAGGCCGAAGCGATTGCCGATCTGATCGACGCCGCCAGCGCCGAGGCCGCGCGCGCCGCGTTGTGTTCGCTGCAAGGCGAATTCTCACGCCGCGTAGATGTGGTTGTGGAGGCGTTGACGCAGTTGCGCATCTATGTCGAAGGCGCGCTGGATTTTTCCGATGAAGACATTCCGTGGCTGCAGAACGTGCAACTGCATCGCCAGCTCGATGAAGTGATCGCGCAGTTGCAAACCCTGCTGGCGCAGGCCGCACAGGGTCGGCGCCTGCGCGAGGGCATCGTGGTCACGCTGACCGGGCAGCCCAACGTCGGCAAGTCGACCCTGCTCAACCGCCTCGCCGGTGCCGAAGCCGCGATCGTCACCGAGCATGCCGGCACCACGCGCGACGTGCTGCGCGAAAACATAGCGATAGACGGTGTGCCGCTGACGGTGGTCGACACCGCAGGGCTGCGTGACAGCGACGACCCGATAGAGCGCGAAGGCGTCAAGCGTGCGTGGCAGGCGCTGGCGCAGGCCGAGATCGCGCTGTTCCTGGTGGATGATCGCGTGGGCCTGAGCGACGTCGATCAAGCCTTGCTGCAAAAACTGACGCCTGAAATAAAAGTGCTGATCGTCAGCAACAAGTGCGACCTGTCGGCGCGTGCGCCGTCGCGCGACGTGCGGGGGCTGCATCCGGTGATCCGGCTCAGTGCCGCCAGCGGTGAGGGTGTAGAACTGCTGACGCAAGAAATCCTCCTGCTGGCCGGCATGCGCACTCAAGGCGAAGGCGTATTCTCGGCACGCAGCCGGCATCTCGATGCGTTGCGGCGCGCACTTGCGGCTGCCAAGACCGCCAGACTCCGGCTGACGCAAATCACCGCCGCCGAGCTTGCTGCCGAGGAACTGCGGCTGGCGCAGCAGGCGCTGGGCGAAATCACCGGTGAATTCAGCAGCGACGATCTGCTCGGCCGCGTTTTCAGCCAGTTCTGTATCGGCAAATGACCGAGCTGTTCGCGTGGAGTGTTACTTGACTTCGCGCTCGATCGCCGTGACCTTGGCGGCGCTCAGGTAAACCCTGATCAGATCGCGGGTGGGCTGCGAAGTGCCGATCACCAGGGGTTGGAACGGAAAGAAAAACGGATCGTAAATGCCGGTATAACTGATTGCGGTCAGCGACGAATTAGGATCTGCGTAGTGCCAGACCTGGACCTGACCCTTGGCGTCGGTGCGCTCGGTGATGCTCGACGGCTTTCCCAACGCCAGTTCAACCGCTGCCGCCGGCATGCCTAGCGCGATTTCGCCGCGGCGCACCTGCGACTGCTGTTCCGGCGTCAGCGCGGCATAAGCGTCTGGATGATCCTTGATGCGCGTTTGCGGAGTTGCACAGGCCGCCAGCAGCAGGGCGGCCAGCAGCGATAAAACCAGGCGATGACGAAGCTTGAACATGGCGATACCTCTTCGGACACCTCAGTTTGACACCGAATTCGTCGGCCAGTGCCACTGCCGCACGCAGACTCGCGGCAGCGTATGCTGGTCGGTGTACGACGGGATTTTCATTCTCAGACCAATAGTGAAACGGAGCGGATTTGGCCAGTATTCTCGAAAGCGTGCTCACCCACGGCCGCGTCTCGCGCAACGGCGATTTCGTGGTCGTGACCCTGCAGACCCTGAGTTTCGTGATTCCCGCGACCGAGTTTCAGCAGGTGCAGCAATGGGCGCGCTCGCGCGTCTCCAGCGGCATGCCGCACCGCGACCGCGCGGATTTCGTCAACCGCTTCGAGACCCTGCTGGCGCGCCAGGGCTGCGGCATCGCCAGCAAGGGCAGCAACAAGATGCTGGCGGATATCGTGCAGAAAATGGAACTGGCTGGATTGTCGCTGGACGAGTGGATGATTCCGCGCGGTATTTTCGACAGCGTCGAGATCAAGAAAAAGAAACCCGCCGAGGATGACGCGGAGCCCGGCGCGAAAGCGGCGGCCGAAAGCACGGAAAATATTGGCGGCACCACGCACGAATCCGGATGACGCCAGAGCGCCTGACCGCCGAGTTGCACGAGCAGATTCCGCTGACGCGGGCGATGGCATTGCGCGTGCTGCGAAGCGAAATCGGTGTCGTAGAAATTAGCGCGCCGCTGGCGCCCAACCGCAATCCGCATCACAGCGTTTTTGGCGGCAGCCTCGCCACGCTCGGCATCGTCTGCGGCTGGCTGCTGCTGAATCGGGGGCTGGAGGCGGAAGGGCTGGACGCGCAACTGGTGATTCAGAACAGCGAGTGCGAATTCATCGCGCCGGCCGGAGACACCTGCACCGCAGTCGCCGAAATGCCGCAGCAGGAATGGCCGCGCTTTCTGGCGATGCTGCGCCGGCGTGGCCGTGCGCGAATTACCGTATCAACCGAAATTCGCGTGCGCGGTCGGCGCGTGCTCGAACATCGCGGCAGCTACGTGGCGCTGGGCGTGGCGTCGCCCGGATTGGCCGGTCGCTGAGACGATCCGCTATCCTCGCAGGCCACCACACACCTGCCTGCCGCCTGCCCTCACCGTCCATGAGCACGTCCTACCGATACTGCCCGCGCTGTGCAAAACCCCTGGCCGTCGCCGATCACGGCGGCTTGCAGCGTCTGGCCTGCGCGGACGCCGCCTGCGGCTTCGTGCTGTGGGACAACCCGGTGCCGGTGGTGGCCGCGATCGTCGAGCATGAGGGCGAGATCATCCTCGCGCGCAATCGCGCCTGGCCGCAAAAAATGTTCGCACTGATTACCGGGTTCCTGGAGCGCAACGATCCTTCGCCGGAGGAAGGCATCCGCCGCGAGGTCAAGGAGGAACTCGACCTCGACGCACAACACGTGAACTTCGTCGGACACTACCCTTTCGCGCGCATGAACCAGCTGATCATCGCCTATCACGTCACTGCCAGCGGCAGCGTGACACTGGGCGAGGAGTTGATCGAGTATCGCCGGATAAAGCCCGAAAAGTTGCGGCCGTGGCCCGCCGCGACCGGGCTTGCGTTGCGCGACTGGATGCTGGCGCGCGGGCTGACACCGGAAGCATACCAGCCGCCGGTGTAGAAGCTGCGTAACGCCGAAGGCGCGTCCGGCGGCTGGAGCGCCTTGTTAGCGCTTGGTGAGCTGCCCATCTTCATCAAACGTAAAGGTGCGAATCTTTTCGTCAGTAAGAATCCGTAGCGGCGTGCCGTTTTTGTCCCTTACGACAAACCGATGAGTACTGTCGTCTGTGATCCTGACTTCTCTCTCCATGAAGGAATATGGCACCGTAAATTCGAGTCCATGAATCTCGGCAAGGACGCCACTGATGTTGATGTGATGCCTTGGAAGCCAGTAACAGCCATGAGCACTTTTGTCATCGTCGTGTATGCAGCCATATCCAGACGCGGTCAACTTCCCAAGCGAGAGTATTGAGTTGCCGTTTGCATCAAAGAACTCGCTAAGGCCCATTTGATATTGAAACTGAGCTGCCCCATCTCTGAGGAAACGGTCTTTAAGAACGTGCTGTCCCTGCTCCGTCAATATTGGGATGAACGTGCCTCGGTGTGGATGAGGTATCTCAAGGTGCAAATTGATCACGATGGTTTTGATGAAGCCTTGCTCGTCTTGCTCTGTGCTCGTCGCGAGCTCATAAAGAGTGATCGGCTTCCCGCCAGTTATTGATGTCGCGTTTTCTGCATATTTCTTAGCAGGTGACGTGTACCCCGTTGCTGAGAAAAACGCGGCCGCATCTATGGGTTGGAGATCAGGTAGCGCGCCGGCTAGCTTTTGAACGTCTCCACGCCCTACCTTTGAACCGCGCTCCGAGTAGTCCTTGGCTTCGCCCATTTTCGATATCTGGCCGTCGGTACTTTGATGATGCACATCAAGTTGGTAGAGAGTTTTGGAGAACTGCCCTCTGAGGCGACTATCGTGCGTTACATTCCCTTCCTCAAGCAAAGCCATCGCAATGGCTGCTAACCGTTCAAAGGCAGCCCCAGACTTAGATGGCAATGACCCAAATATCTCCTTGTAGATTTTCTCGATGGGGGAGGTCATGGGTGAGTAAGGCGCTAACTGCAATTCGGTGTCGTTACCGCGTACACCTGCGTGCGTTGTGTCTGCCAGCGCTGCGCTTCCTGGGTCGCGGCGTCATACGCCTGGATCGGCGAGAGCAGTGCGGCGTAGCCGTTGTTGCGCAGCATGCCAGTGATGGCGCCAGACGAGTGCAGCATTGCCGGATTCTTGATCACCGCCACGGTTTTGTCGGCGGCAGTGGATTGATCGATCGCGGTTGTCGCCAGCGTTTTCTGCTCGGCGTAAACCGGCTGCATCGCCGCCAGCATCTGCCTGGCAACGGCGACATGCTGGTCGGCATAGTGCTGGTCGAGTTGATGGCGCTGCTGCCAGTCGGCCTTGCAATTGGCCTTGCCGGGCCTGCTGTTGAGTGCCTGCAGCTTGACGATCCGTTCGTCGTCGAGGCTGTGCTGCTGATCCTGATAGCGCGACAGGATGGCATTCATTTTTTGCTGGGCTGCGCTCACGCGAGCTGCAGTGGACTGGCTGGCCTGCTGTTCGGCGCCGAGCGTGCGCATCGCTGCCGACTCCGCCGCGTTGGGGACCGCAGCCATTGTTGTGCTCTGCTGCATCTGTGCTTGCATCTGCATCGCGTAGGCCATTTTCTGGGCGTCGCTCATGCTGGCCATTTGCTTGGCCATCGCCGCTGCCTTGGCCTGCATTTGCGCCGGGTCGGTGCCCATGTCGAGCGCGGTGCCGGCATAGGCTTGGTGCTGCAGCGCCAGCCCGGATTGAGTTTGCGCCGCTAGCAGTTGCTTTTCGAGCACAGCGGCGCTGGCCGTGTTCGCGGCGGCTGCAGCGGCCGCGACACTGGCCGGCCATGCTGGCAACTGTGCGAGGATCTGCGCGGCGGCGGGTGCGCCGCCGGTGCCGCCGAGTGTCGGTACGACGATTGCCGCGATCAAAAAAATGCGCGCGGAACGAATCATGATGACTCCCCCTGGTTTAGCGAACTCAGCCTACGCCAGCCGCGCGCAGTTCTTCAATCAGCAGCATGCGTGCGACCTTGTCCTGCATGCTGTGCGGCGCATCCAGCTTGAGCCATTGCAGATACGGTGTTACGGCGGCGGGTGCTTCTGCGTTGCGCTGGCGCCATGCGGCCAGCGCCAGCTTCCACTTCGCGGTTTTCGCGGCGCGGGCCTTGACGCCCTTGAGCGCCTTGCCCAGCAGTTGTTCCTGCGCGGTCAGATCGGTGCCGAACGGGAACGCCGGGAAAATCTCCCGCGCGCGATACGGCTGCAGCAGGTCTTCGAGGCGCTGCGGAAAATTCTGGCGGAACTGCTGCGGGATTTGGTAATCGGCTTCGACCTTGCCGGCCTTTTTGACCTGCTCCAGCAAGCCCTGCTGGAAGCGCGAGTCGGTGATGTTGAGCAGAGCCTTGGCGACTTCGCTGTCGTTGCGCGACAGCAGGTCGGCGATACCGTATTCGGTGATGACGAGGTCGCGCAGATGGCGCGGGATGGTGCAGTTGCCGTAGTTGAACACGACATTGCTGCTGGCGCCGTCGCCGCTGCCATCCTTGTCGCGCACCGCGCGGAACATCAGCACCGAGCGCCCGGTCGGCAGCTGGTGCGCCATCGACACGAAGTTGAACTGGCCGCCTACGCCGGAGATCACGCGGCCATCTTCCAGGCCATCCGAGCAGACCGCGCCGGACAGCGAGACCATGATGCCGGTGTTCATGAAGCGCGCGTGGATGCGTTGTTCCTTATAAAGCCGCGGATTCAGATCGAGCTGGTTGACCTTGTCGACGCCGGTCATGCAGAGCTTGCGGCGCTCATCCTCACTCATGCCGCGCAGCCAGTCGTAGAAATTGCTGGGCCCGAGGAAAAAACCGCCGTGCATGATGATGCCGTTGCGCAACTGCTTGCCCAGGCATTGCTCCGCCATGATCTTGCGCGAGACCGGGTCGGCGACGTTGGCGATGAAGCGTTGGCCGTCCGGTGCCACGAGGTAACCGAGATCGTAGCTCGTGGCGTCGTTGAAGAAACCGTGGTGCTGCAGGATGCGGAAATCCTGCGTTCGAATCACGCGCACGCCCAAATGTTCCAGCGCGTCCAGAACATCAGCGGTCAAATGATGCGGATTGCAGCGGCCCTCGTTGACCAGTTGTTGCAAGGCCCAGAAGTCGTAGACCTCGCGCTTGAGGATGCCGGCCTGATGCAGTGGCATGAAGCCGTCGACGAACATTTCCGACGCGCCGTAGAGACCTTTCTCGAAAACGCCGTCGCCGCCGATCTCGTGTACCAGCGCACCAGAGCGAGCCATCACGCCGCAATCCTTGAGCAGGCTGCGATAGATCGGATTTTTCTGGTGGCGCAGCAAGGCGCCGTAGACGATGGCGTCACCAAGTGCGCCGATGCCGACCTGCAGCGTGCCGCCATCCTTGAGCAGCGCGCTGGCGTGCAGGCCGATCATGTAATCCGGCGTTGCCACCGGCAGCTTCGGCGTCGAGAACAGCCGCGTGCTGTAGCGCGGGTGATCGACGATCAGGTCGAAAGTCCCGGCGTCGACCTCGGCGTCATTGACCATGTACGGCAGTTCCTGGTTGACCACGCCGATGGCAATGTAAGGCCTGCCGCTGGCCTTGAGCCGCGCCAGCAGCTCCGGGCAGGTATCGGGATTGCAGGACAGCGAATAGCGCGTGCCCTCAGCGGTCTCGCGCTTGCAGATCGTCTGCGCGGCGACGTTGCAACCCTGGTTGAACACGTCGCGCGCCGCGTGCGTGTAGTTGCTGCTGGTGTAATGCTGCTGCGCGTGCGCGTTGTTGAGCAGGCTGCCGGGTTTGAAGAAAAATTCGCTGACTACGACATTGGCAGGCAGCCTGTTTTTGCGCAGCGCCTTCATGTAATCGAGTTCCGGCACGCCGCCGAACACGCGCTCGACGAATGGCGCGAGGAAATTTCTTTCCAGCGCGCTGCTGCCGCCGGGAACCTCCAGCGATAGCGCGGTCAGGATCTTGAGCTGTATCGTGGGATCGCGCAGCGCGCGCTGGAACAGCGCGTTGATCAGTTCCACCGGTTTGCCCAGTCCCAGCGGCATGCCGATGGCGATGGTTTTGCCGACGCGTTCGATGATCGCATCGACCGCCTGTTCCACATTCTCCAGCACCATTCCTTTTTTGGTATTCATGCGATAACGCTCCCGAATTTGAATGGTTTTGAATGATTGCCTGCGCGCAACGCGCGCGGCTGCATGATGCCATGCCACGGCGCGAAAACCAGTCGCCCGCTGTGTCTGGCAGATGCGCGGCACATGTTTTATATAATAATATTTTTAATATATTAAATTATAATTTATAACACAAGAGAAGAGGTTCATCAGCCGAGCGGGTGAGGCTGGAGCGCGCTGGTTCATACATGCTGGCGGCCTGTAACATGCACGCAGTTGATGTGGAGAGCGAAATGACAGAGCTTCAGAAAACCGACCCGGATACGCTGGAAACGCAGGAATGGCTGGAGGCACTCGACGACGTGCTGGCGCAGCAGGGCCCGGAGCGCGCGCATTTCCTGCTGGAGACGCTGACCGAAAAGGCGCGCCGCAGCGGCGCCTATATTCCGCACTCCGCCAATACCGCTTACATCAACACCATTCCGCCGCACCTGGAAGCACGCTCGCCCGGCGATCACGCGCTGGAATGGAAAATCCGTTCCATCATCCGCTGGAACGCGATGGCGATGGTGGTCAACGCCAACCGCGAGCACGCCGGCATCGGCGGTCACATCGCCAGTTTCGCTTCGGCCGCCACGCTGTACGACGTCGGCTTCAACCATTTCTGGAAAGGCGCTGAACACCCACAGGGCCAGGACCTGGTCTACATCCAGGGCCACAGCGCGCCCGGGATTTATGCGCGCGCGTTTCTGGAAGGCCGCATCAGCCCGGAGCAGTTGCAGAATTTCCGCATGGAGGCCGGCGGCAAGGGCTTGTCGTCGTATCCGCACGCCTGGCTGATGCCGGAGTTCTGGCAGTTCGCCACCGTCAGCATGGGCCTCGGCCCGATCATGGCGATCTACCAGGCGCGGCTGATGAAATACCTGCACCATCGCGGCATCGCCAACATGGACGGCCGCAAGGTCTGGTGCTTTTGCGGCGACGGCGAGATGGACGAACCGGAATCGATGGGCGCCATCGACATCGCCGCGCGCGAAAAACTCGACAACCTGATCTTCGTGGTCAACTGTAACCTGCAGCGCCTCGACGGCCCGGTGCGCGGCAACGGCAAGATCATCCAGGAACTCGAAGGCAGCTTCCGCGGCTCCGGCTGGAACGTGATCAAGCTGATCTGGGGTGGCCTCTGGGATGGCCTCATCGCCCAGGATACGAGCGGCAAGCTGATCCAGCGCTTCAACGAATGTGTCGACGGCGAATACCAGAATTTCAAGGCCAAGGGCGGCGCCTACACGCGCGAGCATTTCTTCAACAAGTATCCGGAACTGGAGCGCCTGGTCGCGACCATGACCGACGACGAGATCGGCCGGCTCAATCGCGGCGGCCACGATCAGCACAAGGTCTACGCCGCCTACGCCGCCGCCAGCCAGCACAGCGGCTCGCCCACGGTAATTCTCGCCAAGACCATCAAGGGTTATGGCATGGGTGAGGCCGGCGAAGGCCAGAACATCACCCATTCCGCCAAGAAGATGGGTGAGGACGCACTGCGCCAGTTCCGCGACCGCTTCGAGATTCCGATTTCCGATGACCAGCTCGCCACCACGCCGTTCTACCGGCCGGCTGAAGATTCACCGGAACTGAAGTATCTGCATGAGCGCCGCAAGCAGCTCGGCGGCTACCTGCCCTCGCGCCGCACCCAAGGCGAGACGCTGGAGATTCCGCCGCTGTCGGCGTTCGAGCGCATCCTCGCCGGCACCGGCGAGCGCGAGATCAGCACCACCATGGCGTACGTGCAGACGCTGCAACTGATGCTGCGCGACAAGAAGATCGGCCCACGCATCGTGCCGATCATTCCCGACGAGGGCCGCACCTTCGGCATGGAAGCGATGTTCCGCAGCCTCGGCATCTATTCCGTGGTCGGGCAGAAATACCAGCCGGAGGATGCTGATCAACTGGCGTTCTACAAGGAAGACATCAAGGGCCAGATTCTGGAGGAAGGCATCACCGAGGCCGGCTCGATGTCGAGCTGGATCGCCGCCGCCACCAGCTATAGCAACCACGGCGTCAGCCTGATTCCATTCTTTACCTATTACTCGATGTTCGGCTTCCAGCGCATCGGCGACTTGTGCTGGGCCGCCGGCGACATGCGCGCGCGCGGCTTCCTGATGGGCGCCACCGCCGGCCGTACCACGCTCAACGGCGAAGGCCTGCAGCACGAGGACGGACACAGCCACATTTACGCGGCAACCGTGCCCAACTGCCGCTCTTACGATCCGGCCTACGCCTACGAACTTGCAGTCATCATCCAGGACGGCATGCGACGCATGTACCAGGAGCAGGAAGACTGCTACTACTACATCACCATCTACAACGAGAACCACGTCCATCCGGCGATGCCGGCGGGCGTGGAAAGCGGCATCGTGCGCGGCATGTACCTGCTGCGCTCGGCGGAGCATCCGGCCAAGCAGCACGTGCAACTGCTCGGTTCCGGCAGCATCCTGCGCGAAGTCATCGCCGCCGCCGATCTGCTCGCTGCTGAATGGGGCGTAACGGCCGATGTCTGGAGCGTGCCGAGCTTCACCGAGCTGGCCCGCGATGGCGCCGCGACCGAGCGCTGGAACCTGCTGCATCCGCAAACACAGCCACGGCAGAACTACGTGCAGCAATGCCTGCAGGGCATGACCGGCCCGGCGATCGCGGCCACCGATTGGGTGCGCGCCTACGCCGAGCAGATCCGGCCTTACATGCCAATGCCCTACCACGTGCTCGGCACGGATGGCTTTGGAAGATCCGACAACCGTCCGGCGCTGCGTAATTTCTTCGAAGTCGATCGCCGCTGGATCGTGGTGCGCGCACTCAAGGCTCTGGCCGATCAAGGGCTGCTGCCGCAGGAGCGCGTCAGCCAGGCGATCAAGATATTCGGCATCAAGGCGGAAAAACCCGCCCCGTGGACGGTCTAAGTCATGGCCACAACAATGGATGTGAAAGTCCCCGACATCGGTGATTACCACGGCGTGCCGGTGATCGAGGTGTTGGTCAAGAACGGCGATGCAGTGGAGAAGGACGCACCGCTGCTGGTGCTGGAATCCGACAAGGCGACACTGGAAGTGCCGTCACCCGCGGCTGGTGTCGTCCATAACTTCAGGCTCAAGGCCAATGACAAGGTTTCGCAGGGTGATCTGATTTGCCAACTGGAGACGGTTGCCGCGGAGACTCCAGCGGCACCTCCTGCCAAAGCGCCACAAGCCGTCAAAGCAGAAGCGCCTGAATCCGCCGCTGCGGTGCCTGCAAAAACAGCGCCTGCCCAGCCGACGCCAGCACCAAAACAGGCGGTAACGTCTTCGATCACCAAGGTACAGATCCCGGACATTGGCGACTACAGCGGCGTGCCGGTGATTGAAGTGCTGGTGAAGGACGGCGATGCAGTGGAGAAGGATGCACCGCTGCTGGTGCTGGAGAGCGACAAGGCGACACTGGAAGTGCCGTCGCCTGCCGCCGGCATCGTGCGCAACTTCAAGCTCAAGGCCAACGACAAGGTTTCGCAAGGTGACGCTGTCTGCGAGCTGGAAACCGCCGGGCAGCCCGAAGCGGTCAAGTCCGCCGAAACTGCTCCTGTAAAAGCGGCGCCGGTACAGTCGCAAGCGCCGACCACGCGCACTCCAACGATCACCACGGATACGGCTCCCACACCACCCCCAACACCGGTTGCCGCCGCCGGCGAGGCACCCTACGCCGGACCCGCAACCCGCAAGTTCGCGCGACAACTGGGCGTGAATCTTGCCCAGGTCAAGGGCAGTGGCGCTCGTGGCCGTATTCTGATCGAAGATGTGCAGGCTTACGTCAAGCAGACTTTGGCAGCGCCGGTTAGCGCCGCTATGCCCCCAGCCGCTACGGGCGGTGCGGGTATTCCCTCGATCCCTGCAGTGGATTTCTCGCAGTTCGGTGAGATCGAGAGCAAGCCGCTGGCGCGCATCCGCAAACTCTCCGCCGCCCACCTGCACCGGGCCTGGCTGAACGTGCCGCATGTGACCCAGACCGACGAAGCCGATATCACTGAGGTCGAGGCTTTCCGCAAGGCTTCCGCCGAAGAAACCGGCGTCAAG
Source organism: Stenotrophobium sp. (assembly GCA_050739895.1). GTDB lineage: Bacteria > Pseudomonadota > Gammaproteobacteria > Nevskiales > Nevskiaceae > Stenotrophobium. Next base: position 24,382 of record JBOICK010000100.1, read on the forward strand.
CTGACCTTGCTGCCGTTCATCATGAAGGCAGTGGCCAAGGCGATGCAGGCCTATCCGGAGTTCAACAGTTCGCTGTCGCCGGATGGCGCCAGCCTGATTCTGAAAAAGTATTGCCATATCGGCTTCGCCGCCGAAACCGAAAACGGGCTGGTGGTGCCGGTAGTGCGCGACGTTGACAAGAAGGGCGTCAGCCAGCTGGCCAAGGAATGCGGCGAGCTGGCCAAAAAGGCGCGCGAGGGCAAGCTCAAGGCCGAGGAGATGAAGGGCGGCTGCTTCTCGATCTCGTCCTTGGGCGGAATCGGCGGCAGCCATTTCACGCCCATCGTCAACGCCCCCGAGGTGGCGATCCTCGGGGCATCAAGGGCGCAGATGAAACCGGTGTGGGACGGCCAGCAGTTCCAGCCACGCCTGATGCTGCCATTGTCGCTGTCCTACGACCATCGCGTGATCGACGGCGCCTACGCGGCGCGCTTCATCGTGCAGCTGGTCAAACTGCTGACGGATGTCAGAAGGCTGGCGCTGTGAACCGGGTTCGGCGGAGAGGATATCTTGTGAAGAAAATAAGCCTCGTTTTGGTTGCGCTGCTGGCGCTGGGCCTGGGTGCCTGCGCTTATTTCGCGGATGCCGGCGCGCAGGCCGGAACGGCGCTTTCGCCGGTACATGGCGTGGTGCCGGACAACGGCATGGACGCATTTCACCAGTTCATCGCAAGCCTGCCGACACCTGCGCAATTCCGCGCGCAGTACCCGGACGTGCAGTTGATCCTGCCCGGCGAGTTCGCCACCAAGGAGCTGCGCCTCAACAACAGCCGCTATTTCGCGCAACTCAATCAGGCCGGCCGAATCACCGGCGGGAAATTCATGTGAGCGGCGCGCGCGCCTGATCGGGTTTCAGCGGCAGATACAGGGCGATCCGCAGGCCGCCTTCGTCACGATTGCCGGCGAGGCAGCGGCCACCATGCGCGCGGACGATGCGCTCGACGATGGCCAGGCCGAGGCCCTGGCCGTCGACATCTCGCGCATTGCTGCCGCGGTAATAAATCCTGAACAGCTGCGGCAGTTCCGACGCCGGCACGCCGCGGCCGCGGTCCGCAACCTCGATCAGCGCTTCCTCGCCGGCGCGTGAAATGCATACGCGGATCTCGCCCGGCGTGCCGCCATATTTCACGGCGTTCGACAGCAGGTTGTCGAGCGCTCGTGCCAGCAGCGCGTGCTGTCCCTGGATTTCGACGGCGCCGTCATTCTGGTGCAGTTCGACCTTGACGTTGTCGGTGTGGGAGCGCAGGTCGTCGATGCGCTCGGCAGCGAGCTGGCCGAGATCGACGATTTCATCCATGCGTTCCGGCAGTTTCGCCTCCAGCCGCGTCAGCGCCAGCATGTCGCCGATGATGTGATCGAGCCGCAGGATTTCGCGTTCGGCGTGGTCGAGATGCTGCAAATTGCCGGTTGCAGTCTTGTCGCGCGCCAGTTCCAGCGCCAGCTGCATGCGCGCCAACGGCGAACGGAGCTCGTGTGAAACATCCTGCAGCAGTATCCGCAGGTGCTCGACCAAGCCCTCGATGCGGCCGGCCATGTGGTCAAAATCCCGCGCCAGCAGCGCCAGTTCGTCGGTGCCGGCGACAACCGGCTGGCCGACGCGTGCCGAGAGGTCGCCGGTGGCCATGCGCCGCGCCGCCGCCTGCACGGCGGCAACCGGCTTGCTGATGCTGCGGCTGACCCACCAGTCGACCAGCCCGATCATCAGCAATGACATCAGCAACTGCACCGCAAGTGGCACCAGCAGGCGCTCCGGTGGCGGGCCTGGCGGGTCGCGCGCAGCCATGAACAGCCAATTCTCGCCGTGTGGGCCGGTGCTTTGCACGCTGGCCAGCGTCAGGTTGCCGCTGAGCCGCAACACCACGGAAGGCTGTGCCGCCAGCTCGTTCAGGTGGTCTTGGATTGGTTGCGGCAGCGGCGTATCAAGCACATTGCGCCCGTTGTTCATCAGGACGAAGTCCATGCCGTGACGGTGCCAGGGTCCGATCCACAGCCGCAAGGCATCGGCGCCACCACCGCTGTAGATCGAAACCGCCTCCTCGCTCAGCGCCTGCCAGTCCATATGATGATTGGCATAGACGCGGCTCGCGATGCGTTCGGTGATGACCACGCTGAACAACAGCGTCAGCATATTGGCGACAAAGAACCACAGGAACAGGCGGCGATAGAGTCCGCCTCTCATGGCCGCTTCAAGCGCCCCTGCGCGCCAGCATGTAGCCGGAACTGCGGATGGTTTCGATTGCTGGCGCGTGCTTGGAAACGTCCATCAGCTTGCGCCGCAGACGGCTGATGTGGACATCAATGCTGCGGTCGTAACGCGTGATGGCGCGGCCCAGTGCCTCGCGCGTCAGCGAAGACTTGTCGACAATGCTTCCAGCACGCCGCGCCAGCGCCAGCAGCAGGCTGTATTCGGCGCTGGTCAACTGCAATTCGGTGTCAGCGATCCAGGCGCGTCGTTCACCCGGGGACAGCCGCAGCGTATCGACCTTGACGATTTCATCGGGTGTCGTTGCCGAGCTGCGACGCAGCAGCGCACGCACGCGCGCCAGCAGTTCGCGCGGCAGGAAAGGCTTCGACAGGTAATCGTCGGCCCCCAGCTCTAGCCCGACGATGCGGTCCACCGGCTCGCCCCGTGCCGACAGGATGATCACCGGCAAGCTGTACTGTGCGCGCAATTCGCGCAGGGCCGAGAGTCCGTCCAGCGCCGGCATGGTGACATCGAGGATCAGCAGATCGGGGCGATGTGCCTCGTCGCGCAGCGCCAGCAGCACGGCCTGGCCGTCATGCACCGTATCCACCAGCAGGTCTTCGCGGCTCAGATAATCGGTCAGCAGCCGGCACAGTTCATGGTCATCGTCGGCGATCAGGATTCGGTTTTGCATGCGGAGCATTGTCGTGTCGATTGCTGGTTTCGCATAGCGGGAGGCCCCAGCTTTAGCCAAAGTTAACCACGCCGCAACAGTTATTAACACGCCAGGCCGTGAAAACCCCGCAAACTGGCTGTCGAAGCGACGAACACCGGCAAATCCGCCGTGGTTGCGGTAGTGCCCGATAGAAAATAGACTGCATGCCTTCCGCCGCACCCGTCATCACCTGTCAGGAGATTCACCGATGAATTCCAGTTCCGGTCCTACCGGCCTCAACACTGTTGCCGATGCCACGCTTCGCAGCTACCGAGCGCGCTGGAATCGTCCCTTCGCAACCGCCGCCTTGCTGGGCCTGTTCGCCGCGCTGGCCGGTTGCGGCAGTGGCAGCACCAATATCAACATGGCGGTCGCTTTCAGCGAACTCGGCCAGCCCAATTTCAATTCCTCCACCGCCAACGGCGGTCAGAACACGGTCAACGGCACCGGTCTGTCCACGCCGCTGGGTGCTGTCGCCACCGACGGCACGCATTTTTATGTGGTCGATACCAACAACAATCGCGTGCTCGGCTATAACAAGCCGCCGCTGTCGCCATCAACCGCACCCGATTTCGTGCTGGGCCAGTCGGCCCTCACCACCCGTAACGCGGGTGCCAACGCCAACCAGATGAGCGCGCCGGACTCGGTGCACATCTCGGTCAATCCGATCAACGCCAGCGTGCAGCTGGTGGTCGCCGATACCGGCAACAACCGCGTGCTGATCTGGAACACCCTGCCGACCGCGACCGCGACGGCGGCCGACGTGGTGGTTGGCCAGACCGCGTTCGGCGGCGGCAACAACGCTGCCAACGGGGGTGCTGCAGCACCCAGCGCAACCACGCTCAAGGGACCGGTGGATGCGGCCATCGCCAACGGCAAACTGTTCGTTTCGGATACCGGCAATGACCGCGTGCTGATCTACAGCACCATCCCGACTGCCAATGGTGCGGCCGCCGACCTGGTGCTGGGACAGCCCGACATGGTCACCGATCAGGCCGCGTGCATCGGCAGCAACCAGCTCACGCCCTGCACCAATCCCAGTTCCGGTACCAACATCGGCAACTACGTCAACGGCAACACCCAGATGCATCAGCCCAACGGCCTGTATACCGATGGCTACAAGCTGCTGGTCGCCGACACCGCCAACAATCGCGTGTTGTACTGGTCGTCGATCCCGGTCGCCAACGGCGCCGGCGCCGGCGCCAGCAATGTTGTCGGCCTGAATGCTTTCGGCACTTTCAGCAGCGCCGGCAGCAATGGCCCGACCGGTCTGCGTGTACCGACCGGTGTCGGCAGCGGCTTGGCCGGCTTCTATGTCGCCGACAGCGGCAACAACCGCGTGCTGTATTTCTCCACCTTCCCCAACTCCAACGGCCCGGCGGCAAGCGCAGTCTATGGCCAGTCCGACTTCACGCATTCCGCGCAGAACGACGATAACCAGGACGGCATACCCGATGCGCCGAACAACGGCACCAGTGGTACCGGTTCGATTCCCACCAACCGCACCCTGTTTACACCCACTGCGGTCAGCGCCTTTAATGGTGTGGTGTACATCGCCGACAGCGGCAACAACCGCATCATGGAGTACGCGGGACAATAAGCAGCGCTTTCAAGCATGTTGATGGGTTGACCCCGCGCCGGGTTTCCGGCGCGGGGTTTTTCTTGCATGAGCGCCGATGCAGAATGACCTCATGAAAGCCGTCGATCGCCATGCACTGATCTGGGCGGTGGTCCATCGCATCCCGCGCGGCTGCGTCGCCACCTACGGCCAGGTCGCCGCGCTGGCCGGCATGCCGCGGCAACCGCGGCTCACCGGCCATGCACTGCACCGCGCGCCGCCGGGCATGGCGCTGCCGTGGCATCGCGTGATCAACGCGCAGGGCCGTATCTCGTTCCCCGAAGGCACCGAGCACCACGACCAGCAGCGGCAGTTGCTGGAACAGGAAGGCATCAGCTTTGTCCGCGGGCGCGTCGATCTCGGTCGCCACCGCTGGCGCTGCAAGGGTGATGCACCGGTGCTGGACTGAATTACCTTGTGCAAAGAAAAGCCCGCTTGCGCGGGCGTTTCTGTGTACAGCGGTTGCTGAATTACCAGATGGTGACGCGCTGCTGCGGCGCCCGGTACATGCCGTCGCCGGGCTTGACGTCGAACGCGCCGTAGAACGCCGGCACGTTGACCACCACGCCGTTGCAGCGGAACTGTGGCGGCGAGTGCGGGTTGGTCTTGACCAGGTTGATCATTGCCTCGTCGCGGTATTTCCAGCGCCAGGCCTGGGCCCAGCCCATGAAGAAGCGCTGGTCGCCGGTCAGGCCGTCGATCACCAGCGCCGGTTTGCCGGCCAGCGACAGTTGATAGGCCAGATACGAGATCGAGACGCCGCCGAGATCGCCGATGTTCTCGCCGATGGTGAGTGCGCCATTGACGTGATAGCCCTTGATCGGCTCATAGGCGCTGTACTGCGTGATCAGCGCCTTGACGCGCGTGTCGAAATTCCGGCGGTCGGCATCGGTCCACCAGCTCTTGAGATTGCCGTCGCCATCGTACTTGCTGCCCTGGTCATCGAAGCCGTGGCCGATCTCGTGGCCGATGATCGCGCCGATCGCGCCGTAGTTGGCGGCATCGTCGGCCTGCATGTCGAACACCGGCGCTTGCAGGATCGCGGCCGGAAACACGATCTCGTTCATCAGCGGGTTGTAGTAGGCGTTGACGGTCTGCGGTGTCATGTCCCACTCGTTGCGATCGATCGGCTTGCCCAGCTTGGCGGCATTGCGCGCGAATTCGAAACGGCTGGCGCGGATGACATTGCCGACCAGGTCATCGGCGCTGATGCGCAGCGTCGAGTAGTCGCGCCACTGGTCGGGATAGCCGATCTTGGTGGTGAACTTGGCGAGCTTCTCCAGAGCTTTCTTTTTGGTGTCCGCGCTCATCCAGGCTAGCGAACCGATGCTCAGGCGGTATTCCTCCAGCAGGTTGTTCACCAGTACCTGCATGCGCGCCTTGTTCTGCGGCGGAAAATACCTGGCGACATACAGCTTGCCGACGGCAAAACCCAGCGCCTCGTTGACCGCGCTGACACCGCGCTTCCAGCGCGGGCGGTCTTCCGGCACGCCATTGAGTGCCTTGCCGTAGAACGCGAAATTTTCATCGACGAAGGGTTTGGACAGATATGGCGCGTAGGCATTCAACAGTTGCCAGCGCAGGTAGATCTTGAGATTCGACAGCGAAGTGGTGTTGAGGATTTTCGACAGCCCCTCGAAATAACCGGGTTCGCCGACGATCACCGCGGGTTGTTGCGCGAAGCCGGCGCTGGTGGCGTAGGTCAGCCAGGAAAAATCCGGAATCAGGCCGGGCAGTTCACTCAGCGCGTATTTGTTGTAGGTCTTGTCGGCATCGCGTGTTTCGACCTTGCTCCATTGCTTCTCGGCGAGGCGCTTTTCAAACGCGAACACCTTGCGCGCATGCGCATCGGCGTCGCTGTCGCCGGCCAGCGCCAGCATGCGCGAGATATGCGCCACATACTGTTTGCGCAATTCGACGAACTTGGGGTCGTCGAGCAGGTAGTAGTCGCGATCCGGCAGGCCCAGTCCCGATTGCCCGAGGTAGACCGCGTAGCGCGTCGAGTCCTTGGCATCCTGTTCCACCGCCATGCCGAACGGCGCGTCGACGCCGATTTCGGCGAAGTGCGCAAACTGCTGCGCGATCTCCGCACGCGAGTGGATCGCAGCGATGCGCGCCAGCTCGGCCTGCAGTGGCTGCAGGCCGAGCTGGTCGACGCGCGCCACATCGAGGAAGGCGCTGTAGTAATCGCCGATTTTCTGCTCGTCGGAATCGGGCAGGCGCTGCTTGTCGGCGGCGGCGGCTTCGATGATCTCGCGCTGTTCACGCTCGGAGTTGTCGCTCAGCTCGGTCAGTGTGCCGTAGCTGGACTTGTCGGCCGGAATCGCGGTCCTTTTCAGCCAGGCACCGTTGACTGCCTCATAAAAATTGTCCTGCGGCCGCACACTGGCATCGAAGCCGCTGCGGTCGATGCCGGAGACCAGCGGCGGCGGCGCTGGTGGTGTTGCCGCGACCGGTGCCGGCGGCTGGCTGGCGCAGGCCGACAGCATCATCACGGCGGACGTGCAGGCGTAGAGGTTTTTCATGTGGAGTCCCACGTGGAATGAACAAGGTGCCAAGCGTAGCAAAGCGCGGGCCGCCGCATGTGGGAGAAATTCCGCGCAGCGGCAGCGAGCGGGCAGCACCCGCTGTCGGTATCTGGCGGCAGAGATCAGTTACATTTTATATATTAATTATTTATTTAGTGTATAAATAATAACGAAATCTGAAGCTGCACACCGCATAGCGGGTGGCGCAAAATGACGCATGTTCGAGTTCACCAGCCCTGCGGCCGGCACTGCCAAGAGCGAGATTTATGCGCGGCTCGTGGAACAGGCGCAGGCGCTGTTCCAGGGTGAGCGCAACCGCGTCGCCAACGCCGCCAATCTCGCCGCGCTGCTGTGGCACGGTCTGCCCGATCTCAACTGGGCCGGTTTCTATTTCTTCGACGGACGCGAACTGGTGGTGGGTCCGTTCCAGGGCAAGCCGGCCTGCGTGCGCATCGCGCTGGGGCGCGGCGTCTGCGGCACCGCGGCGCTGCGCCGCCAGACCCAGCTGGTCGCGGACGTCAACGCGCACGACAACCACATCGCCTGCGACAGCGCCTCGCAGTCCGAGATCGTGGTGCCCTTGTTCAAGGACGATGAACTGCTCGGCGTGCTCGATCTCGACAGTCCGAAAATCGGCCGCTTCGATGAACAGGATCGCGAAGGGCTGGAGCGCATCGCCGCGCTGTGGATCGCCGCCTGCGATTAGTTTCGTAGGATGGGCTGAACGCAGTGAAGCCCATTGCCCGCAGCGCTTGATGGGCTTCGCTATGCTCAGCCCATCCTACGCAGCCAGCGTTGCCGAGCAGGCGATCAATCCAATCGCTGCCCAGTAAGTGGATAAAATCACCGCCTGCGCGCCGGCGTAGCGGCCGACGAATTTGCGGATGGCGAGCGACGAATCCGACAGCACGAACAACAGTGCGCCGCCCAGCGCCATCTGCGTGCTGACATCGTCATGTGCATGCCAGCGCGCAATCGCCGCGAACGCCAGGCCCATCAGCGCCAACCCGTAAATGCTCACCGGAATTTTGAGCGGACCTGTTTTCGGCAGCAGCCACGCGAACAGCGCGATGCCGTACAGCGCGAGCGCCACGCTTCCCAGCGGCAGCGCCGGATGCGCCACGCCATGCAGCAGCACCGGGATGAACAGCAGGTGGGCCAACAGGAAGCTGCCGAGGCCGCTCATGAACCAGCGTTGTCCGTCAAACATCAAACAGATGTCGCCCAGCATTGAGAGCGACAGCGCCGCCAGCAGCATCAGCTTGGCGTCGCCTGCGGGCGCAGCAGTGGCGATGCCGATGATCAGCAGCGTCGTCAGTGGCTTCAGGATGTAAAACGTAAAATGACGCCGCTCGTTCCAGTCCGCGGCGATGGCCAGCAGCGCCGAAATCGTGGCGGCGACGATAAAAGCTGTGATCAACATGAATGCGATCCCTTGTGATTCAACTTAATGCACGCAGTATAGTTGGGGCAAGGAGAATCCCATGACCCAGATCAAGAAGACCGAAACCGAGTGGCGTGCGCAACTCACACCCGAGCAGTTCCACGTCACCCGTGAGCACGGCACCGAGCGCGCTTTCACCGGCGAATACTGGAATCACCAGGCCGACGGCGTTTATGTCTGCGTCTGTTGCGGCGCGCCACTGTTCGATTCCGAACACAAGTTCGAGGCGCACTGCGGCTGGCCGAGTTTTTACAGCCCCGCCGCCAAGGATGCACCGGTCGCCGAGAGCAAGGACCACAAATTCGGCATGACCCGTACCGAGGTGCATTGCGAGCGCTGCGGCGCGCACATGGGCCACGTATTCAACGACGGTCCGCCGCCGACCGGCCTGCGCTATTGCATCAACTCTGCATCGATCAAATTTGTTCCACGCAAGTAGGCAATTCCCGCGCAGCGGAAACCAGTTTTCTTCCCTCTCCCCTCGCGGGAGAGGGATCGAGGGAGAGGGGGTAGCAATGCGAATTCACTGGCTGCAGCACGCGGATTTCGAGGACCTCGGCTGCATCGCGCCGTGGCTTGCGGCACACAGAGATGTTGTCAGCTGCACGCGGCTGTATGCGGGTGAAGCGTTGCCCAATGTTGAAGCCTTCGACTGGCTCATCGTCATGGGCGGCCCGATGAACGTCTACGAATACGATGCGCATCCCTGGCTCAAGGCGGAGAAGATACTGATCCGGCAGGCCATCGCCGCCGGCAAGCGCGTGCTCGGCATCTGCCTCGGTGCGCAACTGATCGCGGACGCGCTGGGTGCGCCGGTGACGCGCAACGCGCAACTGGAAATCGGCTGGTTCGAGGTTGCGCTCAGCGCCGCCGGCCGCGCGTCGCCGCTGCTCGCGGATTTTCCGCCGCGCTTCCTCGTCTTTCACTGGCATGGCGACACCTTCGCCATTCCGTCCGGTGCAGAACTGCTCGGCTCCAGCGCGGCCTGCGCGCACCAGGTCTACAGCGCCTGCGCCGGCCGTGTTGTCGCCATGCAGTTTCACCTCGAAGTGACCGCAGCCAACGCAAGGGTCTGGCTGGAACAGGGCGCGTTGCCGTCCGCGCCCGGCGTGCAGACGCGCGAAGAAATGCTCGGCGATATATCGCACTACGCCGAGAACAACCGCCTGATGTGCAAGCTGCTGGAGCGCGTGGCCGCAGCCTGAAGCGGATTTACCAGTATCATCTTCGGCCCTTCCGCAAGGTCGAAACATGGACGCGCTGCTGCAACCCGAACTCTGGCTGGCCCTGGTCACTCTCACCGCGCTGGAACTGGTGCTCGGGGTCGACAACATCATCTTCCTGTCCATCGTCGTATCGAAGCTGCCGGCCGCGCAGCAGCCGCGTGCGCGCACATTTGGACTGGCTGGCGCGCTGCTGACGCGGGTTTTGCTGCTGTTGTCGCTGTCATGGCTGGCTACGTTGACCAAGCCCTTGTTCAGTGTTTCCGGCCACGCTGTTTCAAGCCGCGACCTGGTGCTGATCCTCGGCGGCCTGTTTCTGCTCTACAAGAGCGTCGGTGAGATTCACGAAAACGTCGAAGGTGCGGCAAAGCCGAAATCGACGGCGACGCGTACCGCTGCGTCGTTCGCCGGCGCCATCATCCAGATCATGATTCTCGACATCGTGTTCTCGCTGGACTCGGTGATTACCGCCATCGGCATGACCAACAACCTGCCGGTGATGATCGTCGCGATCACCATCGCCATCGTCGCCATGATGTTTTTCGCCGGCGCGCTGTCCGCATTCGTCGAGCGTCATCCGACGGTCAAGATGCTGGCGCTGGCGTTTCTGATCATGGTCGGTGGCGCACTGCTGGCCGAAGGCGTCGGTGTGCATGTGCCCAAGGGCTACATCTATTTCGCGATGGCGTTCTCGGTCGGCGTGGAAATGCTCAATCTGCGGCTGCGCAGGCATACAGCCGAATGAGGTAACGTCCAGTCGTCCGGACAACTGCGGAGGTCGCGATGGATTTTGAAACGGTCAATCCTGCCGACGGCGCCGTTCTCGCTCGCTACGCGGCGATGGATCGTGCGCAGGTCGAGCGCATCGTCGAACGGTGCAGCCGGGCGCAGCAAACATGGGCTGCATATTCCATCGCGGAACGCGCAAGCCGCATGCGGGCCGCCGCCGCGGTGATGCTCGCGGACCAGCCGCGCTACGCGCGGCAGATGTCGCTGGAGATGGGCAAGCCCCTGCCGCAGGCACTCGCCGAGATCGAGAAATGCGCGCTGGTGTGCCGCTACTACGCCGAAAACGCCGCGCGTTTTCTCGCACCGCAAAAGATCGCGACCGAAGCGCAGGCGAGCACGGTGCATTTCAATCCGCTCGGTGTGGTGCTGGCGGTAATGCCGTGGAATTACCCGTGGTGGCAAGTGTTCCGCTTCGCCGCGCCGGGCCTGATGGCGGGCAACGGCGCGCTGCTCAAGCACGCGCCCAGCGTGTTCGGCTGCGCGCTGATGATTGAAGAGGTGTTTCGCAAAGCAGGGTTTCCAGAAGGCCTGTTCGTCAGCCTGCTGCTGGATGTGGAACAGACCGGCGCGGTAATCCGCGATCCGCGCGTAGCGGCAGTGACCATCACCGCCAGCGTCGCCGCCGGCCGCGCGGTGGCGGCGCAGGCTGGCCAGGCGTTGAAGAAATGCGTGCTGGAACTGGGAGGCTCCGATCCGTTCATCGTGCTCGAAGATGCGGATATCGACCGCGCCGTCGAAGTCGGCGTCAACGCGCGCTACCAGAACACCGGCCAGAGCTGCATCGCCGCCAAGCGCTTCATTCTCGTCGAGGCAATCCGCGCGGAGTTCGAGCGCAAGTTTCTGGCGCGCGTGCAGCGACTGCGCGTGGGCGATCCGTTTGCCGAAGGTGTTGATCTCGGCCCGATGTCGCGCCGCGAACTGCGCGATGGTTTGCACAAGCAAGTGCAGCGCAGCGTCGATGCGGGTGCGCGCTTGCTGACCGGCGGCGTACTGCCGGATGGACCCGGCGCGTATTACCCGCCGACCGTGCTTGGTGACGTGCGCGAGGGCATGGCGGCGTGGTCAGAGGAACTGTTCGGGCCGGTCGCCACGCTGATCACGGTCAAGGACGAGGATGAGGCCATCGCCATCGCCAACGCCACCGAGTTCGGCCTGTCCGCCTCGGTGTGGACGCGCGACCTGCAACGCGGCGAGCGCATCGCCGCGGAAAAAATTCAGTCCGGCGCCTGCTTCGTCAACGCCATGTCCAAGTCCGATCCGCGCATGCCCTTCGGCGGCATCAAGAGTTCCGGCTACGGCCGCGAACTGGGGGAGTTCGGCATCCGCGAGTTCGTCAACATTCACGCGGTGTGGGTCGAGACCTGACGCGGGTGCGGTTCAAGAGTGCTTGACATGCAACTATTTGGTTGCATATAGTTCGATCATGGACCTGGTCTTCAAAGCGCTCGCCGATGTCAGCCGCAGGCAATTGCTCGACGCATTGCACGCGCGCAACGGCCAGACTCTGGGTCAGCTCTGCGTCGATCTGGAGATGTCGCGCCAGGCGGTGACCAAGCACCTCACACTGCTGGAAGAAGCCAACCTCGTCGTCACGCTGTGGCGCGGCCGCGAGAAGCTGCACTATCTCAACCCGGTACCGCTTGGCGAAATCGTCGACCGCTGGATCGGAAAGTACGAAAAACATCGTGCCCGCGCATTGGGCGAACTCAAACGCCGGCTTGAACAGGAGGCCGCATGAACACCCCAAAAGACCCGCAGACTTTCGTCTACGTCACCTATATCAACAGCACGCTGGAGAAGGTATGGGATTCGCTGACACAGAGCGATTTGATCGAGCAATTCTGGGGAGGCTGTCGCATCGATTGCGACTGGAGAGTCGGTTCCAAGATGCAATTGCGCGCGCCCAACGGCACCGTCTACGACGAAGGTGTGGTGTTGGTCTGTGAGCCGCCGCATCACCTCAGCTACACCTTCAAGAATGTGTTCTTCGACGAACTGCTGGCTGAGCCCGCATCGCGCGTCGACTTCAAGCTGGGCCTCCAGGACGGCATCGTCAAACTCACCCTGGTGCACGATCAGTTCCCGACGCCCGACAGCAAATACCTGCGCGCCATCAGCGGCGGATGGCCGACCATCCTGTCCAATCTCAAGAGCCTGCTGGAAACCGGCAAGCCACTGCCGTTTGTGTGGTCGCACAAGAACAACAATCCCGCGCACAAATTCGGCTAAGCGCAGACGGTCATGAACAAAACACCCGACACCGTCTACGTCACCTACATCGCCGCCACACCGCAGCAAGTGTGGGAAGCCCTGACGCAGGGCGAAATCACCAAGCAGTATTTCTTCGGCCGCCGCATCGAGTCCGAATGGAAAGTCGGTGGCCGCGTGGTCTATTGGCAGCCAGACGGCAAGCTCGACGTCAGCGGCGAAATCCTCGAATGCGATCCGCCGAGCAAGCTGCGCTTCACCTGGCGCGTCGAGTGGGTGGAGGAGATGAAAGCACTACCACCCTGCATCGTCACCTACCAGATCGACGATCTCGGCGAAGCCGTGCGCCTCACCGTGATCGAGGAACATCCGGCGGCCATCGAAGAGAAATGGCTCGAAGGTGGCCGCCGCGGCTGGCCGATCATCCTGTGTAGCCTCAAGAGCTGGCTCGAAACTGGCAAGCCGCTTCCCGACCTGATCGAGCATGGCAAGCCGGATGCGTTGAAGGCGGTCTCCTGATCTCTTATTCGCTCAATGCGTAGTGATTTTGCTTCACCCGCTCTTGGAGATAAGAGGCTAAGGAATGTTTTATATTATTACTAAAAATAATATTTAAACAGTATTTTATAACAATGGAATGACTAAATTAACAAGGAGCGGGTGACGCCGCTGCATGGTTAACCCGGCCTGCCCTGCTGCGGCACGGCCGGTACCAAGCCATACTTCTTCATGACGCCGAACAGCTTCTCGCGATCAGGCGGCCCGCCTGCATTCACGACTGCGCCGACGTCTCGAAAATACTGGGCGCCGATGTCAGGGGTCTGAACGACCAGGGCTTTGGCTTGTTTGGCGTATGGATTACTGAAATGGTGGACCGATCCTCTTGGACTCAACATCCACTCTCCGGATGACAGGTCTCTGGAGACACCATCCACGGAGTAACGGAGAATGCCCTCAAGGACATAGATGCACTCGTCATTGAGCGTATGACTATGGGGCGGCGGGACATTGGAGTTGGGCGGCACACAAAGCTCGAACAGGCCCATGCCCTTTGTGGCGGCGCCATCGACCAGATACCGAACGCTCAACTGGCCGAGCGGGATGAGTTCGCTGTCTGTAGAAGTCATGATCAAGTTCTCAAGGGCGGAATGCCCAGACACGCAACTGGATTTATATTTCAGCAGACTATTCAGTCCCATCGCTCAAATCAATTTTCCTTAAACCACCGGCCTTCCCTCCCAAGCCGGTAAAATCAGCAAATGAATCATTTCGCTGACGATCTCGCTCCCCTCATCGCCCATCTGAATCCCGCGCAGAAGGAGGCGGTGACGGCGCCGACCGAGCATCGGCTGGTGTTGGCGGGTGCGGGTTCGGGCAAGACGCGCGTGCTGGTGCATCGCATCGCCTGGCTGATTGCGCGCGAGGGCGTGTCGCCGCATTCCATCCTCGCGGTGACGTTCACCAACAAGGCGGCGGCGGAGATGCGCGGGCGCATCGAGCAGCTGATCAATATTCCGGTGCGGGCGATGTGGGTCGGCACCTTCCACGGCACCGCGCACCGCATGTTGCGGCTGCACTGGAAGGAGGCGCGGCTGCCGCAGAATTTCCAGATTCTGGATGCCGACGACCAGCAGCGACTGGTCAAGCGCGTGATGCGCGCGATGGAATTGCCGGAAGACCAGTGGGTGCCCAAGAGCGTCACCGGCTTCATCAACGGCCAGAAGGAAGAAGGCCGCCGGCCGCAGCATTTGCAGGATCAGGGCGATTTCACGCAGCGCACGCTGGCGCGGGTCTACACCGCCTACCAGGAACAGTGCGAGCGCAACGGCCTGGTCGATTTCGCCGAACTGCTGCTGCGTGCCTACGAGCTGTGCCGCGACAACGAGGAAATCCAGCGCCACTATCGCAACCGCTTCCGCCACATCCTCGTCGATGAATTCCAGGACACCAACACGCTGCAGTACCAGTGGCTGAGGGTTTTGGCGGGCAACACCGGCATCCTGTTCGGGGTCGGTGATGACGATCAATCGATCTACGGCTGGCGCGGTGCGAAGGTCGAAAACATGCTGAAGCTGGACCGGGATTTTCCCGGCACGCAGATCATCAAGCTGGAGCAGAACTACCGCTCGACCGGCACCATCCTCAAGGCCGCCAACGGCCTGATCGCGCGCAACAGCACGCGACTCGGCAAGGAACTGTGGACCGACGGCAACGAGGGCGAGCAGATCCAGCTCTACGCCGCGTTCAACGAATACGACGAGGCCGAGTTCGTGATCGGCCGGATGAAGGAGCACATCGACGGCCGCTCACGCCATTCCGATCTCGCGGTGCTATATCGCACCAGCGCGCAGTCGCGTGTGCTGGAAGAAACGCTGATCCGCGCGCGCTTGCCTTACCGCATCTACGGCGGTCTGCGCTTCTTCGAGCGCATGGAAGTGAAGGACGCAATCTCGTACCTGCGCCTGCTGCACAACCGCGACGACGACACCAGCTTCGAGCGCGCGGTGAACACGCCGCCGCGCGGCATCGGCGCTACCACCATCGAGCGTCTGCGCCTGCTGGCGCGCGAGCAGAATATTTCGCTGTGGGTCGCGGCCAAGACTGGGCTGCCGTCGTTGGGCCGCTCATCCAACAGCGTCGGCGCATTCCTGTCGCTGATCGAACAACTGCACGCCGACACGCTCGGACTGGCCTTGAGCGAAGTGGCCAAACTGGTGATCGAACGCAGTGGCCTGCGCGAACACTACAAAAAGGAGCGCGGCGAGCAGGCCGAGACGCGTCTCGAAAATCTCGACGAACTGATCAACGCCGCGCGCGGTTTCGAGGAACTGCCGCCGGAAGACGGCGAGCCGGCGATGGAGCCGCTGACCGCGTTCATCACCCACGCATCTTTGGAGGCTGGTGACGAACAGGCTGGCCCTGGCGAGGACTGCGTGCAGCTGATGACGCTCCACTCCGCGAAAGGTCTGGAGTTTCCAGTGGTGTTCATGGTTGGACTTGAGAACGGATTGTTTCCGAGCCAGCGCACCATGGACGAAGGCAATCTCGAGGAAGAGCGCCGCCTCTGCTACGTCGGCATCACGCGCGCGCGCGCGCGCCTCTACCTGTCCTACGCCGAGATGCGGCGTCTGCATGGCGTCGAGCAGATCAATCTGCCGTCGATGTTCCTCAAGGAAATCCCGGCGGAGTGCGTCAGCGAGACGCGGCCGCGCGCGGGCATCGTGCGGCCGACGTTCGTCAATCGCGGAGGCCCGGTGCGCTGGGGCAGCGGCATCGGTCATGCCTCGGGCGGTTACGGGCCGAAGACGCCGCGCTCAGTGCTCACGGATACCGGCCCCGGCGGCTTCAAGCTTGGCCAGCGCGTGACGCATGCCCGTTTTGGCGAGGGCACCATCCTGTCGTTTGATGGCGATGGCGAACGCGCGCGCGTCGAGGTGCGCTTCCGCAAGGACGGCACCAAGTGGCTGATGCTGGATTACGCCAATCTGCAGGCGGTGTAGGAAGCAAGCACGATCGCGATGATGCAGGTTTCAGCGGTTGGCGAAACGGGGTGCCACCGCTATTTCACCTTCACCACCATAGCCTGGTGGATGCCGTTTTCTTCCAGCCGCGCGACGATGGTATGCACGGCGCCGAGATTTTTCTCGGGACCGACGCGCACGCGGTAGTAGGTGTCGCTGTTATCGATGGTCACTTTCTCGATACGCGACTCGACGCCCAGCAGCGCGAGTTTCGCCTTGAGGCCATCGGCATCGGGCTGCGTGCGATACGACGCCACCTGGATCACATATAGACCGGTGTCAGCGGCACCAGCCTTGCCGGTAGCGGTCTGTACCTGTTCGCGCGGCACCACGACTTCCTGGCTGGGCAGCAGTTCGTAAAATGTGAATCGCGTTTTTACCTTGGGCGGCAGCTTGACCACATTCTGCTTGCCGGATAATGCGGCCTTGTTGCGCTGCGCGGGCGATTCAGCGTCATCGTTGCCGGCGTCGTTGCTGCTTGCGGGCGCAGCGGCCGAGATGGATTTGTGACCGGGCAGAGGCTGCGCGGGGCGAACGAATATATAGACAAAAACGGCGACGGCGAGGCCGATGGACAGGCCCAGCACCGCACCCAGCCACCACGGCATGCCGCTGCCACCACCCCTGCCGCCGCGACGAGGTGCGGGCCGCGTCTGCCGCTGCCCGCCCTTGCCGCGCTGTGCGTAGTCCTTGGCCATTACATTTTTTCCGGTGCGCTGACGCCGAGCAGTGCCAGACCGTTGCGCAGCACCTGCCGCGCGGCTGAAATCAATGCCAGGCGCGCGGATTGCAGTTCAGCATCGTCGACGATGAACTTGTGCGCGTTGTAATAGCTGTGGAAAGCGTCGGCAAGGCCGTCCTTCAGATAGAACGCCAGCGTGTGCGGCTCGTACTCCGCTGCCGCCTTGCGGATGATTTCGGGAAAGCGGTTGATCTGCACCAGCAGCGCTTTCTCGTGCTCGTTGTCGAGGCGATGCAGTGCCGCAAGCCCGGCTGCTTCGTCATATTTGCCGCCGCGTTCGGCGAACTGCGCGAACACACTGCACACGCGCGCGTGCGCGTACTGCACATAGAACACCGGGTTGTCGTTGCTTTGCGAGCGCGCGAGATCGATGTTGAATTCCAGATGCTGTTCGTGCGAACGCATCAGGTAGAAGAAGCGCGTAGCGTCGGTGCCGGCTTCATCGATCAGGTCCTGCAAAGTGACGAAGTTGCCGCTGCGCTTTCCCATCTTGCCGGACGACAGCGTCACGAACTGGATCAGTTGAACGTTGAGCGCGTCCTTGCGGCCGGTCAGCGCCTCAATCGCAGCGCGCACGCGCGCGATGTAGCCGTGATGATCCGCGCCCCACACGTCCATCAGCAGCGGTGGATAGTCATTTGTCTTTGCACGATCCAGCTTGTCGATGTGATAGGCAAGGTCGTTGCAGAAATAGGTGGCGGCGCCGTCTGCCTTGATCAGCACGCGATCCTTCTCGTCGCCGAACGCTTCGGTGCGCATCCACAGCGCGCCGTCCTTGTCGTAGGTCAGCCCTTTTTCGGCGAGACGCGCCAGCGCCTTTTTGACGAAGCCGGTCTCTACCAGCGCTGCTTCGGACGACCATTGATCGAAGCGCACATCAAAGTTCGCCAAGGTTTCACGAATTACGCCAAGCTGTTTTTCGAGAGCAAACTCTTTTATCAATTCATAACTATTTCCAAGTAGTTCATGCGCTTTACTGATAAGTGCGTCGAGCTGCTTCTCCTGAAATCCTTTTAGTGTCTCTGGATCTGTGTCGGGGGTAATTACTTCATTCGACCAAGGCTCGCCATACGCAAAGACGTCTGCGCTTGGTTTGCGAAATTGCTCTCCGTATTTTTCTCTTAACCTCTCCGCGCATTCGGTGATGTATCCACCAGCGTAGGCGCGAGCCGGAAACGAAATCGATTCGCCAAACATATCGAGATAGCGCAACCAGACACTGATCGTCAGTACATCCACCTGACGCCCGGCGTCATTGATGTAGTACTCGCGCCACACCGTCCAGCCGGTGGCGGCGAGCAGGTTGCAGACCGTGTCGCCATAGGCTGCGCCACGACCGTGGCCGACGTGCATCGGGCCGGTGGGATTGGCGGAGACGAACTCGACCAGGATTTTGCCTTTGCTGCCGGAATCGTCACGGCCGAATTTGTCGCCGGACTTGAGTACGTCCGCCACCACTGCCTGAAACGCATCGGCGGCGAGAAAGAAATTGATGAAGCCGGGGCCGGCGATTTCCACTTTGGCGACGCGCGCCGAGGGCGGCAGGTTGTTGACCAGCGCCTGCGCCACCGTGCGCGGCGACTGGCCCAGCGGTTTGGCGATGACCAGCGCAAGGTTGCTGGCAAAGTCGCCGTGGCTCTTGTCCTTGGCTGCATCGATCTGGATGCTGTCCGGCGCGCGCAGGTCTTTGCCGGCGAGTAGCGGTTGCAGCGCGGCGCGCAGCAGGTCTTGCAGGTGGGATTTCATGAAGATTCAGCAACAACCAAAAAGGAGGCGGATTTTAGCGTGTCATCCCCGCCTGTGCCGCCATAGCCTATGCGACGTAGCGCTGCCCCGGCTTTGCGTTGGCATACCAGGCGTTCAGCTGCGCGACGCCGGGGCTGCCATCGGCCGGCGACCACGCAGCGAAATCGGCCTCCGCAATCGGTTGGTAGGGGCCATGCTTGACCTCGAAAATCACGCCTCCGGCATCCAGCGAAAGTACCGCATGCCATTGCCCGGCCGGATTTTCGAGGATGGCGCTGTCTTCGCCCAGCACTTGGCGGTCCGTCACGGTGCCGGCGTCGTCGAAGTGCAGCACGACGAAACGCCCGCGCAGCGGGAACAGCAGTTCCCAGGTGTGCGGATGGCGGTGCGGGCGCACGTAGGTATCCGGCTCCATCGCGATTGCGAGGCGCTGCACCGGGTCGGACAGTTCGCCGTGGAGATTGAGATTGGCGCGCAGGCGCGGCGAAGCCAGTGCGCGGGCCGAAAGCCCGGCGAGGGCGTGGGTGGAGATCTGTTTCATGTGCGCATTCTAAAGAGTTTGCCGCCGCTATAATTCGTCGCGATGACTTCCAAGCTGCCCTCCTGGGTCGAGACCGGCGCCTTCCTGCTGGCGCTCAATGCCGGTATCGTCAACGGCATCGGCCTGCTGGGATTCCAGCACCAGTCGGTGTCGCACATGAGCGGCACCTCGACGCAGGTCGGGCTGGAAATCGTGCGCGGTAATGGCGGCGAAGTCGCGCACCTCGCGCTGGTGCTGTTGTCGTTTCTGGCCGGCGCGCTGCTCAGCGGCTTCATCATCCAGGACGTCGCGCTGCGTCTGGGGCGTCGCTACAGCTTCGCGCTGTTTTGCGAGTCGGCGTTCCTGCTGACCTCGATGCTGCTGCTCAACCACGGCATTGCGCAGGGCGACTACTGGGCCTCCGCCGCCTGCGGCCTGCAGAACGCCATGGTCACGACTTACAGCGGCGCGATCTTGCGCACCACGCATGTTACCGGCACCTTCACCGATCTGGGCATCTCGCTGGGTCACATGCTGCGCGGCATCCGCGTCGATCGTCGGCGCATCACGCTATATCTGCTGCTGATCGCCGGCTTCATCAGCGGCGGCGTGGTCGGCGCCTACACCTACCTGCGTGAGGGTTACTCCGCGTTCGGAATTCCGGTCGTGCTGACCGCCGCGCTGTCGGTATCCTATTGGGCTTATCGCTACCGGCAACAATCGCTGCCTCAGAACAGGTCGTAAGGATCCACGTCCAGCGACCAGCGCACCTGCCGCGCCGCCGGTAGCGCGTCAATTTGTGGCATCCATGCAGCAAGCGCCTTTTGCAGGATGGAGCGGCTGGCGCACTGCACCAGCAGTTGCGCGCGCACATGGCCGGCACGGCGTTCCATCGTTGCGGGTATCGGATCGGAGACGCGCACACGCTTGTCGCTTGCCATCAGCCCACTCTGCGCTTGCGTGAGGAAGGTCATCGCTGCACCCGGCTTGGTCGATTCCGCACGAAGCAGTGCCAGGTGCGCGTAGGGCGGCAAGCCGGTGATGCGACGCTCTTCCAGCAGCGAATCGCACAACGCGTCGTAACCGCCCTCGACCAATTTACGTAGCAGCGGATGCTGCGGCTCGTGGGTTTGCAGAATCACTTCGCCGGACTGCGCGCCGCGCCCGGCACGGCCCGCGACCTGCGTCACCAGTTGGCCCATGCGCTCGATCGCTCGGAAGTCGCTGCCATAGAGGGCTTGGTCGGCGCTGACGATGCCGACCAGCGACAATCCGGCGAAGTCGTGGCCCTTGGCCAGCACCTGCGTGCCGACGAGGATATGGATGGCGCCGCTGCGGATGTCTGCGAGCAGGCGTTCCAGTTCGCCGGCGCGGCGCAGGCGGTCGGAATCGAAGCGCTCGACGCGATGCATTGGAAATCTTGCGCGCAAGGCTTCTTCGACCCGCTCCGTGCCCTGGCCCAGCGCGACCAGATTCTTCGACGTACAGGATGGGCAATTCACAGGCGCCACCTGCTGCGCGCCGCAGTGGTGACAGATCATGCGCGAGCGGCCGCGGTGCAGGGTCAGGTGCGCATCGCATTGGCTGCACGGCGCGCTCCAGCCGCAGTCGTGGCACAGCAGCACCGGCGCGTAGCCACGGCGGTTGATGAACAGCAACACTTGTCCGCTCTGATCGAGATGGCGGCCGACCGCTTCCAGCAGTGGTGGCGACAGACCGTGGTCGAGCGTGCGGCCGCGCACGTCCAGCGCCTGCACGCGCGGCGGCGCGTCGAGGCGCACGCGCGAGGTCAGCCGCAGATGCTGGTAGCGGCCTTGCTGTGCGTTGTGCAACGTCTCCAGTGATGGCGTGGCGCTGCCCAGAACGACCGGAATTTTCAGCCGCTGCGCGCGCAGGATCGCGAGGTCACGCGCGCAGTAGCGGAAACCGTCCTGCTGCTTGAACGAGACATCGTGCTCTTCGTCCACCACCACCAGGCCGAGTTTGGCGAAAGGCACGAACACCGCCGAGCGCGTGCCGACGATGATGCGTGCGCGGCCGGCGCGTGCGCGCAGCCAGGCGTCGGCACGCTCGTTTTCACTCATGCCGGAATGGAAGCTGAGCACGTCTGTACCGAAGCGCCGCTGGAAGCGCTCCGTGAGTTGCGGCGCGAGGCCGATTTCCGGCACCAGCACCAGCACCTGTTCGCCGCGTGCGAGTGCGTCCGCCGCCAGTTGCAGATAAACCTCGGTCTTGCCGCTGCCGGTGACGCCGGCAAGCAGGGTTGCGGAGAATTGGCCGGCGGATGCGCGCAAGGCGTCGACTGCAGCGGACTGTTCTGCGGTCAGTGCTGGCGCGATTTCTGCTTGAACCAGCGCTGCCGTCAGTGGCACGTCTTCTATCCATCCGGCGGCCAGCGCCTTGCGCAATGGCGCAGCGGATGCGGGCAACGCGGCCAGAATTTCGGCGCGGGTCTGCTGCGTGGGCACCAGATGCTGCAACAGCGCGCGCTGCGCACTGGCGCGGGCGGACAAGGCGGGCAGCGCGGCCCGGCCAGCGGCAGTGATGGCCAGCGCGCTGGCGTCATGAATTTCGCCTGCATCTCCCCGGCGCAGCGGCCCGGGCAACGCGGCGGACAGGACTTCGCCCAGCGGATATTGGTAGTAGTCTGCCGCCCAGCGGCACAGCGCCCAGACATCTGGCGGGAACACTGGTTCGTCATCCAGCACCGCTTCGATAAATTTGTAGTCATGTGCCGGCTGGCTTTCCGTGCGCGGCGCGCTGGCCACCACACCGACCAGTCGCCGACGGCCAAACGGCACGCGCACGCGCACGCCCGGACGCAGCCGCGCTCCTGCCGGCACGCGGTAATCAAACAGCCGGTAAACCGGTGCCGGCACCGCTACCGCAACGATCTCCAGGGTCATGCGTGACCTTGTGGATAAGCGTGTGAACACATTTGTTGCATGCTTGCGGCAAGTGCCATTTCCCGAGCCTCCAAACACAGAAATTCATCAAGAAATATAAATAAATCAATAAAAATCATGTAATTGAAAAATAATTTGAATGCGCTGTCAGAAACAGGGCTTGACCTGCTTATTTGCATATGGCTGCCACATCGCTGTGGACAAGGTCGCCGCGATCGAGGCATGGGCATTGCGTTAACCGCACTCCCCTGCGGTGATGACCAGGAAAAGCGCTGGCCTGTGGAAGTGTCGCCAGCATGCCCGAAATCTGCTGCCCGCTCTGTGGCATGGGAAGAAATATTTGTTATTATTTATATAATATACATTTATATAGTATATAATAAATAACGCCATCAAGGTAATAAACAATGACAGCGGGTGACGCCTTATGTTGATACGGCGCTGCAAATCGTTCGGTCCGCATCGCGCCAGCGATGGCTGCGTTACAGTCGCGCTGGCCATTCATTCATCGGGAATCCGCTTGTCTCGCCCACACACATTGACCGCCTGCTGCCGGGATGTCGCTTGAGCGTCGCGACGCCAGCGGCGCGCGCGGCGCTCCCTGCGCTGGTGGCCGGCGCGGTGTTCATCGGCTTCGCGCCGATTTTCGTGCGTCTCACCGATGTCGGCTACACCGCCTGCGCGTTCTGGCGCGTGGCGCTGGCGCTACCGGTACTGCTGTTGTGGTTGCGGCCTGGAACGGGGGCGGAGAGAGTGATCCGTCCCGGCATCGCCTGGCTGTGGCTGGCGGGACTGTTCTTCGCCGCGGATCTGGCGGTCTGGCACCAGTCCATCCGCTACACCTCGGTCGCCAACGCCACACTCATGGCGAATCTCGCGCCGGTGTTTGTCACGCTTGCCAGCTTCGCGTTTTTCGGTGAGCGATTCCGCGTAGCGTTCCTCGCCGGGATCGCGCTCGCCATCGGCGGCGCCGCAGTGCTGGTCTCCAATAGCCTGCGTCTGGGCGGGGAGTCCGCTACCGGTGATCTGCTCGGCGTGTTGTCGGCGGTGTTCTACTCCGGCTACATCATCGGCATCGCGCGTGCGCGACAGCGGTTCACTGCCGCAGAGTCGCTGTTCTGGAGCACGCTGGCTTCGGCCTGCGCCCTGCTGCCGCTGGCATGGTTACTGGGCGACAGTTTCTGGCCGCAGTCGCGGCAGGGCTGGGCGGTGCTGCTGGGCCTCGCATTACTTTCACAGTCGGCCGGGCAGGGCCTGATCGCCTACGCGCTGGCACACCTGCGGCCGGCGTTTTCCGCGGTTGGCCTGCTGGTGCAGCCGGTGGCGGCGGCGGTGCTGGCATGGTGGCTGCTGGCAGAACCCTTGGGTGCGCGTCAGGCGGCGGGAGCGGCAATCGTGCTCGCCGGTATCGTCATTTGCCGATTGACGATGGCTGCATCCAAAGCAAGCACCAACTGATAATGCCGGAGCGCCAGTGATATTGCTGCGCTAGACGTTTTTCTTGATGCGCCGCCTGGGGCCTGAAGTCTTGGGTGATTTTTGCGCCAGTACCTGCGCCACGTCATGACCTTCTTCCAGGTTTTCGAACTGGTCAGAAATCAACTGGCCGATTTCGCGATTGATGCGGCGGATGGCGTCGTAGACCATTCCGATGCTGCGGCGCTGTTTCTCGCGCAGGTTGAGGCGGTCGTCGGTGAGCAGGCCGCTGCGCTCCAGCGCTTCGAACGGCAGTTCGGCGATAAATTGATGCACCTGTTCCACCGAGGTTGCGCCGCGGTCGACGGCTTCCTGAATCATGTCCTTGAGCAGTTCGAGCCGTTGCAGGTTTTTCACAGGTTTCTCCGGGTGATGTGGGCGGAGTATATCGGGACGCGATGCGAAATCAGTCGCGCAGCCAGCCCAGGATTCGTTCGCCGACATCCTGGCGGCGCAGCAGATCCCAGTGATTCATGCCGTAGTAGAGCGCCTGATTCAACGGTGCAAAATCCAGGTGTCTGACGGGATCGGCATGCCGACCGAGGGCGCTGTCCACCAATACCAGTCCGTCGCCAAGAATTTTGTCGTTGAGGTCGCCGGGCCGCTTGCCGGTGGTCGCGGCAATGGCGTAACAGTGGACGCCCTGCGGCAGCGGCACGAACTGGCGGGTGTCGTCGTGGCGCTCGAAGCGACCGTAGGCCTGCCAGTCCTCGTCGAGCAGATTGCTGTGCCGCAGGTCGGTAACGCCGGCGCTGCGCAGCATGCCGAGTCGCGCCAACGGTGCGGCAAACGGGATGCGTGCGACGCTGACCTGCAGCCAGTTGCCGCTGCGCTCCATCGGCGCGCCGTGGTGCGGTGTGCCGAGAAACACGATGTTCTTCAGTGGCCGCAGCCAGCCATGACTGGCCTGCGCGCCGTAGTGGCAGGCACTGCGCGCGAGCAGTCCGCCCATGCTGTGGCCGAGCAGGGTCAGTTCCTCGACCGGCACCGGCCAGTGCTGAACCAGTTGTTCCAATTGCTCGGCAAATTCGCGGCCATTGTTGGAGATATGCCGGCCGCTGTTGTAGTGCAGATGCACCGCCGTATAGCTGAGCTTGGCGGCGAGCATGTCGCCGTGGTTGTAGCCTTCGGCGTCTGACCACTGCAGATCATTCATGCACAGGCCATGCACCTGCACCAGCAGTTTTCCGCTGGCTGCGGGAATGGCCGCATGCAGAGCGTCAGTATCCAGTGCCAGCGCTTCGCCGTGACGGCGAAAGCGCATGTTCAGCGCCAGCGGATTGCTGGTGGCTTCGAGGTGGTCACCGATCACGCCATTGACCGCCGCGACCAGTGCCTCGCGTGCAGCAGAGGATGGCGCGGCGGCGCAATTTTTTTCGATGGCTATAACGACTGCCGCAAGCGTCAGGTCCAGACCGACGCCGACACCGCTGGCAATGGTGCGGATGCTGGAATAGACCAGTCCGGTGATGCCGCGGGTGTGGCCTTCGAGCGGTTTGATCAGGGCCAAAGGCGCGCGTGAAATATTGAGATGGATGCCCTCGACGATATCGGTGGTGCGCAGTACTGCGTCTACCGCCAGCTTGCTGTAGCCGCGAACATCAGCAGCTCGCACATGAGCACCCTCCGTCATCGCCCTTCTCCTGTCACCCGCGTATCAGGCTAGTGTGCAGCACGTCGCCGATCAAGCCGCCAGCGGCAGTGTCACAGCATTCATTGCAGGCTTGCCGGTTTTGCGCAAGGGCAGCGACAGCTTGGCGATGCGCTTCCAGGTCGACAGCGTCTGGGCGGCGAACGAACCGGTGTTGTAAGGCAGGCCATGCTTTTCGCAGATCGCGCGCACTTCCGGTGAGATTTCGGCGTAACGGTGCGCCGGCAAATCCGGGAACAGGTGGTGCTCGATCTGGAAGCGGAGATTGCCGCTCATGATGTGCATCAGCCTGCCGCCGCTGAAGTTGGCCGAACCCAGCAGCTGGCGCACATACCACTGGCCGCGCGTTTCGTTTTCGATCACCGATTCTGGAAACTGCTCGACGTCCTCCGGGAAGTGGCCGTTGAAGATCACCGCGCAGGCCCAAACGTTGCGCGCGAAGTTGGCGGCGACATTGCCGGCGAACACCAGCGGCGCCAGCGGGCCGGCCAGCAGCGGGAACATCACATAATCTTTCTTCAACTGCTTCTTCATCTTCGCCCACATCGGCTTGAATTCTTCCTTGATCTGCGCCTTGGTCTTGGTCTTGTAGATCAGCGCCTCTTCAATGTGGAGGTTCTGCACGGCGACGAAGTGCTGGAAGAAGGTGTGCAGGATCACCGTCAGCGGCAGGTTGGCGAGAAAGCGCGGCTCCCACTTCTGCTCTTCGGACATGCGCAGCAGGCCATAGCCGATGTCGTGGTCCTTGTTGAGTACGTTGGTGTAGGTGTGATGCTCGTAGTTATGGGTCTGTTTCCAGTTCTTGGCGGTGTCGGCACTGTCCCAGTCGAAGGTCTTCGAGTTCAGCGCGGCATCGCCCATCCAGTCGTACTGGCCGTGCATGACGTTGTGGCCGATTTCCATGTTGTCGAGAATCTTTGACGCCGACAGCGCCGCCACGCCCAGTGGCCATGCGGGCGGGATCATCAGCATCACGCGGCCGCCGACTTCGAGCTGGCGCTGGCGCTTGACCAGCTTGCGGATGTAGTTGGCATCGCGTTCGCCGAGATCGGCACGCACGCGGTTGCGGATGGCGTCGAATTCGGCGCCGATCTGCTGGAACTGTTCCGGGGTCAATTTGCTGAAGATGCTCATGATGGGTGCTCCTGTTAAATATCTAAGGTCACGGTGCCGACCGGCACGCTGACGCAGATCTGGATATCGGCTTCGCCGCTGTCGCTGATTTCGCCGGTGCGGGTGTCGCGCACCTTGCCCGCAGTCTTGCGGCAGGTGCAGGCGTGGCAGATACCCATGCGGCAGCCGGACTCCGGCTTGAGGCCAGCGGCCTCGGCCTGGTCCAGCAAGGTACCGCCGTTGTTGGTGATCAGACGTTCGCTGCGTGCAAAGCGCACTTCGCCTTCGGCATTGGTGCTGTCGATCACAACCGGCGCGGCAGTGAAATGTTCCAGATGCAGCTGCTGGCTCAGACCTTCATCGGTCCACAATTGCTGTACCACTTTCATCATGCCCGGCGGGCCGCAGAGAAAAGCCTGTGCCTGTGCGTAATCCGGCACGGCCTTCATCAACTGTTCGCGGCTGAACAAGCCATGCAGTTCGCCGCCCTGGTTGGCTTCGTTGTAAGCGCGCAGCAGTTCGACGTTGGGGAACTGCGCGGCAATTGTGGCCAATTCGCCAGCGTAGATCTGGTCCTTGGCGGTGTTGGAGTAATGCAGGAAGGTGATGCGACCTGTGTGGTCCTCATCGCATAGCGTGCGCAGCATCGACATCACGGGGGTGATGCCGCTGCCGCCGCTGATCAGCAGGATGCGGTCCGGACGCTGTTCCGGCAATGCGAACTGGCCTTCAGCCTGCGACAGGCCCACGGTCATGCCGGGGCGCAGGTTCTGATGCAGATGCCTGGAGACGAAGCCGCCGGCATGGGCCTTGGCGGTCAGCTCGATCAGGCCGTCGTGTGCATGCACCGAGTTGGCCGGCGAGTAGCAGCGCATGCGGCGCACGCCGTCGATCTCGACGGTCAGGCGAACATACTGGCCGGCGCGAAAGCCCTGCCAGTTCTGGTTGGGGCGCAGGGTCAGGGTGACGCTGTCGGCGGTCTGGCGGCGTACTGCGGTCACTTCGGCGCGCACTTCGCGCAGCGACCAGGTCGGGGCGAACTGCTCCAGGTAACGGTCCACGCCATGCGGGTACGTCAGCGTTGCCGCGATGCGCGAGTTGAGGACGCCGCTGAACAAGCTCAGGGCGCGGTCGGTGATACGGTTTGCAGTGAACTGAGGCATGACAAGCTCCGAGTTACGGTGAACATATGTTTACTGAAATCGAGAAATTTGTCAACAACTGTTCACTGAAACTGCCTATGTATGTTCATTTGATATAAAAAATACAATTTTTATAATATGTTACGATCATCACAGGTGTTTTATATTTTGAGCGCTCCATGAGCAGAATCGGCAGACACAGCAGCCGCGAAGGCGTGGATTCCGAGGAATTCGCGACCCGTGATGAGCGCAAACAACGTACGCGCGCGAGCCTGCTTGAGGCCGCGCTGACGCTGATGAGCCAGGGTCGCAGTTTCACCAGTCTCGGCCTGCGTGAGATCACGCGCGAAGCCGGCGTGGTGCCGACCTCGTTCTACCGTCATTTCCGCGATATGGACGAGCTCGGCCTGGCACTGGTCGACGACGGCGGCGCGATGCTGCGCCAGTTGCTGCGCGAAGCGCGCAAAGACGCGGCGCCGGTCAGCGACATCATCCGGCGCTCGGTGCTGGTCTACCAGCAATATCTGAATGGGCACCGCATGAGCTTCATGTTCATCGCAGGCGAGCGCAGCGGCGGTTCGCCGGTGATCCGCAGTGCACTGCGCAATCAGGTCAACCTGTTCGTGCAGGAGATGGCGCAGGATCTGCGCCGCCTGAATTTCCTGCCGCAACTGTCCACTGCGACGCTGCACCTGCTCTGCGGACTGGTGGTGAATACCATGCTCAACGCTGCCACCGACATTCTCGACATGCCACTCAACGAGCCGAAACTCGAACGGGAACTGGTCGACAATTTCGTGCGCCAGTTGCGCATGATTTTCCTGGGTGCGTTGAACTGGCAGGAAAAATCCACGGGCGCGTGAACCGTATTAGCCGTTTGTTGCGCACCGCGACAGCGCCTTGGGACAGTGCCGTCCAAGTGTCGCGGGGGAAACTTCAGCCCGGATGACGCAGTCGCCACTCGTCGCGGGTGAAGCGGATGCCGGCGCCCAGAACCATCAGTGCGAGGGTGTACCAGGTGATGGCGTAGATCAGGTGGTTGTTGTAGAAGTGGATCACGGTGAGACCACCGACCGGCCAGCCACCAGGATTCAAGGTGGCGTCGGCATCGATGAAATAGGGAGCGACATCCTGCCGCGGCAGACCTTGCGCGGCGGCGATCGCCGCTACGTCGCGTGAATACCAGCGCTGCGCCGCCGGCTGGTTGCTGCGCAAAAACCCTCCGTGCGGCTCCGTCAGCCGCAGCAGGCCGGTGATGGTCACCGAATCCGGCGGACGCGACATTTTCCGGAACTGCGCCGTGGCCGGCAGATCCGTTGGGATAAACCCCCGGTTGATCAGCACGATGTACCCGTCGGCTGTACGTAGCGGCGTCATTACCCAGTAGCCATCGCCGAGCTGTGTTGATGCGTAGACGCGTGTTTCGGCACTGTTCAGGAACTTGCCACTGATGCGGACACGCAGGTATTCGTCGTTTGCGGCATTGATGTCTGGCCACTGCGAGCGTCCCGGCGGTGCAACTGGATCTGCATGTATGCGCTGGTCAACCCGGGCGATCAGATCCAGCTTCCATACGCGGCGATGGACTTGCCAGTCGCCTAGCGTCATGAGAACGCCAAACAACACGACTGCCACGGCTGCCAGAACCGCAAGTTTTACCGGTGAGCTTGGGGCGGGATCATCATCCGCGGTGGGGGTTGCCGGTATCGTCAAGGCATGTTGTGCATGTGCATATGCTGCGTCTGGTCTGGATAAAGTGGCGACATCGGCATCATGTTGGCGTTCATGTGGTACATGATCCAGATGGATCCGCTCAGCGTGATGCCGACGAGAATGAAAGTGAAGACGGATGCCATCAGGTTCCAGCCGCTTTCTGATGTGGAGTTCAAGTGCAGGAAATACACCGCGTGCACAATGATCTGCACCATTCCGACCGCAAGCACCAGCAGGATGGTGGTGTTTGTGCTGGCAAAGACGTGACCCATCACCAGCCAGAACGGAATCACGGTCAGGATGGCAGCCAGGAAAAAGCCTGTCAGATAACCGCGTAGTGTGGCGTGCGGGAGATCGGCACGCCCGTGCTCGCTGCCATGAACCAGCGAGTCATGATGCGATTCCTGATGGTTGGAAGCGGTGCTCATTTCAGAACTCCTATCAAATACACGAAGCTGAAGACGCCGATCCAGATCAGGTCAAGAAAATGCCAGAACAGGCTCAGGCAGGCCAGGCGGCGCTGGTTGTCCTCAGTCAAGCCGTATCTTGTGACCTGCACCATTAACGTCACCAGCCAGAGGGTGCCGAAGGTGACGTGCAGGCCGTGCGTTCCCACCAGGGTGAAGAACGATGACAGGAATGCGCTGCGGTCGGGCCCGGCGCCGTCAAGAATCATATGCGTGAACTCGCTGACCTCCAGCCCGAGAAACACCAGACCAAAACAGACGGTAATCGCAAGCCACGCCAGCACGGCACCCTTGCGTTTGCGTGTCATCTCCAGCATCGCAAAACCATAGGTGATTGAGGACAGCAGCAGCGCCGCTGTGCTCACTGCCAGCAACGGCAGATCGAACAAATCCGCCCCCGACGGACCGGCCGCATAACTGTGGCCATAGACCGCATAGCATGCAAACAGGCAGGCAAAGATGAGGCAATCGCTCATCAGGTATGCCCAGAAGCCGAACAGCACGCCGTTTTCCGGATGATCCTCGCCGGTTACATAGAACCGGGGGGCCGTGTCGTTGACGGTATCGGTCGCTGTGGTATTCATGACATGGGGACCTGTTGGGCCAATTGGCGGGTGTACGCTTCCTCGGTGCGTGCAACCTCTTCAGCCGGGATGTAATAGTCGCGTTTGTAGTTGAAGCTGTGTGCGATCGTGGTGATGACAATACCGGCGAACGAAACAACCGCCAGCCACCAGATGTGCCAGACCAGAGCGAAGCCGCAGGCCAGGCTGAATCCGGAAAGTATCATGCCGGTGGGAGTGTTTTTGGGCATGTGGATGCGATTGAAGCCTTTCAGCGGCCGGCGATAGCCACGCCGCTTCATGTCCATCCATGCATCGCGTTCGTGAACAATTGGCGTGAATGCGAAGTTGTACTGCGGCGCCGGGGATGAAGTTGACCACTCCAGGGAACGCGCATTCCAAGGATCGCCGGTGGTATCGCGCAACGCCTCACGATTGCGAATGCTGACATAGATTTGTATCAGGAAGGCCAGAATACCAAACAGAACGATCACGGCGCCGACAAGTGCGATCTGGAACCAGATTTGCAGGCTCGGATCGGTGAAATGGTTGAGGCGGCGCGTGATGCCCATCAGGCCGAGCACATAAAGCGGGGCAAATGCGACCCAGAATCCGGTCAGCCAGCACCAGAAGGACACCTTGCCCCAGAACTCATCCAGACGGAATCCGGTGGCCTTGGGGAACCAGAAATTAATGGCGGCAAACATGCCGAACAGGACGCCGCCAATAATGACATTGTGGAAGTGCGCGATCAGGAACAGGCTGTTGTGCAGCACGAAGTCCGCCGGCGGCACGGCAAGCATGACGCCGGTCATGCCGCCAATGGTGAAGGTGAACATGAAACCCAGGGTCCATAGCATTGGCACCGTGAAGTGAATGCGTCCGCGGTACATCGTAAACAGCCAATTGAAAAGTTTTACGCCCGTGGGAATCGAGATAATCATGGTGGTGATGGCGAAGAAGGAGTTGACGCTGGCACCGGCACCCATGGTGAAGAAGTGGTGCAGCCACACCAGATAGCCGAGCAGCGAAATCGCCAGGGTTGCGTAAACCATCGAGGCGTAGCCGAACAGCGGTTTGCCGGAGAAGGTGGGGACGACTTCCGAGTACACGCCAAACGCAGGCAGGATCAGGATGTAGACTTCCGGGTGACCCCAGATCCAGATCAGGTTGATGTACATCATCATGTTGCCGCCAAAATCATTGGTAAAGAAATGCGTGCCGAGATAGCGGTCAAGTCCCAGCAGCGCCAGCGTCGCCGTCAGCACCGGGAATGCGGCAATGATCAGAATGTTGGTGCACAGCGCAGTCCAGGTGAATACCGGCATTTTCATCAGGGTCATGCCGGGTGCGCGCATCTTGACGATCGTGACCAGAAAATTCACGCCTGACAGCAGAGTTCCTATGCCCGCTATCTGCAGCGCCCATATGTAGTAGTCAACCCCGACATCCGGGCTGTATTTCAATTCCGACAGCGGCGGGTAGGCGAGCCAGCCGGTCTTGGCAAAATCACCGATGAACAGCGACATCATTATCAGCAGTGCACCCGCCACGGTCATCCAGAAGCTGAAATTGTTGAGAAACGGAAACGCCACGTCGCGCGCACCAATCTGCAACGGCAGCACCACGTTGAATAATCCGACTATGAACGGCATGGCCACGAACAGGATCATGATGACGCCGTGCGCAGTGAAAATCTGGTCGTAGTGCTCTGGCGGCAGGTAGCCGGTCGAGGTGCCGAAAGCGAAGGCCTGCTGGATGCGCATCATGATGGCATCCGAAAAACCGCGCAGCAGCATGACGATGGCCAGCACCATGTACATGATGCCGATCTTCTTGTGATCAATGCTGGTGAACCATTCGCGCCAGAGGTAGCCCCACTTGCCCATGTAGGTAATGGTCGCCAGCAGTGCAATGCCGCCAGCCGCCACGAATACAAAAGTCCAGACCAGGATCGGCACATTGTAGGGAATGGCGGCCAGGCTCAAGCGGCCAAAGAGGAAATGCAGCAATTCGGAATGGTCTGGCATCATTTGTGTCTCGGAACTTGAAGCGAATCTTCAGCAAAGTGTTTCGAGGTTTGGCCTCGATTCACCACGACGCGGGCAAATTAAGGTCACTGCTTATTTCTGCAGAGGGATGCCGCCTTTGGCGTCAATTTCCATGATCTGCTGCAAGCACATCATGCCGGGCTCCACGCAGCGGTTGAGGATGGCGCTGTAAAGGCCGGCGTCAACTGCCGCGTAGTGACGCACCGGCTCGTTTTCACTGGGTCGTGCCAATGCCTGATACTCCTGGCGTCCCAGGCTGCCGCCGCCGGACTTGACGGTTTGCACCCAGCTCTCGAAGTCCGCATCGCTCTTGCCGAGAAAACGGAACTGCATGTCCGAGAAGCCCGCACCGCTGTAGTTAGCGGAAAATCCCAGGTAATCGCCCGGCTGGTTGATGATGGCGGACAGTTGTGTCTCCATCGCCGGCATTGCCATGATCTGGCCCGCCAAAGCCGGGATATAGAACGAGTTCATGACATCGGTTGCGGTAATCTTGAAGTTGATCGGCACATCCACCGGTGCCACCAACTGGTTGACGCTGGCGATGCCATAGTCGGGATACAGAAACAGCCATTTCCAGTCCATCGCCACCACCTGCACAGTCAGTGCCGGTTTATTCAGGGGCAGAGGCTGTGTTGCGCTGATGCGTGCAATCGGCCGGTATGGATCCAGTGTGTGGGTGCCGATCCAGGTCATGGCCCCGAGCGCGACGACAATTATCAGCGGCGCCGCCCAGATCAGCAACTCGACATGTGTCGAGTGCTCCCATTCCGGAGCATAAGCAGCCTGTTTATTCGTGTGCCGATAGCGATAGGCGATCCATGCAATTGCCAGCATCAAGGGCACAACGATCAGCAGCATCAGCACGGTGGCGGCAATCAGCAGGTTGCCCTGTTGCCGGGCGATGTCGCCGGGCGGGTTCAGCACAAGCATGTTGCAACCGGACAGTAGCACCAACAACGGCAAAATCAACAGGCTTCGTCCGGCTCTTACAAACATGGCGCACCACGAGTTATCATTACTGGAAGGGAGGTTAGAGGTATCAGTGCCACATGGCTAATGCCGTTTTTTCAACCCATCGGCCCTGCATGGGTGCGACATTACCATATGGATGCGGCATGCTGAATAGCCAGGTTGCTGAGACTGGCGCATTGTAGTTGTGTGCCAGGTCCCGGCAAGTTTCATGAGTCGAGAGCAAAATTCCAGCGGAGAATGACGAAAGATGTCAACCGATCACGGCACAGCCGCAAGTATCAGTTCAAGCGACTACGAAGGTAACGTCATACACGTTGATCCCCACAAGGTGGCCCCCGGCGAAATCGCTGTCGGCGTCATCATTGGGCGCACCGCGGAATTTTTTGACTTCTTTGTATTCGGCATCGCCACTGTCGTGGTCTTCCCCGAAGTGTTCTTCCCGTTCGTCTCGCCAATGAACGGCACGCTTTACTCATTCATGATTTTTTCGCTGGCGTTCATTGCGCGACCGCTGGGTTCGCTGATGTTTCGCTCCCTCCATGATCTTTACGGCCGGGGCACGAAACTGACGGCCGCACTGTTCACGCTCGGAACCGCAACGGCCGGCATCGCGTTCCTGCCGGGGTACGATGATCTGGGCAAGACGGCGATCGGTTTGCTCGTGGCGCTGCGAATCATTCAGGGACTGGCGGTGGGCGGCAGTTGGGACGGACTGCCGTCGCTGCTGGCCTTGAGTGCGCCGGAAAAACATCGTGGCTGGTACGCGATGCTGCCGCAGTTCAGTGCTCCTCTTGGCTTCATGATCGCGGCCGCGTTGTTTGCCTATCTGAACATGAGCCTGTCCCACGATGATTTCATTCAATGGGGCTGGCGTTACCCTTTCTATGTCGCATTTGCGATGAACGTCGTGGCCTTGTTCGCACGCCTGCGACTGGTGGTTACGCCGGAGTTCACACGCCTGCTGCAAACCCGCGAGCTTGAACCCTCCCCGGTCGGCGATCTTTTGCGCACCCAGTGGCGCAACATCCTGCTGGGCGCGTTCGCACCGTTGGCAAGCTACGCGCTGTTCCATCTGATCACGGTGTTCGCCTTGTCCTGGGCCATACTGTTTACCAAGCAGTCCGTCGGCCACTTCCTGATTATCCAGATCATCGGCGCCGCAGTCGCCATGCTCAGCATGCTCATCTCCGGGAAAGTTGCCGATCGGATCGGTCGCCGCCAGACGCTGGCCGTCGCCGCCGGATTGATCGCGGTCTATAGCGGCTGGTCGGCAGTACTGTTGTCCGGCAGCACGACGGGTGGCTACATCTTCATCATGCTTGGATTCGCCCTGCTCGGCTTTTCACACGCACAGTCAGCCGGCGCAATCAATTCCAGATTCCCCAGCATTTACCGTTACAGCGGAGCCGCGGTCACCTCGGATCTGAGTTGGCTGCTCGGCGCTGCCTTCGCACCGCTGGTTGCGCTGGAACTGGCGTTGCACCTGGGCGTTGGCTACGTTGGCCTGTATTTGCTGACCGGCGCCATCGGTACGTTTGCGGCGCTGCGTGTCAATCGCAGTCTCGAAATGCGCGACGAATAACGTTCGGATAACCCTGTTTTTACTGACGCGGAGCCGCTCCCTCGCACAGGACTAAGTGCGAGAGCGGGTCATGGCGCCGCGTCCTGCCGTCGGGCTTTGTAGCTTGTGGCGTCGATGTTGTGCCGGTTGAACAGTTTGTACAGATCGGTGCGGTTGCGTCCCGCCAGGCGCGCTGCCCGGCTGACGTTTCCCGCGGACAAATCCAGCACCTGGCACAGATAGTTGCGGGTGAATTCGGCGCGCGCCTGGTCCAGCGGCGGAACGCCGCCGCCATTTTCGCCCAGGCAGTTGCGCACCAGGGCGGCGCCGATCACGCGGCTAGGCGACAGCGCCACCGTGCGCTCGACGGCATTGAACAACTGGCGCACGTTTCCGGGCCAGCCGGCGCCGGCGAGGAGTTCCATCGCTTCGGGCGAATAGCTGCGCCGCGGCGCACCATTGGTGACGAGCTGCGCCAACTGGTGGGCAACCAGCAGGGGAATGTCCTCGCGCCGTTCGTCCAGGGCCGGCAGTTGCAGGCGGACCACATTAAGCCGGTAGAACAGGTCTTCACGGAATTCTCCCGCCGCCACCAGAGTGTCCAGATCGCGATGCGTCGCCGAGAGCACGCGCACGTCGATTGCGACTGTGCGGGTATCGCCCACCGGGCGTACTTCGCGTTCCTGCAACACGCGCAGCAGCTTTACCTGCAGGCCCGGCGGCATGTCGCCGATCTCGTCGAGGAACACGGTGCCGCCCTCAGCGGCGCGAAACAAGCCGTCGTGATCGCTGTGCGCGCCGGTGAAGGCGCCGCGTTTGTGCCCGAACAGTTCGGACTCCAGCAACTCGGCGGGAACTGCTGCGCAGTTGATCGCCACGAACGGCCGCTCGGCGCGCCGGCTGGCGCGATGCACCGCGCGCGCCATCAGTTCCTTGCCGGAGCCGCTGGCTCCGGTGATGAGCACCGCCGAATCCACGCGCGCGACCCGCTGCGCATCCTCCAGCACCGACTTCATCAGCGGGCTGCGGGTGACGATACCGCCGGTCCAGTCGGACACCGGTTCGCTAACGACGAGATGGCGTTGCAGGCAGGCGAGCAGCTGGTCGCGATCCACTGGCTTGACCATGAAGTCGACAGCACCGGCCTGGGTCGCGCGCACCGCTTCCGGAATGTCGCCATGCGCGGTGAGGATCGCTACCGGCAGGCCTGGATGCTGCTGCTGAATGCGGCTCAGCAATTCGATGCCGTCCATGTCCGGCATGCGCAGATCGGCCAGCACGAACTGTGGTCTCGCCTCGGCGCATCGGGCCAGCGCTTCCGGGCCGGAAGCCGCAACGGCGACCCGGTAACCCGCCGACTCGATGCGCAGCGAGAGCACGCGCAGGAGTTTGGCATCATCGTCCACCAGGAGGATCTGTCTGGGTTCCATGCTCGGCACCTCAATGCTTCTGTTGATCTTGACGGCGCTCGATATCGACCATCATGGTCATGCGCCGCCGCAGGTCCGCGGCTTCCTCGCGGCAATTATCCGAGTCCGCCAGTTCGGCGATGCGCACGCGTGCGACCGCGGCGAGTCCGGGCGACGGATTGCGCGCGAGAAAGGCCTTGAGGCGCCGCTGGGCAGCGCCCGGATCGTAGCCTGAATGATCCGGAATGCTTTGCAGCAGCGCAGCGCGAAGTTCGGCGCGCTCGGAAGTGCCGCCGGCGCGCGCCGATTGCCACATCGCTTCGCGAGCGGACGGGCTTGCCGACATCGCCCGCGCCATGAAGTCGAGCTGTTCGCGTGCCGAATCCGGCGCCGCCGGCAGCATGGCGCACCCGGCCATGCACAAGGCCAGCGCAGCGACGCCGGCCCGGCGCAGCAGAGTGTCAGTGCTGCGGACATGGCCAGACAAGCTTGAAGCGCGCACCGGGCAGAGCGTCCTCCACCAAGGCGGCACCGCCGTGGGCGTGGGCGGTTTCGTCGACGATCGACAGGCCGACGCCGGCTCCCCGTATGCCGCGTTCCTCGGCCTCGGTGCCACGCACAAACGGCTCAAAAATCCTTTTCTTCTCATCATCGGGAACACCTCGTCCTTGATCCCTGACCGACAGTTCGCAAGAACCGTCTTCGGCCCCGGCGCAAATCTCGATCACGCTGCCCGCCGGGGCATGTTTTAGGGCATTGGTGAAAAGATTGTCCAGCGCAGAGCGCAGTTGCGCGCGCTGTCCGAACAAGCGGCTGCAGTCGAGATCGAGTTCCACCGAAAGCCCGCGCGCACTCATCGGCAGGCGATGCGCCTGAACCACTTCTTCGATGAGACCAGCGATATCGAACCACTCCAGTTCCATTTGCCGGTAGCCGCGGCGCCATTCCGCGTAGGTCAGCAGATTCTCGATCAATCCTTCCAGTTCGTGCGCGGACTCGGCCAGAATCTGCACGGCTTCGGCCTGGTCGTCGGTCAGCCGTCCCAACGACCCCTCGTTCAGCAACGCGGCTCCCTCGAGCAGGCTTGCCAGCGGGGTTTTCAATTCATGCGAGACATGCCGCAGAAAGCGGTCCTTGTCGGCGTCGAGCAGGGCCAGGCGGCGGCGCAGCCAGTCCAGGCGCTCACCCAGACGCCGCAATTCATGCGGAAAGGAGATGTTGACCGGATCGTCATAATGACCATGGCCAAGCGCGGCGACACTGCGCCCCATCTCGCGCAGTGGCCGGGTCACCGCGCGCGAGAATCCCAGCGCCAGCAATCCTGCGAGCGGGATCAGGGCCAGCACTGAAATGCCCATGAGACGATGCGTGGCGGCGGTTTCGCCGCGGAATTTCTCAACCTTGTCATCGACTGCGGCGCGGGCCAGATCGATGATCGGGTCGGTCTGTTTCAACAGTTCATGCACGCGGTCGCCAATGCCGTTCAGGTCGTGCGCCGACCAGGCCAGCTCCACGTCCCGTACCCCGGCCTGGACTTGCAGCACCTTCGTGCGCAAGGGTTCCGCCGGTTCCTGCAATAGCAATAGCTTGAGGGTGTTATCGGTTTCGGAGAGGCGCCGGCCGACAATTTCGCCCAGGGTTGGATCCTGCAATGCAAGGTACTGCCAGGTATTGCGTTCAAGATTTCCCAGGGTGTCGCGCAACCCCGTGCCGAGCTGAGCGATGCGCAGGCTGTTGTCGGCCAGGGTTTCGGCTTGCCTGGAAAGCTTGTTCAGCGAAACATCGGCCAGCAGCAGTGCGGCGAGCAAGGGCAAGGCCGCAAATACGCAGCCTCCGGCCACCCAGCCACCCATGGTCCGCGGCAGCCAACGACCTGCCTGGGCCGCATCCAGCAGGGACGCTACCCTGGCCAGCCAACCGGGACGAGCTGAGGGAGTAAATCCTCGCGTTTGCATGGCGATTGCCGCAACCTCAGGAACTTTGTGACCGCAGCATCGCGGCGATTGTTCCTCTCCCATCCTTGTCGCTTACCGCAGACATCACCTTTGCCTGTGCGTGCGCCCGCTTCTACGGCTTTCTGTCGCAGCCCGACGACAGCAGTTTTTCATTTTCATACAAGCACTTGGCCGTTATGGTTATTTGCACTGTCGGTTGCAGGCGACAGTTTTTGCCTCATACCGCGTGCTCACGACACCCCAATGCGATGACCGCGATCGCCAAATGATTGTTTTCCCGCGATATCCGCAGCGATGGCATGCCGCTTGCCCCCTAGACGTCATCCCCCTGCTTGCATGTAGCAGGCGAGGCCACGACCAGGAGGTCATCTTGAACACCGCGACCGAGATTGTGATTTTCACGACGCAGAAAGCCGCACGTTCGCCGCTGCTGCTGGGTGGTTGTGTCGCGCATTGCTTTTCAGGCTATCGCGAGTTTCGCGAGTCGGCGCTGGCGCCTGTCGCGTTCATCATAAAAGGTACTGACGAAGCTTACGCGGGATCGTTGCTGCGGCAGATCCGGCGCGACCCCGACTATGGTGCGTCCCTGGTATTCATCGATGGCTCGGCGGCTTCTGCGGATCTCGTCCTGTGTGACGGACCGCTGCCAAAAACAGGACAGGCGTTGCTGGAACGAATCGGCGATGTCCAGTCGCGCGCCCGCGCGATGCGCGGCGCCGGAGACGATCAAACTCCCGTGGGACAACTCATGCGTTTCATGTGGCTGCGCCCGGGATACGTGCTGGAACCCATCGCGGACTGGCGCCATCCGCGTGGTTACCACTACCCGGCGCTCGAAGTGATGGATCGCAGCGATACCGATCCGGAAACCTGGTTGCAGCAGATGGACCGGGAAGGCTTGCTGGAACGGGTGGCGCTCAAGGACCGCCAGCGCGAATGCGACTACTGCGGCAGTTCGCATCTGAGTTTCATCGACGTATGTCCGAACTGCCGCAGTATCGACCTTGATCAGCACACCGCCCTGCATTGTTTTACATGCGGCCTGATCGCGCCCGAACAGCGCTTCGCGCATGGGGGAAAAAGAATCTGCCCCAAATGTGGCACCCAGTTGCGCCATATCGGCACCGACTATGACCGTCCGCTGGAGACCTGTGTCTGCGGCAGTTGTGAACATGTTTTTGTCGAGGGCGAGGTGATCGCGCGTTGCGCAGTTTGTGCGCACTCGATGCCGCCGACCGCGTTGCGCTTGCGCAAGCTTTACTCCTGGCGGTTGTCCGGTGCCGGCCGGCTTGCCGCGCAGGGTGGGCAGGAGACGACCGTCCACGGCAGTGCCCGGCAAAGCTCGGATTTCGAGCAATTTGTTTCCAGCCTGGACCTCATGCTGAAGCTTGCGCACAGCCAGCGTGATTTCAGTTTTACGCTGTTCGGCCTGTGGCTGGAGAACCGCGCCAAGTTGGAGAAAACGCTGGGCATCGAGAAGGCGGCACGGCTGGTCGACGCCTTTGTCGACCGTCTGCGCGAGTCCCTGGAGGATGCCGATCTGATGGTCCGCAGCGACGACGTAACCGTACTGTTCCTGTTGCCCAGCTGCGACCGCAAGCGCATTGCGCGTTTGCGTGGGGCGATTAAGGTCCTGACCGCCCGGGCCCGTCAGCAGAATGGCGCCGGGTTGAGTTGGAGCGGCGCGCAGTTGCCGGTGGCGCAGAAAACGGCTGGAGACGTCACCGCCGAATCCCTGCTTGCACGGCTGCGTTCCGAACGTGGCGCGGATACGGCGCAAGCGGCCTGATTCCATGGACGCCTTGATCGATACCTTCAGCCAGGGATGGCTGGTGTTCGTCTCGCTGGTTTCCGCCAACGCGGAAGATATTGCTCTCAAATTTGCGCCGTTCGTGTTGTTCCTGGAGCTGCCGCTTTATGTCATCACCTGGATGGGGGTGATGCACTATCTGTGGCGCCGACATTACGAAAACCCTGTCGAGATTCCCTACTATCCGCGCGTGAGCTGCATCTGCAATGCCTATGCCGAAGGCCGCGATGTGCAGTACTCGGTGCGCTCATTGCTGGAACAAATCTACCCGGGGCATATCGAACTGCTGCTGGTGCTCGACGGCGCCGTCGCCAATCGCGATACCTACCATGCGATCAGCGAGCTGGTGCCGTATTTCAATCGCTCGTCCAGGCGCAGTGTGCGCTTCATCCCCAAGCCTCAGCGCGGCGGCCGCGTGTCGGCCACCAACACCGGCCTGCTCTATGCCACCGGCGAGATCGTGATGGCGCTGGACGCCGATACCTCTTTCGATAACGAGATGGTAGCCAATGCAGTCAAGCCATTCGCCAACCCAAATGTGGTCGGCGCCACCGGGCCGCTACGCGTGCGCAATGCCAGCAAGTCGCTGGCGACGCGCCTGCAGGCCGTCGAATACATGCTGGCGATCTATCTGGGCAAGGTCGGACTCGCCGAATGGAATCTGATCAACAACCTGCCAGGCGCATACATGATCTACCGCAAGTCCATGCTCGATCATGTGGGCGGCTGGAACACCGGGACCGGCG
Source organism: Stenotrophobium sp. (assembly GCA_050739895.1). GTDB lineage: Bacteria > Pseudomonadota > Gammaproteobacteria > Nevskiales > Nevskiaceae > Stenotrophobium. The sequence goes on from JBOICK010000100.1 coordinate 65,197, forward strand.
AGGATCTGGACCTGACGCTGCGCGTCAAGCAGTACATCAGCCGGCATCCGCAGTTGCTGCTGGTGTTCGCGCCCGGTGCGGTGGCGCATACCGATGTGCCTGATACCTTCGCTGCCTTCTACACGCAGCGGCTACGTTGGGACGGGGATCTTTCCTACGTCTATTTCCGCAAGCACTGGCACAGCTTCTCGCCCATGATTGGCTGGAAAAATTTTCTGTCGGTGATCTGGTACGGACTGTTATTCCAGATCTTTCTACCGATACTGCAGGTGGGCTCCCTGGCGTACATGCTGTTGTTCAAGCCGTTGCCGTTCTTCATTGGCGTGATGCTGTTGGTCTACTGCTTCTATTTCCTGCTGACCCTGCTGCAGTTCGTGCTGTTCATCGCACTGCTGTCGGAGCGGCCGCGTACCGATGCCGGCTTCATCGTCATGGTGCCACTGATGCCCTTGTTCATGATCAGCGCCCGCATCTGGAGCGTGGTGGCGACTCTGCACGAATGGTTCAACCATGCCCACCAGGACTCGCCGATGGGGCCGTGGTGGGTGATCCGCCGGGGAGGTCCACGATGAACGCCAAGTTTTTTTTAGCCGGAACTTTTGCAACGATGCTCGCTGCTGCACCTGTCTTCGCTCAACCGGTACCCGTGGAATCCCTGCTTGGCGATACCGCGCATGCGGTGGCGGTGTTACAGGCGGAGGCCGAGCTTGATGGCGCGCGCCACGAGCTGAACCGCGACCGCGACCAGCAGGGCTGGCAACTGACTGGCGCAGCGGGCTACGGCATCATCAAGAATATCGTCAGCGCTAACCAGGCGATTTCCTATCCTGGCGCGCAAGGGCAGCTTGGCTTTAGTTACCCCCTGTTGGACTCCTCTGGACAAAAGCAGCGCGCGGTCGATAGCGCCAGCGGCAAGGTCGAAGAGAAACAGGCGCGGCTGGAAGATGCACGCCGCCGTGCGCCGCTGGAACTGGAGTCCGACTACGCGCGTTACTGGGGCGCGCAGGAAGGCATGCTGGTGATCGACGCCTACCTCGCCACCGAACCTGAGGTGGTGCCGCGTTTGCAATTGCGCCAGCAGAAAAAACTGATGCTGCAATCAAGGCTGACCGAGTTGCTGGCCGGTTACGAAGCCGCGCACGCCACCCGCGCGCAACTGCAGCGCGTGCTCGATCAAACCCGTGGCCGCCTCGAACGTCTGGCTGGACGCTCGCTGGCTGATCTGCAGGCCAGCGCCGTCGCACTGCCGGAAATCCAGGGCATCGTCGCAGACGACGTTTCTGATAAGAACCCAGACATCGCCGAGTTGCGCGCCAAGGCCGATGCCCTGAAAGCGCAACTCGACGACAGCAGTTGGTATGGAATGAATGCCTCGCTCAACGTGACGGGCGCGGTCAACACCGATCAACGCGACCACCAGACCGGCGGCACCGGCTTCGTAGGCTTGAATTTCAGCGCGCCGCTGTCTCTGATCAGCGTGCGGCGCGAGGAACGCGAGCGCCTGCAATCGGAACTTGAAGGCGTGCGCCTGCAGCAGCGCCAACGCCGCGAAGAGCTGATTGCAGAGGCTCACGCTGCGCTCGGTCGCCTGTCAGATGCAACCGAGGGCATGAACGTGGCGGCTCAGAAGACCAGTGCCGCGGCCGAAGCATTGCGCGAGCGTCAACTGCGCAGCAATGTTTTCTCGGAAGAAGGCATCGAGGCACTCAGCCAGCAGCTGAATGATTACACGCGGCAGGCGCTTGCCGACATCGACGCCCGTGTCCGTGTCTGGCAGAACAATATCGACGTTCGTGCCTATGTCATGGGCGCCGACAACAACAATATATTCCCGCACAGTCAGGACGCCGCTGTGGGCGTAAGCCTGGCCGCGCCGTTGAAGACGGTGGCCGGCATGTTGCAAGGCAGCGGTGGCGACCGGGCTCCCTCGACGCCGGTGCCGGCTTTGGAGAGCGGCCGCTTGGACGATAGTCGTGCGGTTGCGCCAGCGCGCCTCGTGGATCTGACGCTCAAACAGAGCCCCACCTTGCGTAGCGTCGTCTGGACGCGCTCGTCGCCTGTCGACGGAAACCTGTGGTTCGCAACGAACGGACCTGATGCGGCCGCACCTCCGAGGGCGACGATGGTGCAAATCCTGGATGCGGATGCCGAAGCGCCTAAAGGGGCCGAGGCTCCGACTATGTCGGTTTATGTCTGGAACAGCCATGAACTGATCCGGCGCGACCAGTTTCAGCCGACGTTCTGGAGTTTGCTGCAGCGGCTGACGATCAGCCGTCTGATGATTTCGTTGAACGCCACGCAAATCCAGGCCGCCCAGACGCGGCCTCAGGAGCTGCGGGCGTTCCTGAGCAATGCTCGCAAGCATGACGTGGCGGTCGATCTGCTGCTTGGCGAGCCGAGCTGGATAGAACCGGCACACCGTCAGGAACTGCTCAACATCATCGACAGCTTGCGGGCCTTTGATTTTGCCGGACTGCATCTGGATATCGAGCCGGACCAGATTTATCGGCAACCGTTGTCCCGCGCACAGTTTGACGATTGGGTGGCGACGCTGGCAGCCGCGGCCAAGACCTCGCCCTGGCCAACCGCGGTAAGCGTGCATCCGCGCTATTTCCGGGACTCGCCATACCACGACTGGCACCTCGGCGAGCAATTGAGCAAAGGTGGTATCCGCGAGGTCGCGTTGATGATCTTTTCTTCCGATCCGAACAAGGTCGCTGCGATTGCGCACCCGATTCTGGCCGGGTCGCCGAATCTGCGCTTTCAAATCGCCCAGAGCGTGGAGCCGCAACTGGATCCCACGTTGAGTTACGCCCGCCGCAGTCCGCAAGATTTTCAGGCGGCAATGCGCGAGCTGGAAAAGCAAATGGCAACCGAGGCTAACGCCGACGGTGTTGTGGTCCAGGCCTGGGCCGATCTCGCGAGGATGGGTCATGAAAGTCAGATTCGTTGAACCGGAACGGACAGATCCCAACCGCGACCGCGGCATCACCGTCCCTTATGCGCCGGCCAAGCGGCACCTGGCGCGCTGGCGCTGGTATGCGATTCTGTTGGTGGTCAGCAGTCCACTGCTTTATTTCGCCGGCCGGTTGCTGCTGTCTTCAGTGCTGGTCGAGGCTCCGGCGGTGGTCAGTCAAGACCAGATCACGGTTCGCGCCAGCGGCCAGGGCTATGTCGATGAGGTCTTCGTCAAGCCGATGGAGGAAGTTGCCGCCGGCGCGCCGCTGGTGCGCCTGAGCAATCCTGACCTGGATCGACACCTGGACCAGCTTCGTGCCGAACTCCAAGCCTTGGCAGGCGTGAAGACCGGTGGCCACGAAACCAGCATCTCGACGGTCAACCTTGAAGACCAACTGGATATCGCGAAGCAACAACGCGAACAGCGCAGCCAGCATTTAGGCATGGTGCAGCAACTCTATACCCAGGGTGCCGCCACGGATGCGGAGCTGGCGGCGGCGCGTGGCGAGGTGCAGCAGGCCGAAACCCAAGTGGCCCAGATCTATCAGCAAATGACGATGCTCAATCGGCCTGCCGGCCAGGTCGCGCAGCAGCAGTTGCAGGCTCAAGTCCAGGCTCGCGTGCTTTCGTTGCGCGCGGAGATCGCCGGCATCGAGAAGCAAAATGAAAGCCTGCTGGTTACGGCGCCGTCTGCTGGCCGCATCGTCGATCTGACCCTGGTCAAAGGCGACCAATTGGCGGTGGGCGGCAAGGTTGCAATGCTGGCCCCGGACAACAGCGAGCTTCACGTCGACGCCTATGTGCCGCCAAAGTATTCCGGGTACGCCAGGGATGGCGTGCGTGCCGTCGTGTTTTTCCCCAATGGAGTACGGCGCCCGGCGGAAGTCGTGGATGTTCCACAGGAGACCCTGCAGGTTCCCAGCGCACACCCGGAGATGTTCGGGAGCGGCCAGGTGGGGGTTCTGGTGCGGATGAAATTTACCGACGCCGGCAAGGGGAACGCCGGACTGACCAACGGCTTGCCGGTAAAGGTGCGTTTTGAAAACCGCTGGAACACCGAACTGCCGCAGAAAACCGAGGCCGTGCTACGCAACAGTTGGACCTTGATGCACTCGGTTCTGCAAAACTGGAGTTAATGTCATGAATACTGCCATCAGAGACACGGGACGCAAGCCGACTGCCTTGCACGGCGTCTCCGGCAAGCGTCAGTTTCGCCAGCTGCCGCGCATCCTGGTCATCGGCGGCGCCGGGTTCATCGGTTCGCATGTCGTCGAAGCCCTGCTTGGCAAGGGCTGGGCGGTTCGCGTTTTCGACGACCTTTCGACCGGCAAGCTGCAAAACCTGCCGCTCAATCATCCTGATCTGGAACTGCGCATCGGCAACATCCTCGACCATGCCAGCCTGCGCGATGCCATGCGCGATATCCATCGCTGCATACACCTGGCCGCGCAGGTTTCCGCTGCCCGCTCGGTGGAGGAACCGCGCGAGTCGGCGCTGTGCAATGTGCTGGGCTTCATCAACGTGCTGGAGGGGGCACGCCACTTGCAGATGAAACGCCTGGTTTATGCATCGTCCGCAGCAGTTTATGGCGACTGCCCCAACCTGCCGCTGGCCGAGGAAGAAACACCCCAGCCCGTAAACCCCTACGGTCTGGAGAAGCATGTCGACGAACTCTATGCCGATCTCTATTTCCGGCAGTACGGCCTGCGGGCATTGGGGTTGCGTTTCTTCAATGTCTATGGACCTCGCCAGGATCCGTCCTCGCCGTATTCGGGGGTCATCAGCAAATTTCTCGATTGCCTGAACACGAAGCATGCTCCGCGCGTCTATGGCGATGGCGGCCAGACCCGCGACTTCATCCACGTCGGCGATGTCGCCCAAGCCTGCTTGGTGGCGCTGGAGTCGGATTACTGCGGTGTCTGCAATGTCGCCACCGGACAGCGTGTGGACCTGCTGCGCATGGTCGACATTCTTAGCTCCGCCATGGATGTTGCGGTGACGCCGGAGTTTGCGCCGGCTCGTGCCGGCGACATCCGCCACTCCTGCGGCAGTACCGAACGGTTGCAACGGCAGCTTCGGCACACGCCAAAAATCGGCCTGGAGGTCGGGCTGACCGCGCTCGCTGACTATTACAGGCGACAGCCGGCAGTCAAGTTCACGGGCGCTCGCCGCGTCTAAACCCTTGTATCGACAGAGAGAGGAACGCCATGTGTGGACTGGTTGGCGCGGTAGCGCAAAAGAATGTCACTCCAATTTTGATTGAAGCGCTGGAGCGCCTCGAAGATGACGGCTACGTTTCCACCGAGGTAGCGGTGGTCAACCGTCGGCGTCACATGAGGGTGAACCGTCGAGTTGGCAAGGCCAGCAAATTGCGCCGCAGCCTGAATAACGACGCCGTGATGGACAGTCCTTTGGGAATCGGCCATACGCGCTGGGCCACGCAAGGCGAACCTGCGGAGCACTATGCTCACGCGTATGTATCGTGTGACGAGGTGGCGGTGGTGCATAACGGCATCATCGAAAATCACGAGATGCTCAAGCGTGATCTCGAAGCCAAGGGTTACTATTTTCGTTCCGATACAGACACCGAGGTAATCTCGCATCTGATCCATTTGTACTTGACGCCCGATGCCAGCCTGCTGGAGGCAGTACGTACTGCGGTACTCGAACTTACCGGCGCATATGCAATCGCTGTACTGGCGGTTTCGGAACCCGAGACCCTGGTGGTTGCGCGCAGCGGATGTCCGTTGGTAATCGGTGTCGGTGAGTCTGAGCAGTATGTCGCTTCCGATGTTGCCGCACTGCTGCCGGTAACGCGCCGGCTCATCTTCATGGAGGAAGGCGACGTCGCCGAATTGAAGCTCGGCAACATCAGTATCGTCGACGACAGCGGCAAGGTTGCGATTCGGCCGTTGCGCGATCTTCGCTAAGTCGGTTGTAGCGCCGCGGCATGGGAGAACTGGAGCGCTACTTCAAGGGCGGCACGCGAATTTTATTGTCGGGGAATAGCGCACGGCCGCCGCGCTTCGCCTGTCGCCGCGCAGCGAGAACGGCGAGAAATTTGTGCCGTGGTTGCAGGTGTCGACGTTTCCGCTGTGCTTGAGGAAATCGACCACGCGTAGGTCACCGGGGTCAGCGCCACTTCGACCATCTCCTTGAACACGAAGTTGGCGTTCACCACGGTACCATCGTGTCGCTGTTCCGGAGGCTGATCAGGCGGAGTCTGCCGCCGTGGTCTCGATGGCCGCGGCCGCGTTGCCGCGCGACTCACCGCGCAGCAGCAACGCGCCGATCAGGGCCGCGAGTACGGCGAACCCGGCGCCGGTCGCGAAGGCAAGGTGATAGCCGCTGTTGAGCGCCGCCACCGCGTCAGTTCCCGCCGGCAAGCCGCGGCCGCTGCGCGCGGCGGCGAGGCTGGCCAGCACCGCAAGGCCGAGCGCGCCACCCATCGTGAACGCGGTGTTGACGATGCCCGAGGCCAGGCCGGATTCGCTCGGCGCGACGCCGCTCATCGCCACCAGCAGCAGCGGGTTCAACGCCATGCCGGTGCCCAGACCCAGCAGCACCATGCCCGGCAGGATGTGGCGCGCGAACACGCCGTCGACCGGCGCCAGTGCGAACAGTCCGAGGCCGGCCGCCACCAGCAGCATGCCCAGCACCAGCGGCGCGCGGTTGCCGTAGCGCATGACGATGCGCGCAGACAGCCCCAGCGAGAACGCGGCCATGATCAGGTTGGCCGGCAGGAACGCGAGACCCACCTGCATCGGGCTGTAGCCGAGCACCCCCTGCATATAGAGCGCCGAGATGAAGAACCAGGCGAACATCGCGCCCGACCACAGGATGCCGATGAGGTTGGCGGCCGCGACCGGACGCAGGCGGAAAATCCGCAGCGGCACCAGCGGCGCACGCACGCGGGATTCGATCGCCAGGAACGCGGCGATCAGCAACGCCGCGGCGCCGAGCAGGCTCAGCGTCTGCGCTGTCAGCCAGCCGGCTTCGTTGCCACCGACGATGGCGTAAACCGCCAGCAGCAGCGACAGCGTCACGGTCACAGCGCCGCCGAAGTCGAGTCGCACATCGCCGTTGCCGCGATCCGCCGGCAGCAGCGACAGAGACAGTACGAGCACCGCGATGCCGACCGGCAGGTTGACCAGGAAGATCCAGTGCCAGCTCAGCGTGCCGGTGAGCAGGCCGCCGAGCAGCACGCCGACGCTGCCGCCGCCAGCCATGACGAAGCCGAAGATACCCATCGCCTTGGCGCGGTCGGCCGGTTCGGTGAACAGGTTCATGATCAGCGACAGCGCCGCCGCTGATACCACTGCGCCGCCCAGACCCTGCACCGCGCGCGCCGCCACCAGCAGCGATTGCGTGCGCGACAGCCCGCAGGCCAGCGAGGCCAGGGTGAACAGTGCGATGCCGCAGAGAAATACGCGGCGGTACCCATACAGGTCGCCAAGGCGTCCACCCAGCAGGAGGAAGCCGCCGAAGGTCAGCATGTAGGCGTTCACCACCCACACCAGAGAAGTTCCGGAAAAGCCGAGATCGGCGCGAATCGAGGGCAGCGCGACGTTCACGATCGTGGTGTCGAGCACGATCATCAGGTCGCCGAGGCACAGCACCAGCAGGGCCAGCCAGCGCCGTCGCATTTCGGTTTCGTCATTCATGCGGTGATCGCCTCGTGTGCCGTCGCCGAGGTCACTTCCTGGCCGCCATCTGCGCGCGCAGGCGCTCTTCCTGTTCCCGCAACTCGGGCGTGAATTCGGCGCCGAAGTCCTCCGCCTCGAAGATCGGGCGAATCTCGATGTCGGAATCGCTCTCCATCGGATTGGGGCAGCGCTTGATCCACTCGATCGCCTGCTCCATCGATTTCACCTGCCACAGCCAGTAACCGGCGATCAGCTCCTTGGTCTCGGCGAAGGGGCCGTCGGTCACGCTGCGGCGGCTGCCGGCGAAATGCACTCGCACGCCCTTCGCGCTCGGCTGCAGGCCCTCGCCGGCCAGCATGATGCCGGCCTTCACCAGTTGCTCGTTGTATTTGCCCATCTCGGCCAGCAGCTGTTCGCTGGGCATCTTGCCTGCTTCCGATTCCTTGCTTGCCTTGACGATGACCATGACTCGCATGATGTTGTCTCCGATGTGGGTGGCTGGAACGCCCGTCCGCGCCGGGCATCTCTACTACTTAGTCGAACGGGCGGCCGGCAAATCGACACGGGCAGGTGACTTTTTCGTCGCCGAAATTTCCCCCTCTAGGCACGCTTGCCGGAATGATAGCGGCGCTGCTCGCCCTCATCACCCTTGAGCGAGAACGGCGAGAAGTTGGTGCCGGCGTCGTAAGTATCGACGCCCTCGCTGCGCTTGAGCCAGCCGACCACGGCGTAGGTCAGCGGCGTGGCCACGACTTCCACCATCACCTTGAACACGAAGTTGGAGAGCACGACTTCGGCCATCGTGCCGCTGGTCCAGATGCCGTAGAAGGCCAGCGGGAAGAACACCAGCGAATCCACCGCCTGGCCGCAGATCGTCGAACCGATAGTGCGCGTCCACAGGTGACGGCCTTGGGTCAGCAGCTTCATCTTCGCCAGCACGTAGGAATTGACGAAGTCGCCGAGCCAGTAGGCGGCAAGGCCGGCAAGCACGATGCGGAAGGTGTTGCCGAAGGCGATCTCCAGCGCCGGCTGCAACTCCTTGTTGAACGGTTCGCTCGGACTCGGCGGGATCGCGAGCATGATCCAGGCCATGACGCTGGCGAACAGCAGTGCGCCGAAGCCGGCCCAGATCGCGCGGCGCGCGCGCGCGTAGCCATAAACCTCGGTGAGGATGTCGCCGAAGATGTAACTGATCGGAAAGAAGATGTTGCCGGCGCCATAGTCGAAAGGGCCGATGAATGGCAGCGTGACCGTCGCCACCTTGGCCGGGCCGATCAGGTTGGAGCACAGCAGAATCGTCACCATCCCGGCAACCAGAAAATCGTAATAACGATAAGTGCGCATGGCTTGCAGTGTGCCCTTGATAATGTGATGGCAGGCCCACCCGCTCTTGATAGTTCGCCGGATCAGCGCGTTATATAATATTAACTATATATTAAATACATCAATAAAATACAACAAACCAGCCACGAAAATCTATGTGAGCGGGTGATTGCAAATCGGATTCCTGCGCTCACAAGTTTAAGGTTGAAACATAAAAACTGTCAGTGTTAGAAACGTTGCATGAGGCTGCTTAGTGCCAGAAATAGCATCAAATCATTCACTCAGCCTGTATGGAACGCGGCCAGCTTGTTGCCATCAAGATCGCGGAAGTAGGCGAAATGGCCAAACCCGCCGCGAGGGCCGGGCGTCCCTTCGCAGGTTCCACCGAGAGCAAGCGCCTTGGCGTGCAGGCTGGCGACCTGCTCCTGACTGTCCACCTTGATTCCCAGCATGCCGCCGTTGCTGACCGTGGCCGGCTCCCCGCTATGCGGGCGCGTGATCATGATCATTGCGCCGCCACCAAGCTGGTACAGGAGCCCTTTCGGCGTTGGCATCAACCGCTTGCCACCGACATCACCCAAGAGCGCGTCATAGAAGGCCGTCGCACGCTCAAAATCGTTGGTGCCGATGCACACATATCCTACGTTCGCCATGTTGATTTCTCTGGTTTCATCAGTTTTGCGGAGCCCGAGTTTCGCTGAAAGAGCCAACAACTCGCAAATTTCTTTTACTGGCCTAGATTCGTCGCAAATGTCCGCAATGGGCTGATAGCTGCCGCCAGTTCAGATTTGTTGTTTTAACGCTATCTGCCTGCACAATTCCACGGAATTTAAACCGCTGACAAAACAAAAAAGCCGCCTTGCGGCGGCTTGTTCGTCGTACAAAGAATCAATGTCCGCCGTCTAAGGACTTCAGCGCCTGGATCATCTGCACCATCACTTTCTGCGCGTCGCCGTAGACGAGGTTGGTGTTGTCGCCGTAGAACAGTTCGTTCTCGACGCCGGAATAGCCCTTGCCCTGGCCGCGCTTGACGACGTAGACCTGCTTGGCCTGGTCGACGTTGAGAATCGGCATGCCGTAAATCGGGCTGGACTTGTTGGTGCGCGCCGCCGGATTCACGGTGTCGTTGGCGCCGATGACGATGGCGACATCGGCTTCCTTGAACTCGCCGTTGATGTCTTCGAGATCGTAGATCATGTCGTAGGGCACGCCGGCTTCGGCCAGCAGTACGTTCATGTGGCCGGGCATGCGGCCGGCGACCGGGTGAATCGCGAACTTGACCTCGACGCCGGCGTCGGTCAGCAGCTTCACGAACTCATAGAGCTTGTGCTGCGCCTGCGCCACTGCCAAACCATAGCCGGGCGCGATGATGACCTTGGAGGCATAGCGCATCTGCACCGCGGCGTCGCTGGCCTCGGCGGATTTCATGCTGCCCTTGATCTCGCCCTGCTCTTCGCCACCGGCGGCGCCGAAGTTGGAGAAGATCACATTGGCGACCGAGCGATTCATCGCCTTGGCCATCAGCAATGTCAGCAGCGTGCCAGCCGAGCCGACCACCATGCCGGCGATCATCAGCGCCGGGTTGCCGAGCACGTAGCCTTCAAAGCCGACCGCGAGGCCGGTAAAGGCGTTGTAAAGTGAAATGACCACCGGCATGTCGGCGCCGCCGATGGGCATGGTCATCAGCACGCCGAACACCAGCGCGGCGATGAAGAACAGTGAGGTCAGCGCGGCCGAGGCGTTGCCGTTGGCGACGAAGACGATGTACAGGCCCAGCGCGAGGGTGCCGGCGAACACGCTGCCGTTGAGCAATTGCTGGCCCTTGATGCGCCAGGTGCCGTTGATGCGGCCGTCGAGTTTGGCCCAGGCGATCAGCGAGCCGGACAGCGACACCGCGCCGATCAGCGCGCCGACGATGGTGACCAGCAGCGGCACCGTGCCGTGCGCCTTGGCGCCGAGCAGTTCCACTGCGGCGATCGATGCCGCCGCGCCGCCGCCCATGCCGTTGTACAGCGCCACCATCTGCGGCATGCCGGTCATCGGCACTTTCTTGCCGCTCCACCAGGCCCAGACTACGCCGATAGTCAGCGCGATCGCGGCGAGTGTGACATTGGTGCTTAGAAACGGTTTCGCGGCTTCTTCAACGCCAAAGAAATACAGGAAGCTGGCCAGCACCGCCACCAGCATGCCGACGCCGGCGACGACGATGCCCGAGCGCGCCGTCACCGGACTCGACATGCGCTTGAGGCCGTAGATGAACAGAAAGGCCGCGGCGAAAGAACTGGCCTCGATAATCATTTGTGCATTGATCTGCATGGCTTCAGCCCTTCTTCTTGTTCTTGTCGCTGGACTTGAACATTTCCAGCATGCGTTCGGTCACCACGTAACCACCAGCGGCGTTACCCGCGCCCAGCAGCACGCCGAAGAAACCGATGGCCTGTTCAAGATGCGTGCTGGCGTTGAGCAGCGCGAACATCGCGCCGACGACGACGATGCCGTGCACGAAGTTGCTGCCGGACATCAGCGGCGTGTGCAGAATCGCCGGCACGCGGCCGATGATCTCGTAGCCGGTGAAGGCCGCGAGCATGAAAATGTAGAGGGCGACAAAGCCCGTGATGACGGTTGGTTCCATGATTAGGCCCCTTCGATAACTTTGCGCGCTGCTTCGTTCTTGATCTCGCCGCCGTGCGTCAGCGCGGTCTTGGCGATGACTTCGTCGTCCCAATCGAGCTTGAGCAGCTGGTCCTTGATCATCAACTCGAGCAGGTTGAACTGGTTCTTCGAGTACAGCTCGCTGGCGTGCTCGCCGAGTAGCGACGGCACGTTGAGCGGCGCGACAATCGTCACCTGCCCGATCTGCACGGTCTCGCCCGGTTGCGTGTATTCGCAGTTGCCGCCGCCTTCCGCAGCGAGATCAATGATCACCGCACCGGCCTTCATGCCGTCGACCTGCGCCTTGCTGATCAGCTTGGGCGACGGACGACCTGGAATCGCGGCGGTGGTGATGATGATGTCGGCCTGCTGGATGTGCTTGGTGACGATTGAGGCGATCTTGTCTTTTTCCTCCTGCGTCAGTTCGCGGGCGTAGCCGCCGGTGCCGCGCGCATCGACGCCGGTATCGACGAACTTGGCGCCCAGCGATTCGGCCTGTTCCTTGGTTTCGGGACGCACGTCATAGCCCTCGGTCATCGCGCCGAGGCGGCGCGCGGTGGCCAGCGCCTGCAGGCCGGCGACGCCGAGGCCCATCACCAGACACTTGGCCGGGCGGATCGAGCCGACCGCTGTGGTCATCATCGGCAGGATGCGCGCCAGATGCGTGGCGCCGAGCAGCGCGGAGTAATAACCGGCCAGCGCGGCCTGGCTGGACAGCGC
>JBOICK010000101.1:0-21947 GCA_050739895.1 Stenotrophobium sp.
CTTGGAATTATTCATTGACAAAGATAGGGGCAGTGGACAAAATGCGCGCCCATTGCCGAGATGGCGGAATTGGTAGACGCACCAGTTTCAGGTACTGGCGGGTAACACCGTGGAGGTTCGAGTCCTCTTCTCGGCACCAAATAAAATTGCCCGGCTAAGCCGGGCATTTTTATTCAGGCACCGCATCGCTAGTTTCCCACACTTTCAACACGAACGCGCCACATCTCGACACCGACGAAAGGAAATTTGCCTGTATTTTAAAAGCAAGCCGTTCAATCGAATGGATTTTGCAGAACAATCGTGTGCACACGATCCGGCCCGGTGGAAATGATCGCCACCGTAGTCTCAGTCACCTCTTCCATGCGCTTGAGGTAACGGCGCGCGTTTTCCGGTAAATCCTCATAGCGGCTGATGCCTACAGTGGACGACATCCAGCCCGGCACATCTTCGTATACAGCTTCGACCGCATCGAAACCCTCGGCACCGATCGGCGGCACTTCAACGGGCTTGCCATTGACGCGGTAGCCGGTGCAGATGCGGATCGTCTCCAGCTCGTCGAGAACATCAAGTTTGGTGACGCAAAGGCCGCTGACGCTGTTGTTGAAAATCGAACGTCGTGCTGCAACGGCGTCGAACCAGCCGCAACGCCGGGGCCGGCGCGTCACAGTGCCATATTCGTCGCCGCGATCGCGGATATGTTGCCCGGTATCGTTGTCTTGCTCGGTCGGAAACGGTCCACCGCCGACGCGCGTGGCGTAGGCCTTGACGATGCCCAGCACATAATCGAGATTTCGCGGACCGACACCGGTGCCGGTTGCTGCACCGCCCGCGGTGGTGTTGCTCGACGTCACATAGGGATAAGTGCCGTGGTCGATATCCAGCAGCGCGCCCTGCGCACCCTCGAACAGCACGTTGTGCTGCTGCTTCAGATGCTGCCGCAGCAGCTCCGTAACATCGGCAACCATTGGCCGCACGATTTCGGCATAACCCAGCAACTCATCCAGCGTTTGCTGGAAATCCACCGGCGCTTCCTTGTAGTAATGCTGCAAAACGAAATTGTGATAAGCCAGCAACTCGCCGAGCTTTGCCGCAAGACGTTCACGGTGGAAGAGGTCGCCGACGCGCACTGCGCGCCGCGCCACCTTGTCCTCATACGCCGGACCGATGCCCTTGCCGGTCGTGCCTATCTTGGCGATGCCACGGGTATGTTCACGCGCCTTGTCGAGTTGGGCATGCACTGGCAGCACCAGCGGTGCGGCCTCGGATAAACGCAGGCGATCGCGCACCGACATGCCGGCGGCTTCGACCTTGGCGATTTCCTTGATGAGGTCGGGCAGCGACACCACGACGCCGTTACCGATCAGGCAGGCAACGCCTTCGCGCATGATGCCGGATGGAATCAGGTTGAGTGCGATCTTCTTGCCCTTGATCACCAGGGTGTGGCCGGCATTGTGTCCGCCCTGGAAGCGGACCACGGCCTGCGCGCGATCGGTCAGCAGATCGACGACTTTGCCCTTACCCTCGTCGCCCCACTGTGCACCGATGACTACTACGGATTTTCCCATGACTTCCTCGATAAACTCCCTTTACGGCAGGCACAATATTGACCGTGAATGCCGCATCAACTTTTTTTAGGTTTGGCCCGGCGCGACTTCATTTGCGCGGACTCGCGCGTTATTGCATCCGCATCTGCCAGACGCAGAAGCTCATTGATATCAGCCGAAAACCCCGTGGCCGGCCGCGCAGTGCCGGACTCCTGCCCGATGCCATCGTAGCGACCGCCGCGCGCCAGTTCACGACCATGCCCCGGAACAAATGCTGCAAACACCATGCCGGTCTGGTAACGATAACCACGAAGTTCCGCAAGATCGATATGTATCGGCAGTCCGCGAAACCCAGATTCAAGCTGCGAGACGACCTGGTCGAGCATGTTCAGCGCAGCGATGACTTCATCACCGCAATCGGCCAGCGTCATGCGCGCGCGCTTTATTACGCCGGCGTCACCATGCAAATCCATCAACTGCGCCAGGGATGACAACGCGCGCTTCTGCATGCGGCGGGCGGCGGCGAAGTCCAGCAGGTCCGGCAATGATTTGCGCTGCAGGATATCGAACAGCGCAGATTCGTCTTCTGCATCTAGTTTCAGGCGCGCCGCGACCGAGCGGTAAATTCCGACATGACCTAGATCCAAGTGCACATCCGATACTCCGGACAGTTCCAGCGTCCTGAGCATGACCCGCAGAATTTCGAGATCTGCCGCCAGGCCCGCTTCGCCGAATATTTCACAACCAACCTGGCGCGGCGATCGCGGACCACCCAGGCGGTCGGGCTGGGTACGCAGCACGGTGCCCAAGTAGCACAGACGTACCAGCGGCAAATTGGCATAGCGTCGCGCGGCAATTCTTGCTGCCTGCGGCGTCATGTCCGAGCGCAAGCCGAGCAGACGGCCACTGCCAGGGTCGGTCAGCTTGAATGTCTGATGATCGAGGTTGCGGGCGCTGCCCGACAACAGGGTATCCAGATGTTCCAGGAACGGTGGCTGGATCAGTTCATACCCCGCTGCCCGGTAATAGTCGAGCAGTGTGCGGCGAAGATCCTCCAGTTGCCAGGAAAAAGGCGGCAAGGCCTCTTCCATGCCATCGGGCAGCATCCAGCGTTCAGTAGCCATGTTCAGTTCAGCGTCTGTAGTAGAGCGATCCCGGCGAGCATGCTGAGCAGGCCAATCACGCGCAGGGTGCGGCTTTCAAGTCCCGCAATGTTGAGCAACATCATGCGCCAGCGGACCGGCGTCGCAAACGGCGCCAGTCCTTCGATCACCATGACCAAGGCCAGCGCGCGGACCAGTTCTTGCCAATTCAAGCTACTTTCCAGCACCGTTGAAATAACGGAAAAACTCTCCTTTGGGCTCCAGCACCAACACATCCCGCTTGCTGCTGAACGCATCGCGATAGACGCTCAGACTGCGATAGAAGCTGTAGAACTCCGGGTCTTGGCTATAAGCCTTGGCGTAAATATCTGCAGCTTTGGCGTCACCTTCCCCACGAATTTTTTCGGCGTCGCGGTAGGCATCGGCAAGCGTCACCTCGGCCTCCTGATCAGCGTCCGCGCGGATCTTCTCGGCGGTCTCGCTGCCACGAGCTCGCAGGTCGGAGGCTATCCGGGTCTGTTCGGCGCGCATACGGTCATAGACCGCTCCGCTGACCTCCTTGGGCAGGTCAATGCGCTTGACGCGAACATCGACGATGCGGATACCCAGTTCACCGACCTTGCTGGCAGTCGCTTTTTCCAGCGCAGCAGCGAAGGCATTGCGATCACCCGAAACAGCCTGCTGTATTGTCATGACCCCAAACTGGTCGCGTAGATTACGATTAACGATGCTCGAAAGGCGATCCGTCGCCACCAGTTTCTGGCCTCCGGTCGCGCGGTAATATGTCGCGGTATCGGCTATCTGCCATTTGACGAAATAATCTGCCTGAATGGTCTTATTTCCAGCAGTCAAAAAATCCTCGGTCTGACCGTCCAGCGTCAGCAAACGGCCATCATATTCTTCGACGGTCTGCACAAACGGGATTTTGAAATGCAGGCCCGGTCCGAAATCGGTACCTTTGATCTCACCGAGTTGAAACAACACTGCGCGGTCACGCTGGTCGACTGTAAAAATACTGCTATACCCGATAAATACGACCACGCCCAGCAGCGCTATCCAGAATACGGGATTCTTGCTCATGGCCGCCCCCGTTCGCGCGAACGCAATATGTCGCTGGAGTCGCCGGAATCCGGGCCGGGGCTGGCCTTGGAGGCAGGGCCAGGTATCGCGGGAGCAGATGGTGCAGACACATCGGGAATCTGTGGCTGGTTCTTCATGATCTGGTCCAGCGGCAGGTAAATCATCGAATTGCTTTTGTCTACATCGACCAGCACTTTGCTGCTGTTCGACAACACGCTGCCAATGCTGTCCAGGTAAAGGCGCTCACGCGTGACCTTCGGCGCTTTGCGATATTCCGCGTCAAGCTGGATAAAACGCGAGGTATCACCCTCGGCACGGGCGATTACCTTGGCGCGATAACCGGTGGCCTCGGCAAGCTGCCGCGCAGCCGTGCCGCGTGCCTTGGGCAGCCGGTCATCGGCATAGGCCTGAGCCTCGCTCTTGAGCCGCTGCTGATCTTCGCGAGCCTTGATGGCATCTGCAAATGCGGCCTGCACCGGTTCCGGCGGCTGCACCTGCTGGATATTGACTTCGGTCACCACCAGACCTGTCTTGTAGGCATCCAGCCGAGACTGCAACAGACGCTTTGTACGATCGCCTACTGCTTCGCGCCCGTTGGTCAGCATCGTATCCATTGCGCTCTGGCCGACTACTTCGCGCACCGCCGCCTGGGTCGCCTGGCGCAAGGTCGTATCGGGATCGTCTACGTTCAACAGGTTGTCCGCAGCCGAAGACACGCGATATTGCACGGACAGGTCGACATCCACGATGTTTTGATCCTGGGTCAGCATCACCGCCTCATCCTTGATCGAACGCACGCCTGTGACGTTGACCACCTCGGCATCCTCGACCGGCCACGGCAAATGCCAGCGCAGGCCTGGCTGAGTCGTACCGACGTATTGGCCAAAACGCAGCACCACGCCCCGCTCCTGCTCATCGACCACATAAAAGCCGGACGCAATCCACAGCACCGCAAGCCCTGCAATCAACAGGCTCGATACGCGACCCGACATCTGGCCGCCGGGAGTCTTGCCGCTTGCACCACTGAAACGCGCCTTCAGCCGCTTCAGCATCTCTTCGAGATCCGGCGACGCTGCTCCTTTTTTGGGTCCCTGATTCCAGGGATCGCGGCCTGGGCCGGGCTCATTCCAAGCCATTTTTAGCTCCACCGACGCTGTGTTGACATGCCAGAACCTGTTCTGGAGTCAAAATTAAAGTCTCACGAATACTGGAGACGGGCCGTGCAAAGTGCGCATCCTGTCAGGCAGACCCGCCTGACGCCGCATGTTTGACATCAGATCGCGATTTTATCCCATTCCTCAATGGCTGCGGATGTTTTCGGCGGCTGCACGCCGGCCGCCACGCACAGTCCGCGCAGACGTTCATAGGGCATCGTGACTCTGAGGTGAAAATTTCCGGTCTCATCCGTACGCTCGCCGCGAACTGCATGATGCGCAAATAATTGCGCTCGCAGCCTGGCTGCAGCGGGCGGGAGTTGCAAGTCATACACAGCATCCGCGGATCGCACACGCTCGGATATCGCCTGCCGCAACAGGTCGAGCCCCTGGCCTGTTCTGGCGGAAACCAGCACGCGCACCGGTACGCCTTGAGCATCCCTTTCGATGCGCGGCTCCGCATCCGGACGCAAGTCAATCTTGTTGAAAACTTCCAGGCACGGCACCGCTTCCGCCTCGATTTCGGCGAGCACTTCAAGCACCTGATCAATCCGTACAGTACGTTCAGGATCGGCGGAATCGACCACATGCAACAACAGGTCCGCGACGCGCGCTTCTTCCAGGGTAGCGCGAAATGCAGCCACCAGGTCATGCGGCAGATCGCGGATGAATCCAACGGTGTCGGCTAGCAGAACAGGCTCGCTGGCTGGCAGAGCCAATTTGCGCACGGTGGTATCCAGAGTCGCGAATAACTGGCTGGAGGCATAAACCTGATTGCCGGTCAGTGCATTGAACAGCGTCGATTTTCCGGCATTGGTGTAGCCGACCAGCGAGACGGTTGGAATATTGGAGCGGTCACGGGCCTGCCGGTTCTGGGCGCGCCGCGACCTCACTGTTTCAAGATGTCGCTTGAGCGTTGCGATGCGCTCGCGAATCAGGCGGCGATCCATCTCCAACTGGGTCTCGCCCGGGCCACGCAGACCGATGCCGCCGCCGCGCTGGCGTTCCAGATGGGTCCAGCCGCGCACCAGACGCGTGGACAGATGCTGCAATTGCGCCAGCTCCACCTGCAGTTTGCCTTCATGCGATCTTGCGCGCTGCGCAAAGATGTCCAGAATCAGTCCGGCGCGATTGAGCACGCGACACTTGAGTATTCGCTCCAGGTTGCGTTCCTGGCTGGGCGAAAGGTCATGGTTGAAGATCACCAGATCGGCGCTGGTCGCCGCCGCAATCCCGGCAATCTCCTCGGCCTTGCCGCTGCCGATGAACAGTCCGGCGTCGGGTTTCTGGCGGCTGCCGCCGATAACCGCCAGCACCTCAGCACCTGCCGAACGCGCCAGTTCCTCGAACTCGGTGCGGTCGCTGGCGAAATCGGCGCCCGGAAACTCCAGATGCACCAGAACGGCTTTCTGTCCCTTTTGCGGCCGCTCAAACATCGGCAGATACAGACATGAACCAGCCGCAGGTCAACAGCGTGCAGACACGTTTGGCAAAACCTTGATCAGTGTCCGTCAGGCTGCGCCTCGGGATGGCTTTCGTCGGCGGCCGGCTCGCCCTGGTCGGGACCGCCGTCAGCGTCATATACACGCACTGCGCGTGCCGGCACAACAGTGGATATCGCGTGCTTGTAGACCATCTGACTGACGGCATTCTTGAGCAAAATCACAAATGAATCGAACGATTCGATCTGCCCTTGCAGCTTGATTCCGTTGACCAGATAGATCGAGACAGGAATGCGCTCCTTGCGCAGCGCATTGAGGAAGGGTTCTTGTAATGTATGACCTTTTGACATTTTGATCGTCCTTTGTAATTTGTCGCGGACTCGTGCCGCCTTAGCCTTAAGCTTGAAAAGTCTAACAGGACGCTCAGTCAGCTGTCATTTCAGCAGTTTCATGGCTTGGCCCACCAGGTCATTCGTAGCGGAGTCGAGCCAATGAACACCGGTCTCGCTGCGCAGCCAGGTCAATTGCCGTTTGGCGAACTGGCGCGTCGCCGCGATACAGCGCTGCACTGCCTCATCGCGACTGCACTGCCCGGCAACAAACGGCCACAATTGACGGTATCCGACCGCGCGGATCGAAGGCATTTCCGGGCACAGGTCGCCGCGCCGGTAGAGCGCTTCGACTTCTTCGACAAAACCATCGCGCATCATTTGCAGCAAGCGCCGCTCGATACGCGAATGCAGTTCCGTGCGCTGCGGTGTCTGCATGCCGATCTTGATGACGGTACCCGCGATCCCACCGGTCAGCGGTTGCGCATAAAACTCCGTCGGAGTCATGCCGGTGCACTCGATGATTTCCAGCGCGCGCTGGATGCGCTGCAAATCATTCGGATGCAGTCGCGCTGCGGATACGGCATCGAGTTCGCGCAGACGCGCATGCAATCCTGCGCTGCCTAGATTTTTGGCCTCGCATTCGAGCCGTGAACGCACTGCAGCGTCCGCTGACGGCAGTGCGTGCAGCCCGGCCTGTAACGCCCGGAAATAGAGCATCGTGCCGCCGACCAGCAACGGCACACGCCCGCGACCAATGATTTCTGCGATCAGTCGCGTAGCATCGGCGGCAAAACGCGCGGCGGAATAAGCATCGGCGGGATCGAGTATGTCGATCAGGTGATGCGGCACACTCGCGCGCGTTGCGAGGTCAGGCTTGGCAGTGCCGATATCCATGCCGAGGTAAACCTGCGCCGAATCCACGCTGATGATCTCGGCCGGCATGCGCGTACACAGTTCAAGCGAGAGTGCGGTTTTACCCGACGCGGTAGGGCCCATCAGCAGAATGACAGGCGGCGCTCTCACATCGGGACTCACAGTCTCAGCGCCCTCGCAAAAACAGCCGGTCGAGTTCATTCATGCCGACCTGCACCCAGGTTGGACGTCCGTGATTGCATTGACCGGACAATTCGGTCTGCTCCATGTCGCGCAGCAATGCATCCATCTCTACCAGCGTCAGGCGGCGATTTGCCTTGATCGCCGCCTTGCAGGCCATGTCCGCCATCGCGCGGTGCTGCGCATCCAGGACTTCGCCGAGGTGCATGTCGCTGCCGGCGTCATCGTTGCCGGCAACCAGGCCACGCACGAACGCCGCGATGTCATTGCGCGCCAGCAGCGTAGGCACGGCGCGGATCGTCACCGCGCCCGGCCCGCTGCGATCCAGTTCCAGTCCCAGGTGCAGCAGTTCCTTGCGCCGCAGCTCCAGCGCATCGACCTCGTCTTCTTGAAGCTGCACCTGTTCGGGGATCAGCAGGGATTGCGTGGCGACAGCGCCCTCCGACAGTTGTCGCTTGAAGCGTTCGTACAACACACGTTCATGCGCGGCATGTGCATCGACCAGAATCAGGCCCGACGGGTTCTGCGCGAGGATGTAAATGCCGTGCAACTGAGCCAGCGCATGGCCCAACGGAAACTCCGGTGATTGCGGCTCATGCACAGCCGGCAAATCCGTCCTGGCAAAACCGGCCCAGGTATTCTCAAGGTGGACTGATGACTCATGCACAGATAGCGATCCGGACACCGCCGGTGCGGCATAGCGCATGGTCTGCTGGTTTGTCACGGGATCGGTGGAGCCCAGGCGCGCCTGATGATGCTGCTCCGGTTCCGGACGTATGCGGCGCAGCAACTGATGTACCGCGCCAAACAGGAAATCGTGCACCCTGGTTGATTCGCGAAATCGAACTTCGGTTTTTTGTGGATGCACATTCACATCCACGCTCGCCGGGTCCAGTTCCAGATACAGCACGAATGCAGGGTAATGAGTGGAGTGCATCACATCTGCAAACGCTCGTCGCAAGGCATGACCCAGCAACTTGTCGCGCACCGGCCTGCCATTCACATAGAGGAATTGCAGGTCTGCCTGGTTTCGCGCGAAGCTCGGCAGGCCAACCCAGCCGCGCAGTTGCAGGCCCATGCGCTGCTCATCCAGATACACCGAATTCTTGTGGAATTCCGCGCCGCAGATTTCTGCCACGCGCGCCTCGCGCGCGGCTTCGTTTAATGCGGCGTCAATGTCCAGCACGCGCCGTTGCTGGTGGCGCAGGGTGAATGCGGTTTCGAAATTTGCCAGTGCGATGCGATTGATGATCTGGTGGACGTGACGAAACTCGGTCGATTCCGTTTTCATGAACTTGCGACGCGCAGGCGTATTGAAGAACAGGTCACGAACCTCGACTGTCGTTCCTGTCGGCAGCGCTGCTGGTTGCAGGCTTTTGTCGTTGATGGCTCCGGCTGCGGAAATCTGCCAGCCGTGATCGCTGCCCGCCGTGCGCGAACTCAACAACAGCCGCGAAACCGACACGATGCTCGGCAATGCCTCGCCGCGAAAGCCGAGGCTGGCGACCTGCTCCAGATCGTCAAGGCTGTGGATCTTGCTGGTGGCATGCCGCGCCAGTGCCAGCAGCAGTTCGTCGCGGGCGATGCCGGAGCCGTTGTCGCGGATGCGGATCAGGCCGAGTCCGCCCTGCTCGATCTCGATCTCGATGCGGCTGGCGCCGGCATCCAGGCTGTTCTCGACCAGTTCCTTGACCACAGCCGAAGGGCGTTCGACCACTTCGCCGGCCTTGATCTGGTTGATGAGTGAATCGCTGAGCAGCTGGATCGGCATGACGGCGTCCGGAAGGGACGCAAAGCATACGGGAGCACAAAAAGATTGCCACCCGCTGTTGAGAAAATAGCAATAATTTTGTGATATTATATTGATATATTAATAAAAATATCAATATTTAATCAAGATATATTCTGAAATACGGCTTTAGCGGGAGGTATCTTCTTTCTCGCGGCGAGCGGTTTTTTGTTCGTAACTCACCGCCACTGGGCGCGCGGGGCCGTAGCTGAGATCATCGGCGGCAGCCGAGGTCGCATCGCCACCGTTATCGACCATCTGGCGCTGCGGCCGATAGTGCTGAAAATAACCCTTGATGCCTGAGAGCAGTTGCTGGGAAATCTTTTCGCGATAGCCGTCGCTGGCCAGCAGGCGCTCGTCGTGGGGATTGGTGATGAACGCCGTTTCGACCAGCACTGAAGGAATATCCGGCGCCTTGAGCACGACGAACGCAGCCTGCTGTACACGCGGCTTCTGCAGGGCATTGATCTGCCCCATGGAATCGAGCATGCGTTTGCCGACATCAAAACTCGCCTCCAGTGTCGCGCTCTGCGAAAGATCGATCAGCACTGCGGCCAGCGCGTGATCTTTGTCCTGGATGTCGATGCCGCCGACCATGTCGGCCGCGTTTTCCTGGTTGGCCAGCCAGCGCGCCTGTTCGCCGGTCACGCCCTTGTTGGACAGCACATAGACCGCTGTACCGTGCATGTCGTGATGGGGGAATGCATTGCAATGGATCGAGATGAACAGGTCGGCCTGCGCCTTGCGCGCAATATCGATGCGCTGGCGCAAACCGACGTAGTAATCGCCATCGCGTGTCAGCACCGCCTTCATCCCCGGCTGCTCATCGACCAGCTTTGCCAGTTTGCGGGCGATTGACAGCGAGACGTTTTTTTCCAGCAGCCCGGAAGGTCCGTGCGCGCCTGGATCCTCGCCGCCATGGCCTGGGTCTATCGCGATGACAATCTGCTTGGCGGCAAGCCGGGTCACAGGAGCCTGGCTGGTCTTCGCATCAGGCAAGGTCGCCAGCTTGCTGGCGGTCGAGACCTGAGATGATGGCGCCAGAATCACCGGCGCCGTGGATTTTGCGGTCAGATCCAGTTCCAGGCGATAACCATAACCGCCGGTCGCTACCATGCCAGAACTCTTGGGGTCCACCGGCTGCGACACATCCAGTACTACCCGCAGCGTACCGTCGCTGCGTTCGGCCGAGCGCAGGCGTTTGACGTAGCCGTTGCCGGTTGAACGGTCGACCAGCGCAACGCCGCCTTTGTCAACGCCGGCGATGTCGATCACCACTCGATCGGGATTGGTCAGCGTGAATATCTTGTACGGTGTGTTGCTGCCGCTGAGTTCAAACATCACGCGTGTGCTGTCAGGCCCATCTGACAGACGCAACGCACGCAATTCCGCTGCGTTTGCCAACGACGCAAAACACAACAGGATGCTGAATAAGACAAAACGCATGGCCGTGGCTCCATAACGGCAGAAGCCAAGATTAAGGTGACAATTTCTATAAGTCAATATTTTCTTTTATATAAACAATGTGGATAGGCCGTATTGTTAAAGTCAAACACACAATTACCGCCCTAAGTCTGATCCAAGAATCGCTCAGCCTCGGCTGTTGAAAGCCCCGAAACAGAAAGGTTTCGGCCTGTTTCCACAACCTCGATCCGAATCACAATATCTGAAGGCGGTAACACGCTGGCACCTTGCTCCGGCCACTCCACCAGCCACAGAGTCCGCTGCGGCGGATAGTCGGTGAGGCCAAGGTTATGCAGTTCCAGCGGATCGCTCAGCCGGTAGCAATCCATGTGCAGCACGTCGCGAGCCTGCACGTGATACACCTCCATCAACGTATAGGTCGGACTGCGGATAACACCTGTGACGCCCAGCGCCCGCAGAAACCCGCGCGCCAGCGTGGTCTTGCCCGCACCGAGATCGCCTTGCAGATAAATGACGCCGCCCGGCCTTGCGGCCAATGCCCGTGCCAGCGCTGCGCCCAAAGCTTCGGTGGCGCCGGCATCCTTGATAAACAGGTTCATGGATTGACGATGGCGCGCAGTTCGGCAATCAAGTCGCTGGGCAGCAGCCCGCGCTGCCCTGCCTGCGCCGCGCGATCACCGGCCAGCGCATGCGCCAGCACACCAGCACCGGCGGCATCTTCGAGAGCAAGTCCCTGTCCGATGAAGGCTGCGATGATGCCGGTCAGCACATCGCCCATGCCCCCGACTGCCATGCCGGGGTTTCCATAGGGGCACAGTCGTTGCACTGCGCCTTGAATCAGGCTGCCTGCGCCCTTGAGCACGACCACACCACCATAGCGTTGATACAAACCGGTCACTGCACCAAAACGGTCGCGCTGAATCTCCGCCGTGCTGCAGCCCAGCAGGCGCGCAGCCTCGCCCGGATGGGGTGTCAGCACCCAGCGCTCGCTGCGGGCCGGCTGATGCGCAAGCAGGTTGAGCGCATCCGCATCCACGACCAGTGGCAGGTCCGACTCGATCACTGCTGAATACAGACTGCGGCTCCATTCATCCTGTCCCAGTCCTGGACCCATCGCGACTACGCTTGCGTGCTGCAGCAGCTGTGTCAGGTCGGACGCACGCTCGATACCGTGACACATCAATTCCGGCTGTGAGGCAGCGAGCCATGCGGCGTGGCTCGCACGCGTCGCCACGCTTACCAGCCCGGCACCGGCACGCAGCGCGGCGCGTGCCGCCAGCAGAATCGCTCCACTCATTCCCGCATTGCCACCGACCAGCAGCACATGCCCGTGACAGCCCTTGTGCGCGTCCGTGCGCCGCGACATCAGCCAGCGCCGCAAATCCCGTTCGTGAAAACGGAACGCCGGTGCATCCAGCCCGGCATGTGCGGATTCCGGAATATCCAAATCCGCCAACAAAACTTGTCCCACTCCGTCTGCGCCGGCATGCAGACCGCGTTTGCCGCCGATAAAGGTAACCGTGACATCCGCGTGAACTTGCGCGCCCAACGGACGTCCACTATCGGCATCCAGCCCCGAGGGCACATCCACCGCGAGCACGCCCGCGCCCTGTGCGTGCGCAAGATTGATCGCCAGCACCGCATCCAGCGCAGCCCCTGCCGGTGCGCGTGACAGCCCGATGCCAAACAGCGCATCGACGATGACCTCGGCACCCGCAAACGCAGAGCCGGCCAGTGGTGCCAGCGCGCCGCCCTCCGCCTGCCATGCGTGGAACGCCGTCAAAGCTTCTCCTCGCGCCGGTGCGGATCCCACCTGCCAGACCTTGACGATCAGGCCAGCGGCTCGCGCCAGACGCGCGATCTCGAATCCATCACCAGCGTTGTTACCTGACCCGCAGACCACGTCGATGCGTCGCGCATCAGGCCAACTGTGCTGAATCGCCTCCCAGCAGGCCGCAGCGGCGCGCTGCATCAACTGATATCCGGGAATGCCGGAAGCCATCGCGCGCCGATCCAGTTCGCGTATTTGCGCGACCGAATACAATCTGAGGGAAATATCCTCCATCGTCATGCGCACAGTATATTCGTGAGCGCCCTTTTACCCGTAGCCGAAGTGAATGCGGACCAGATCAAAATCTGGGCACGCGAACTGGGCTTTGCCGACGCCGGCGTCGCTGAACTCAGTCTTGACAAAGATTTAGCGCATCTGCGCACATGGCTTGAACAAGGCATGCACGCCGACATGGACTACATGCGGCGTGGCCTGTCGCTGCGCGAACATCCGGCCAAGCTGCGCCCCGGAACGGTCAGTGTGATTTCGGCACGGCTCGACTATCGTCCCCACGCCGAGAGTGCGGAACAGGTGCTGTGCAATGGCGAACTGGCCTACATTTCCCGCTATGCGCTGGGCCGCGACTATCACAAGCTGATGCGCTCGCGCCTGCTGAAACTGGCGCGGCGCATCGAACACGCCATCGGCGCTCACGGCTATCGTGTCTTTACCGACAGCGCACCCGCCTTGGAAAAAGCCCTGGCGCGCAACGCTCATCTGGGCTGGATCGGCAAAAACACCCTGCTGCTCAATCGCGATGCCGGTTCATGGTTTTTTCTCGGCGAAATCTATACCGATCTGCGCCTGTCGCCGGACCCGGCACCGCTGGCCGAAAACCAGTGCGGCAAATGCAATGCCTGCATCAAAATCTGCCCAACACAGGCCATCATCGGGCCTTATCGTCTCGATGCACGACGCTGCATCTCTTATCTCACGATTGAAAATCGCGGCCCGATTCCGCAGGAACTGCGCCCAATGATGGGAAATCGCATCTTCGGCTGCGATGACTGCCAACTCGTGTGCCCGTGGAATCGCTACGCACAAATCACAACAGAAGCTGACTTCACGCCGCGTCACGGTCTGGACAATGTGAAATTGATCGATCTGTTTGGCTGGAGCGAAGCTGTTTGGCTGCGCAATACCGAAGGCATGGCACTGCGTCGGCCGGGCTACGCCGGCTGGTTGAGGAATCTCGCAGTTGCACTGGGCAATGCGCCAACCAGCCCGATGATCATCGCAGCGCTCATATCACGCCAGGATTACCCGGACGAAATGGTGCGTGAGCACGTCGCATGGGCGCTGGCGCAACACGCCATCAACGAACGCGATGCAGCAATGCCTGAGTCGAACCGTCCAGTTCCGTCGTCTGCGCTCCATTCATCAGACTGAGTACGTTCTGTGCGAGCTGTTTGCCGAGTTCCACACCCCATTGATCGAAGGGATTGATGTTCCAGATCACGCTCTGCACAAAAGTGCGGTGCTCGTACAACGCCAGCAACGCACCCAGATGATAGGGGTCAAGCCGCGGCAGCAGCAGTGTATTGCTGGGCCGATTACCGCTGAATACACGGGGCGGAATCGCTGCTGCCAACGCTATTCCGCTCAATCCGCGGACCTGGAGTTCAGCGGATACCTGCTCAGCGGTTTTGCCGAGCATCAGCGCTGCGCTCTGCGCCAGGCAGTTGGCTACCAGCATGCGGTGTTGATCCGTCAGTGTGTGCTCGGCGGCAACCGGCAGGATGAAGTCAACCGAGTGAACCGCTGGCCCCTGATGCAGCATTTGAAAGAAGGCGTGTTGACCGTTGGTGCCGACATCGCCCCACAACGAGGGCGTAGTCGAATAGTCCACCGGATGACCGTCACGATCGACCCCCTTGCCATTCGATTCCATCTCCAACTGCTGGAGCCACGCAGTGAAATGCACAAGCTTTTGAGCGTAAGGCGCGATGTAGTGGCTGGCGCAACCGAGAAAATTATTGTTCCAGACACCGAGCAGTCCCATCAGCACTGGCAGATTCTGCTGAAGTGGCGCTTCGCGAAAATGCTGGTCCATGGCATGAGCACCTGCCAGCAATTCCCGAAACCGCTGTGGCCCGATCGCGATGACTATCGATAAACCCACCGCCGACCATAGCGAATAACGCCCGCCAACCCAGTCCCAAAAACCGAAAATGTTGCTTTCGGCAATACCGAACTTGCGCGTCTCAGCGAGATTGGTGGACACCGCGACAAAATGCCGCGCAATTGCGGCTTCATCGGCTGATCGCAGGAGCCAATCGCGTGCCGCGCCGGCATTTGCCATGGTTTCCTGGGTCGTAAACGTCTTTGAGGTCACCACCCACAACGTCGTCTCCGGATTCAACGTCTTCAGCAATTCTGCAATCTGTACGCCATCGACGTTGGCAACAAAGTGCGCGCGCGGACCATCCGCGACCGGAGACAGTGCATCGCAGACCATGCGCGGACCCAGATCGGAGCCCCCGATGCCGATATTCACCAGATCGGTGATGCGCTTGTCGCTGTACCCGCGCCATTGGCCATCGCGCACCTGTTCCGCGAACCCGCACATGCGATCGAGCACCGCATGCACGGCTGGCGCCACGTTTTCACCACCAATTTGCACGGCTGCACCGCGCGGCGCGCGCAGCGCTGCATGGCCGGCGGCGCGATGCTCGGTGTTGTTGACTTCATCGCCCGCAAACAGGCGCCGTATCCACTGACTCAGCCGCTGCTGCTCGGCCAGCTTTATCAATAACGCGCGGGTGCTGGCGGTCGCACGCTGTTTGGAATAATCCAGATGCAGTCCGACCGCATCACAGGAGAACGCCTGCGCGCGTTGCGAATCCGCCGCGAACAGGTCGGCAATCGTGGCGCTTTGCATGGCGTGGGAATGCGCCTGCAGCGCCTGCCAGGCAGGACTGTTGGTGAGCTTGGACATGATATTGGTCTTTTGGCCCTGGGCTTT
The DNA here is from genome assembly GCA_050739895.1 of Stenotrophobium sp. Taxonomy (GTDB): domain Bacteria; phylum Pseudomonadota; class Gammaproteobacteria; order Nevskiales; family Nevskiaceae; genus Stenotrophobium. The sequence goes on from JBOICK010000101.1 coordinate 15,719, forward strand.
TGTTTCGGTGCTTGGTTATGCACACCAGTGATAGTTGAAGCTGATACTGATGCGCTCTCCCGCTGCAAGATTAGCCGGCACTTCATGCCGTAACCAGCTTTCAAACAAGATCACTTGCCCAGCCTGCGCGGGATAGCTGATATGCGCCTGTTGTTCCGGCGCGGCATCGCCCTTGCGCGGCGGTGCAGCCATCAGCCGCGACAAGCGCGGATCCTCGAACTTGAGTTCCGGACATCCGCGCGGCGTGCGTACGTAGTAAGTGCCGCTGACCACTGCCTGTGGATGCAGGTGAAAGCTGTGTGCGCAACCAGCCGGCATGATGTTGATCCAGCAATCGGTCATCTCCAGGCGTCCGCCGCGCAAATCCCACTCCAGCGCGCGCGCGTAATTGCGCACATGCCGATCGAGTTTGAGGCGCAATTGGTCGAAGGTGGAGGAGAACCGGTGCAGCCGGTCCATCGAACCGTAGCTGGTGTAGCCACCCGGATAGTTGTTCCGCGACCAGCGGACACCGGCACGGTCGTAATCGCGAATCTGTCTGCATTCGCGCAACAACTCGGCATTGAGCGCCGGACCTCCGCGGGCAAGCAGGCGTTCGCTGTAGATCAGCGTGGGAAACCACGCCTGAACCCGGCTCATGCTTGAACCGGCCGGAAGTCGATCAGGCAGCCTGCACAGCGATGGTGTTGGCGGAGTGAGTCACTTTGTTGGTGGCATCCAGGTAAACCAGGCGCGGCTTGTGCGCCCGCAATTCCTGGGCATCCATGCCGGCATAGGCGCAGATGATCACGCGATCACCCACCTTGGCCTTGTGCGCAGCAGCGCCGTTCACGGAAATGATCCCGGAACCCGCCTCGGCGAGAATCGCGTAAGTGACGAAACGTTCGCCATTGGTGACGTTGTAGATGTAAATCTGCTCGAACTCATGGATTCCGGCCAGATCGAGCAGGCGCTTGTCGATGGCGCAGGAGCCTTCGTAATCGAGTTCCGAATGCGTAACACAGGCGCGGTGGAGTTTGCACTTGAGGACGTTGAGCTGCATGGCATATTCCTATGGGGTTTGAATGGGGCGGCCCAAAAAGACATACGCCACACATTCAGGGTTTCAGAATAGCGGGCGGCCCAAAAAGACATGCGCCCGTCGCTCACGGCGCATGCCGTTGAGCGATATGGGGCTATTTTAGTGCATTTTCCGGAAGTCTGTTCAAAACCTCATGCCTGAACCGTGATGTTGTCAATCAGGCGGGTCCGACCCAGATAGGCCGCCACCAGAATCACGAATTCCCGCCCATCGCGACTCGGCGCCGTCAGGTCCGGCGCCCTGATTTCCAGATACTGCGGGCGGAACTGGCTGGCTTCAAGGCGCTTGATGCCGGCATAGCACAATGCGGAAAAATCGCGCCGGCCGGATTGCAGCTTCTGCGCCACTTCACACAGCGCGGCATACAACTCAGGAGCCAGCTGGCGTTCGTCCGCACCCAGATACTGGTTGCGTGACGACAAGGCCAGGCCGTCCGGCTCGCGCTCAGTGGCGACGGCGATGATCCGGATCGGCATGTGCAGGTCAGCCGCCACGCGTCGCAGTATGAACAGCTGCTGATAGTCCTTTTCGCCGAACAGCGCAATTTCCGGCTGCACCAGATTAAACAGGATACTGACCACCGTCGCCACGCCGTCGAAATGTCCTGGCCGAAACTGACCGCAGAGGATATTCGCGATGCCAGGCACACTGACCCGCGTCAGCCCATCCATGCCCCGCGGGTAGACCTCCTGCGCGGTGGGCGCCAGTAATAGGTCCGCGCCAGCCTGCTCTAGTGCGGCCTGATCCTGCTCCAGCGTGCGCGGATAGCGGCCGTAATCCTCGGTCGGGCCAAACTGCAGCGGATTGACAAAAATGCTGGCGACGACACGATCCGCCACTTCGCGGCCGCGGCGCACCAGCTCCAGATGACCGCGATGCAGGTTGCCCATGGTCGGCACCAGGGCGATGCGCAGGCCAGCCTTGCGCCAGGCATTCAGTTGGGCGCGCAACTCCGGAATGGTGTGGAGAGTCAGCATCAGGCGTCATCGGCGAGTGAACGGTCGGATCGCAGCATGGAAAATATTCGCTGCGACAAGGGAGTGGCGCGGCAGCCCTAAAAGCAGTGCTCGGCGGCAGGATAAGTCGCCACCTTCACCGCCTGCACATAGTTGCGCACGGCCGTCTCGATATCGGTGGCGTCCCGCATGAAGTCCTTCACGAAACGGGGTTTGCGGCCCAGCGTGACCAGCGGCGAGATGTTCAGGATGTCCTGCAATACGAGAATCTGGCCGTGCACATCCGGCCCCGCGCCGATACCGATGACCGGCGCGCGTGAAACCTCGGCGATGCGCTTGCCAAGCGACGACGGCACGCATTCCAGAACCAGTAGATCGGCGCCCGCCTCGGTCAGCACTTTGGCGTCGTGCAGCATCGCCTCGGCGGCGGCGTCATCGCGGCCCTGCACCTTGAACGCACCCATCTTGTGGATGAATTGCGGCCGCAGCCCCAGGTGCGCACACACCGGCACACCGCGCACCGCCAGGTATTCGACGATACTGGCCTGCTCTGCCCCGCCCTCCAGTTTGACCATCTTGGCGCCGCCTTCCTGCATCATGCGCTGCGAGGCGTCGAGTGCGCGCTCCAGCGTGGCGAACGACAGGAATGGCAGATCGGCGACCAAAAACGCGCGCTTGAGATGCGGCGCCACACAGCGCGAGTGGTAGACGATATCGTTCACCGTCACCGGCGTCGTTGTCGTACCGCCCTGCATGACCATGCCCAGCGAATCGCCGACCAGGATCAGGTCGACACCGGCGCGATCTTCGAGCATCGCGAAACTGGCATCGTATGCGGTCAGACAAGCGATCTTCTCGCCAGCCGCGCGCATGCGGTGCAATTCTGAAATGTTGACGGGCTTGCTCGGTTCCATACCAGTCCGGCCGATTGAAATGCGTCGCGACTATAGCAAAAGCATGGCAGCACTCAGCGATTCACGACCGGCCATACGGACAATCCGGCGCGACCCGCGGCTGCGGCCAACAGACGCACCAGACCAAGTTCCGGCAGCACCAGATCGGGAGCGATTTCCAGCAAGGGCACCAATACAAAGTTGCGCCGCGCGATCTCGGCGTGTGGCAGACGCAGCCACGGCGTATCGCAGGCTACGCCTTCGTAATGCAGCAGATCCAGATCGAGGGTGCGCGGACCCCAGCGCGTGCCGTCGCGCACACGTCCCGCCGCCTGTTCGATCATCAGCAGGCGCTCAAACAAGATTTCCGGCGACAACTGAGTCTCCACCACGCACGCGGCGTTGCAGTAATCCGGCTGGCCCGCAAGCCCGATCGCGGTGCTGCGGTAAAACCGCGACTGGCCCAGCAAACGCACGCCAGCCGTCGTCGCCAGCGCATCCAGCGCCTGATGCAACTGCGCCGGCGGGTCGCCAAGATTGGCACCGAGTCCGATATAGGCTTTGGCCATGTTTGAGTGCTTTGCAGTTGTCGCCCGCTGTTGCGATTTCAAAAATGTATTTGTTATTATTTATATATATAAATATAATTTATACAATTATTTTTAACAGTCTTTATGTTTTTGCGACAGACAGCGGGTGACGCCAAATCAGATTATTCCGCGGTAGGCGCGGCCGCTCGCTTGCGCCCACGACCGCCGCGACGGCGTTTCTTGCGCGCCGGGTCGGCAATCTGCGGCTGCACATCGTCACTGACCGGCGGCAGCGGTTGGCCAGTCTGCGCCTGGGTCCACCAGTCAGCCAATTCCTGCGGCGCTTCCCCGGCCTGCGCTCGCAGCAGCAGAAAATCGTACGCAGCGCGAAAGCGCGGGTGCGTCAACAGGCGCCGCGCCTGTCCGCCCTTGCGCATTTCGAAACGCGGCTGCAACTGCCAGATTTCACGCATCGGCAGCGAAAAACGCTTGGGGATCGCCACCCGTTCGATCGCATGCGCCAGTATTTCTTCCGATGCCTGCACGCTGGCGACGTTGTAATGATGTCCCTGCCGTGCGATCAGCTGCTTCATGCGCACCACCACCGGCGGCCATAGCAGCGCGGCGTAGAGAAACGCCGGGCTGACGGTGGCCTCACGCTTGAGCCGGTCCGCCGTACCCAGCAAGGCGCTGATCACAAAGTTGTAGCTGCGCGCATCTTCCAGGGCCTGCTCGGTCTGCGGGAACAAGTGCTTGAACAATCCCAGTTCATGTAACTGGATGAAGTTGGCGACTGCATCCTTGCTCAACAGCACTTTGAGAATTTCATCGAACAACCGCGCGGCCGGAATCTCGCACAGCAGATGCCCGAGGCGCTTGATCACCGTCAGCGATGGCGTGTCGATGGTGAAACCCATCTTCTGCGCGATACGCACCGCGCGCAGCATGCGCACCGGGTCTTCGCGGTAACGCTGCTCCGGATCGCCGATCAGCCGCACCACGCCGTGGCGCAGATCTTCCAGGCCGTTGGCATAGTCGACAATGGTGTAGTCGCGGATATCGTAGTAGAGCGCGTTGATGGTAAAGTCGCGGCGGAAGGCGTCCTCCTCCAGCGTGCCGTACTCGTTATCGCTAAGAATGCGGCCAGTCTCGTCCCGCTCGTGGCTGTCGGTAATCGGCCCGCGAAACGTGGTGACTTCGAGAATCTCACTGCCGGAACGTACGTGGCAGATCACGAAGCGGCGCCCGATCAGGCGACAGGACCGGAATAACGCCTTCACCTGTTCGGGATGAGCGCTGGTGGCGATGTCGAAATCCTTGGGCGTGAGTCCTGCGAGCAGGTCACGCACGCCACCGCCTACCAGATAGGCCTCGTAACCGGCATCTTTCAGGGTATAGAGCACCTTGAGGGCGCCGTGGGAAATCTGCGAGCGCGAAATGGAATGCTCCGCTCGCGGAATGCGTCTTGGTTCGGTAATGGCTGAATTCCTGATGCTTTTTTGTTGTGTCCGCCTTGTCGGCGGCCGGGTCGTCAGTATAATACGCGCCGCTTGCCTCTCCACGCTCCTATCGTCTAGAGGCCTAGGACGGAGCCCTCTCAAGGCTTAAACCCGGGTTCGAATCCCGGTAGGAGCGCCAGATTCGCGCCCGGACCGACTTCAATCGGCATCGGATTTCAACAGATCGTACTTGCGCAGTAGCCCCCTGAACTGGTGATAAGTCAGGTTCAGCAGTTCGGCTGCCTTTTTCTGATTGAACCGGGCCTCATCCAGAGCCGCACGCACCAATTGCTTTTCCTGTGAGGCGATAGCCTGGGCGAAGTCCAGCGGAAATTCCGGCTGCAGAGCGTGTTCGCGTGACTCAGGCATCGCCTGCCCCACTCTGCTTTGAGTTGACGCCATAGCCGGCGCATCCCGCTCGGGGCCGCGTGGCCGGTAGGGCGATGCGAACGGGTCGAGCTCGATTTCCTCGATGACCTGTTGCACGTTGTCGAGCCGGTAGACACAGCGCTCGACCACATTGCGCAGCTCCCTGACGTTGCCCGGCCAGGCATAAGCCTGCAACTGCCGTTGCGCTGCGGGTGAGAATCCGGCGAAATACTCGCGTTTCAGTTCCTGCGCCATACCTTCGGCGAATTTTTGCGCCAGCAACAGGATATCCTCGCGGCGTTCACGCAGCGGCGGCACGGTAATTACGTCGAAGGAAAGGCGATCCAGCAGGTCCTCGCGAAATCTGCCCTGGCGCGCCAGCGTCGGCAGATCGAGATTGGCAGCGCCCAGCAGACGTACATCGGTTTTGATGGTCTCCGATGAGCCGACACGATCGAACTCGCCGTACTCCACCACACGCAGCAGTTTTTCCTGCAAGCGCGGCGACGTGGCGGACAACTCATCCAGAAACAATGTGCCGTTGTGCGCCAGCTCGAAGCGTCCGACCCTGGGGCGCGTAGCGCCGGTATAGGCGCCGGCGACATGACCAAACAGTTCCGACTCCAGCAGTTCCTCGTTCAGCGCCGCACAGTTGAACTTGATGAATGGCCGCTGCCAGCGTTCGGAAAGGAAATGCAGGCGAGCGGCAATCAGTTCCTTGCCGGCACCGCGTTCGCCGATGATCAGCACCGGCTTGCTCAGCGGCGCAACGCGCGACACACGCTCCAGACAGGCCAGGAAATTATCGGCCTGACCGATGATGGGATCCGGGTTGTCCCGCGATTGCATGGAAATCAGTCCGCTATTATTTGGTTTTTTTTACCATAAAATAATCTAATAC